>NZ_JAXOFN010000042.1:0-54610 GCF_034420155.1 Massilia luteola
TGTTAGGGCAAAGTTGTAATGTCCGCATTTAGCAAAGTTGAAATGTCCGCTTTTGCTAGATAGCTCATGCTGTCGATTCCGAACGGTTTGGAGTCGAGCGTGGGAAAAATCGGGAGCATTACGATGGAGGAGTTGGAACGCGCCGGGGTCATCGGCGCCAGTATCAAGGGCGAGATCACGGCGGTCATTGCGGCCAGGCGGCTGGGGATAACGACGCGTCAAATACGCCGTCTTCAAAAACGCTTTGAACAAGAAGGCCAGAGCGGGATGATATCCAGGCAGCGGGGCAAGCCGAGCAACAATCGGCTTGCGCCTGAGGTGGCGCAGAAGGCGCTGGGACTGCTACGTGATCACTATGCCGACTTTGGGCCGACGCTGGCTTGCGAGCAACTACGCGAGCGGCATGGCTTGAAACTGTCGAAGGAAACCCTGCGCAACTTGATGATCAAGGCCGGGCTATGGGTCACGAAATCTGCCCACAAGAGCCGTCTTTATCAGCCGCGAGAACGACGTCGGTGCATCGGAGAGTTGGTCCAGATAGACGGCAGTCGTCATCACTGGTTCGAGAAACGTGGCGACGCTTGCACCTTGCTAGTGTATATCGACGATGCGACGGGCAGGATTCAGCATCTGCACTTTGCCGAGACAGAAACGACGGCCAGCTATTTTGAGGCGACTCGACGATACATCGAGCAGCACGGCAGACCGCAAGCGTTCTATGCCGACCGTGCAGCGGTCTTTCGCTCACCATCAGCAACGAACCAGACGAAGACCCAGTTCCAGCGTGCGCTCGATGAACTTGGCATCGAGCTAATCTGTGCCAACTCTCCTCAAGCGAAGGGCCGCGTGGAGCGGGCTAACCGTACGTTGCAAGACCGTCTGGTTAAAACCTTGCGACTGGACGGCATCAACGACATCGAGACCGCAAACGCCTGGTGCGGTGATTTCATCCAGAACTACAACGCACGCTTTTCAGTCGAGCCGGGCAATCCGCTTGACCTGCATGTCGCCCTTAACTCAACTTACAACCTGGATCTGATCCTGGCCATTTGCGACAGCCGAAAACTCAGCGCCAAACTCACCTTGCATCACGGCGGCGTACCGTATCGGTTTGACGATAAGCCTGAGCTTCGCAAGCTGATCGGTCAGTCCATCAACATCCATACCTATGCTGATGGTCGAGTTGAAATGCGCGCTAACGGCAACGTGCTCGCCTATATCCGTATGGAGCAACCGCTGCGGGCGAAGGATGTCGACGTGGATAGCAAAACGCTGCACGCAACTCTCGACAAGAAGAAACGCAATCGCAACTACCGCGAAGATCGAGTTGCCGCCGCCGTCGTGCAGGGGGTGATGACGGCAAGGAAAACGTCCGCTCAGAAGCGCATTTGAAATGTCACATGACGGACATTTCAACTTTGCTCAAAGCGGACATTTTAACTTTGCCTTTACACACCTTGCGTTTTCAGGTGCCCTGCACGCAAATAATCCTCAACCTTGGCGCCTAAAGGAGTAAACTGGAGGTTTGCTTACGATTTTTGAAGACTCCCTCCATGCATGACACCCCGCTCCAGACGTTCGCCGACCTCGGCATCCCGGCCCCCATCCTCAAGGCACTGAAGGAGGTCGGCTACGAGACGCCGTCGCCGATCCAGGCGGCCACCATTCCCCTCCTGATGGAAGGCCGCGACATACTGGGGCAGGCGCAGACCGGCACCGGCAAGACGGCCGCCTTCGCGCTGCCCGTGCTGGCGCGCATCGACGTCAAGAACCCGGCCGTGCAGGCCCTCGTGCTCGCGCCCACGCGCGAACTGGCGATCCAGGTCGCCGAAGCCTTCCAGAGCTACGCCTCGCACCTCAAGAACTTCCACGTGCTGCCGATCTACGGCGGCCAGAGCTATGGCCCGCAGCTGTCGGCGCTGCGCCGCGGCGTGCAGGTCGTCGTCGGCACGCCCGGCCGCGTCATCGACCACCTCGACAAGGGCTCGCTCGACATCTCGCAGCTGAAGACCCTCGTCCTGGACGAAGCCGACGAAATGCTGCGCATGGGCTTCATCGACGACGTCGAACGCATCCTGCAGGAGACGCCCGAGGGACGCCAGACGGCGCTGTTCTCGGCCACGATGCCGCAGCAGATCAAGCGCATCGCCAAGACCTACCTGCGCGAACCGACCGAAGTGACGGTCGCCGCCAAGACGACGACGGCCACCAACATCACGCAGCGCTACTGGCTCGTCGCGGGCATGCAGAAGCTCGACGCGCTCACGCGCATCCTGGAAGCCGAGCCGTTCGACGGCATGATCGTGTTCGCGCGCACGAAGCTGGGCACCGAGGAGCTGGCGGCCAAGCTGCAGGCGCGCGGCTTCGCGGCCGCCGCCATCAACGGCGACATGGCCCAGCAACAGCGCGAACGCACGATCGAGCAGCTCAAGAACGGCAAGATCGACATCCTCGTCGCCACCGACGTGGCCGCGCGCGGCCTGGACGTGGAGCGCATCAGCCACGTGATCAACTACGACGTGCCGTCCGACCCGGAAAGCTACACGCACCGCATCGGCCGCACGGGCCGCGCGGGCCGCAGCGGCGACGCGATCCTGTTCATCACGCCGCGCGAGCGCGGCCTGCTGAAGGCGATCGAGCGCGCCACGCGCCAGCCGGTGGCGCAACTGTCGCTGCCGACCATCAAGGCCGTCAACGAGGTGCGCATCACCCGCTTCAAGGAGCAGATCGGCCAGACCCTGGCAGCGGGCGGCCTGGACGTGTTCCGTTCCCTCATCGAAGAGTACGAGCGCGAACAGAACGTGCCGGCCATCGACATCGCGGCCGCGCTGGCCAAGCTGTACCGCGGCGACGAGCCGCTGCTGCTCGAAAAGCCGGACCGCGAACCGAAGCCGGAATTCCGCGAGCGCGACGAGCGCCCGGCGCGCCCAGGCCGCGAAAGCTTCGGCGACGAACGCCCGCCACGCGCCGGTCGCGAAAGCTTCGGCGACGAGCGTGCGCCACGCGCCGGCCGCGACGGATTCAAGAAGGAGCGGGTGGAACGCGCGCCGGAGCCGGGCATGGCGACGTACCGTATCGAAGTCGGCCACTTCCACGGCGTCAAGCCGGGCAACATCGTGGGCGCGATCGCCAACGAGGGCGGCGTGCCGTCGAAGGAGATCGGCCGCATCGAGATCTACGACGACTTCAGCACGCTCGACATGCCGGCCGACCTGCCGCAAGACCTGATCGACCACCTGAAGAAGGTGTGGGTGGCGGGCCAGCAGCTGGGCATCACGCGCGACGGCCAGGAGCCGCCGGCGCAGAAACCGGCGAAGCGCAAGTTCGCCGACAAGAAGCCCCGCAAATAATCGCTCGGACTGGCGCGCATACCGGGTCGTCCCGGGGATCCGTGTGCCGCCGCCGTCGAATGCCCACCGGACGCACGCATACCAGCGACGCACACGTGGGCACGGGGTGCCCACCCAACATGTTGTTTGACTACATTTCATCGCTTCCCACGGGGTGTTCTTCATTGACACCCAGAAAACCCCATGTTACTTTGCTACATGTGGCAGCCTGGCACGAGTCCAGGCGCGTTAGGGGACATAGATGGAAATGCAAACTCACACGCTCAAGCCGCGGCTGACCTTCTGGCAGCTGTGGAACATGAGCTTCGGCTTCTTCGGCATCCAGTTCGGCCTCGCGCTGCAAAACGTGAATACCAGCCGGATCTTCGCCACGCTCGGCACCTCGATGGACGACCTGGCCCTCGTCTGGCTGGCGGCGCCCGTCACGGGCCTGTTCGTGCAACCGGTGATCGGTTACCTCAGCGATAACACGTGGCACCCGCGTTGGGGCCGCCGCCGTCCGTTCTTCTTCCTCGGCGCCGTGCTGGCCGCGACGGCCCTGTTCCTGATGCCGAATTCGAAGGCCGTGTGGATGGCCGTCGCCGTGCTGTGGCTGATGGACGCATCGATCAACGTGTCGATGGAACCGTTCCGCGCCTTCGTCGGCGACAAGCTCGATACGTCGCAGCAGACCGCCGGCTTCGCGATGCAGACCTTCCTCATCGGCTGCGGTGCCGTGATCGCGTCGCTGCTCCCGAAACTGTTCACCGACGTCCTCGGCGTCTCGAACATGCCCATCAACGGCGCCGTGCCGGATTCGGTGCGCTACTCGTTCTATATCGGTGGCGCCGCGTTCCTGCTGGCCGTGACGTGGACCGTGTTCACGTCGGCCGAACTGCCGCCGCCGGACCTCGACCGCTTCGCGGCGCAGCGCAAGCATTCGCGCAATGTCGGCGTCGCGCTGCGCGAGATCGTGGGCGGTTTCGCGCACATGCCGAAGGCGATGGTGCAGCTCGCGTTCGTCCAGTTCTTCTCGTGGATCGCGCTGTTCGCGCTGTGGATCTACACCGGCCCCGCGATCGCCGACAACGTCTACAACACGACCGATCCGCTGTCGGCCGGCTACCAGGACGCGGGCAACTGGGTCGGCGTGATGTTCGCCGTCTACAACGGCATGTCCGCGCTGGCCGCGTTCGTGCTGCCCGTACTGGCGCGCCGCACGAGCCGCAAGGCCTGCCACGCCGTGTGCCTCGCGATCGGCGGCCTGTCGCTGGTCGGCGTGTTCTTCTTCCACGACAAGCACCTGCTGCTGATCCCGATGCTGGGCGTGGGCGTGGCGTGGGCGAGCATCCTCACGATGCCGTATGCGATCCTGGCCGCGGCGCTGCCGCCCAACCGCATGGGTTATTACATGGGGCTCTTCAACTTCTTCGTCGTCATTCCTCAGGTCGTCAGCGGCCTCGTGCTCGGCTACGCCACCAAGCATTTGTTCGGCAACCACGCCGTGCTCACGCTGGTGCTGGGCGGTGTCTCGATGCTCATCGCGGCCGTGCTCGCGGTGTTTGTCACCGACCGTCCGGAGCGCGCCGCCCACTAAAAGCGGCGCCACAGTCGGGGGGAGTGTCGTATCCTTACGGGTTTGACAACAACCCCCCGACAGGAGCAACACATGACGATTCAGACGATCGCGACGACCCCGTTCGCCGGGCAGCGCCCCGGCACGTCCGGCCTGCGCAAGAAGGTGACGGAGTTCCAGCGTCCCGGCTACCTGGAAAACTTCGTCGAGGCCATCTTCCTGACGCTGGGCGAGCTGGGTGACGTGCGGGGCCGCACCCTGGTGCTCGGCGGCGACGGCCGCTATTTCAACCGCGCCGCCATCCAGACCATCCTGCGCATGGCCGCCGCCCACGGCGTGGGCCGCGTGCTCGTCGGCCGCGGCGGCATCCTGTCGACGCCGGCCGTCAGCTGCGTGATCCGCAAGCACGGGGCGCTGGGCGGCATCGTCCTCTCCGCCAGCCACAACCCGGGCGGGCCAAGCGGCGACTTCGGCATCAAGTACAACATCGACAACGGCGGCCCGGCGCCGGAAAAGGTCACCGAGGCGATCTACGAACATACGAAGACCTTGACCTCGTACCGCATCAGCGACGCCGGTCCGGTCGACCTGGACGACATCGGCAGCATCCGCATCGAGGACATGGAAGTCGAGGTGATCGATTCCGTGTCCGACTACGCCGAGCTGATGGCCGGGCTGTTCGACTTCGCCGCCATCCGCGCCCTGTTCGCGCGCGGCTTCACGATGCGCTTCGACGGCATGTACGCCGTCTCCGGCCCGTATGCGAAGGCCATCATCGAAGGCATGCTGGGCGCGCCCGCCGGCACCGTCGTCAACGCCGAACCGCTGGAGGATTTCGGCGGCCACCACCCGGACCCGAACCCCGTCAACGCGGCCGAACTGATCGCGCTGATGGACGGCCCGGACGCGCCGGACTTCGGC
Organism: Massilia luteola; assembly: GCF_034420155.1. Taxonomy (NCBI): domain Bacteria; kingdom Pseudomonadati; phylum Pseudomonadota; class Betaproteobacteria; order Burkholderiales; family Oxalobacteraceae; genus Massilia; species Massilia luteola. Next base: position 5,827 of record NZ_JAXOFN010000042.1, read on the forward strand.
GCCGCGTCGGACGGCGACGGCGACCGCAACATGATCGTCGGCCGCAAGCTGGCCGTGTCGCCGTCGGACAGCCTCGCCATCATCGCGGCGAATGCGGCTGCCGCGCCGGGCTACCGCGACGGCATCAAGGGCATCGCGCGCTCCATGCCGACCTCGCAGGCCGCCGACCGCGTGGCGGCCGCGCTGGGCGTGTCGTGCTTCGAGACCCCGACCGGCTGGAAGTACTTCGGCAACCTGCTCGACGCCGGCCTCGCGACGCTGTGCGGCGAAGAGAGCTACGGCACCGGCTCGGCGCACATCCGCGAGAAGGATGGCGTGTGGGCCGTGCTGTTCTGGCTGAACCTGATCGCGGCCAGCGGCAAGTCGGTCAACGAGATCGTGCAGGACCACTGGTCCCGCTTCGGCCGCAATTACTATTCGCGCCACGACTACGAAGCCGTCGACGCCGCGTCCGCCAACGCGATGATGGACGCGCTGCGCGGCAAGCTCGCCGGCCTGGCCGGCCAGGGCCTGGGCGAAGGCGAGAATAACTACCGCGTGCAGCTGGCCGACGATTTCACCTACACCGACCCGGTCGATCAGTCCGTCGCCACGCGCCAGGGCGTGCGCATCATCATGACGGACGGCTCGCGCATCGTGCTGCGCCTGTCCGGCACCGGCACCGAGGGCGCGACCGTGCGCCTGTACCTGGAACGCTACGAAGCCGATCCGGCCCGCCACAACCTCGACACCCAGCACGCGCTGGCGCCGCTGATCGCCATCGCCGAACAGGTGTCGGAGCTCAAGGCGCGCACGGGCCGGGAGCAGCCGAGCGTGATCACGTGACTCACCCCACCGTCGTCCCCGCGCAGGCGGGGACCCAATTTCGCATGCGTCTCGACGGCGCACGCAACTTGGGTTCCCGCCTCCGCGGGAACGACGTTCCATTAACGACTTAAACAGGACCCCGCATGAAACTCCCCGTTCTCGCCGCCTCCCTGATGCTCGCCTTCGGCGCCGCCTCCGCCGCGCCCGACCTGTCGCCGGTCAAGGGCAAGCCGTTCACCTGGGATAACGCGACCGTCTACTTCCTCATGATCGACCGCTTCAACAACGGCGATCCGTCGAACGACCATGCGTACGGCCGCAAGAACGATGCGGCGGTCGCGCGCGGTTTCATGGGCGGCGACCTGGCCGGCGTCACGGCCAGGATCAAGGACGGGTATTTCACGGACCTGGGCGTGGATGCGATCTGGATCTCGCCGCCGGTGGAACAGATCCACGGTTCCACGGACGAAGGCACGGGCATCAGCTACGCCATCCACGGCTACTGGGCGCGCGACTTCACGGCGGTCGACGCCAACCTCGGCACCGGGAAGGACGTGCGCGACCTGGTCGAGGCGGCGCACGCGCGCGGCATCCGGGTGCTGCTCGACGTCGTGATGAACCATACCGGTCCCGTCACGGCGGAGGACACCGTGTGGCCGGCGGACTGGGTGCGCACGTCGCCGGCCTGTACCTTCAAGGACGTCAAGGGCACGGTCGACTGCACGCTCGTGAAGAACCTGCCGGACTTCCGCACCGACAGCAATGCGAACGTCGCCCTGCCGCCTTTCCTCGTCGCGAAATGGAAGAAGGAAGGGCGCTACGACCGCGAAGTGAAGGAGCTCGACGACTTCTTCAAGCGCACGGGCTACCCGCGCGCGCCGCGCTACTACCTGATGAAATGGCACGCCGACTGGGTGCGCAAGTACGGCTTCGACGGCTTCCGCGGCGACACCGTCAAGCACACCGAACCGGGCGTGTGGAAGGACCTCAAGAAGGTCGCGAGCCAGGCGTACGAGGACTGGAAGCGCACGCCGGCCGGCAAGGAGGCCGTCGACCGGATCGGCAACAAGCCGTTCTACATGACGGCCGAGGCATTCAACTACGCGATCGAGAACGGCCGCACGTTCGCGTACGACGACGGCACGAAGGTCGACTATTTCAACAACGGTTTCGACAGCATGATCAACTTCACCCTGCCGCACGACGCGAGCCAGGGCTACGAGGCGCTGTTCTCCAGCTATTCGAACCTGCTGAACGGCCCCCTGAAAGGCGTCTCGGTGCTGAACTACATCGATTCGCACGACGACGGCCATCCGTTCGAGGCCATGCGCGAGCACCCGTTCGAGGAAGCGAACAAGCTGCTGCTGACGCCGGGCGCCGCGCAGGTCACCTACGGCGATGAGACGGCGCGCGTGCTGAAGATCGACGGCGCGGTGGGCGACGCCAACCTGCGTTCCTTCATGAACTGGGACCAGTTGAAAACCAATGCGCGCATCGGCCTGCACGGCGTGGCCGAGGTGCGCGACTACTGGGCGCGCCTGATCCGCTTCCGCCACGCGCATCCGGCCGTGGGCGCGGGCGTGCACCAGATGATCGCGTCCAGCCCGTACACGTTCAAGCGCACGTACGAGAAGGAGGGCGTTTCCGACCGCGTCGTCGTCGCCCTCGACCTGCCGCAGGACCGCACGGTGCCGATCTCCGTGGCCGGCGTGTTCGGCGATGGCCAGACGGTGCGCGATGCGTACACGGGCCGCACGGCCGTCGTCGCGGGTGGCAAGGTGCAGTTCGATACGCGCGCGCCGGTGGCGCTGATCGCGCAGGATTGATCGCGAAATACGTATCCGGCCGTCGGGTGGGCGTTTGAGGCCGGGGGCCTCAAACGAAACGTGCCCACGCGTGACCCATGCGGTTTGTTGTGTCCATCATCCTAGCCACGGATGCGCCCCCAGCCACCGCCCCAGCTCGTTATCGTTGGCGCACTGCAGCTTGCTGAAGATGTTCGCGCGGTGCGTCTCCACCGACCGCGGCCCGCACGGCGGCACGAGCACCCGCGCGATCTCCTTGTTCGGCTGCCCCATGCCGACGAGGCGCGCCACTTCCCGTTCGCGCGGCGTCAGCTCGGCCCATGACTTCAGCGCCTGCGCGCGCGCACGCGCCTCGGCGATGGCGGCCGGGAGCTTGTCGAGCAGGTGCTGCGTGTCCGGCTTCTCCACCCAGTCGTAGGCGCCTTGCCGGACCGCCTCGAGCGCGGTCGGAATGTCGCCGTGGCCGGACAGGAACAGCGTGACGAGCGGACTGTGTTCAGCGCGCAGGCGGTCGAACACGGCCAGGCCGCTCATCCCGCCGAGGCGCAGGTCGAGGATCACGCAGCCCGGCTGGCGCATGTCGACCGCCTCCAGGAACGCTTCTCCGGATTCGAAGGCCTGCACGGCCAGCCCCTGCGAAAACAGCAGCAGGAGCAGCGAGCGGCGCAGGGCCTCGTCGTCGTCGACGACGTACAGCGTCAGTGGGATGTCTTTCATGGCACGGTGGGAAGCGTGAAGGAAAAGGCGGCGCCGCCGCCGGGGCGGTTGTCGACGGTCATGGCACCGCCGTGGGCCTCGACGATGGTGCGGCAGATGTTCAGGCCCAGCCCCAGGCCGTCGGGGCGGGTCGTGAAGAACGGGGCGAAGATCTGGTCGAGCTGCTCGGGCGGGATGCCCGGGCCTTCGTCGATGACGCTGATGCGCACGCCCTGGTCGACGCGCCGGCTGGCCAGCTCGATGCTGCCGCGCGGCCGGTCGTGCATGGCGTGCATCGCGTTGTGGATCAGGTTGACGAGCACCTGTTCGAGCAGGACCCGGTCGCCGCGCACGCGCACGTCGTCGTCGTCGAGGGTCAGGCGCAGCGCCAGGCCGTCGCGCCGCAGCTCCGGCGTCAGGAGCGCCGCCGCGTGCGTGACGACGCTGGCGATCGTCAGGCTTTCGTACTGGGCCCGCTGCGGATTGATGAAGGCGCGCACCCGCTTGACGATTTCGCTGGCGCGCTTGCTCTGTTCGACGATCTCGTCCAGCGCGCCGGCCAGCATCTCGCGCGGCGCCGACTGCGCGGCGAGGGCGCGTGCGGCCACGGCGAAATTCGACAGCGCCATCAACGGCTGATTCAGTTCGTGCGCCAGGGTGGACGCCATCTCGCCCACGCTCGCCAGGCGCGCGCTGCGCTGCAGGCGGACTTCCTGGTCGCGCTGGCGGGCCTCGGCCTGCTTCTGCGCGGTGATGTCGACGACCGAACTCATCCAGCCGCGGTGCACGCCCTGCGCGTCGACCAGCGGCGCGGTGTAGACCATCGTGATCACGTCGTGGCCGTCCTTGTGCCGGATGCGCGATTCGAAGCCGTGCGGCGCCGCGCGTCCCTGCAGCGCGTCGGCGCTTTCGCGCGCCTGCTTTTCCAGGTCGTCCGGATGCCAGTACGGGTAAGGAGGCCGGCGGCCGAGCAGTTCGTCCGCACTGTAGCCCACCATCGCGCACAGGGCCGGGTTGACGTAGATGATCGTGCCGTCCGGCGCGCGCGCGCGCATGCCCACGAGCAGCGAGTCTTCCATCGCCTTGCGGAACGCGTGCGCTTCTTCCAGGTCGCGGGTGCGCTCCTCGACCCGCCGTTCCAGCTCGATGCGGGCGGTGCGCTGTTCGATGAAGCGCTTTTCGCGCAGGCGCCAGTACAGCACGCCGAGCAGCAGCAGCGCGACGGCCAGCGCCGCCAGCATCAGCGCCAGCTGGCGCGCCTGCACGACTTCCTTCATGTCCGTCGTGACGGTGAGGGTCCAGCCCAGCTCCGGCAGCGGCGTGTCCAGCGCGAGCAGGTTCGTGCGCAGTCCCTGCACGCTCGTGTGCAGCACGAAGGCGGGCGTGGCGCGGCGCGACTCGATCGTCCAGGGCAGCACGGGGAAGCGGTCGCGGTTGCCGTACTGGCGGTGCGCGGCGACCCACCGCAGCTCGGCGGCGGACACCGGCCGGATGCCGTGGAACAGCCATTCCGGCACGGCGCTCAGGAAGACGATGCCGTGGCTGTCGCGCAGCACCACCGGATCGGCGCCGCGCATCCACGTGGCCTGCAGCGGCTCCAGGCTGATCTTGACGACGACCACGCCGAGGATCGCGCCGTCCGCGCGCACGGGCTCCGCGATGAACAGGCCGGACTGGCCCGTCGTGAGGCCGAGGCCATAGAACAGGCCGCGCCGGCCCTGCACGGCGTCTTCGAAATAGGGCCGCTGGCGATAGGACTGGCCGACGAAGCTGGACGGCAGGTTCCAGTTGCTGGCGGCCAGCGTCAGGCCGGCGCGGTCGACGAGGAACAGCGCGGCGGCGCCGGTCGTCGCCTGCAGGTCGGCGAAGTAATCGTCGACGCGCGCCCGCAGCGCCGCGTCGCGCGGGGCGCGCAGCAGGGCCTGCACGTCGGGGTGGCGGGCCGCCGCGTGCGGCAAAAAATCGTGCCGTTCGACCAGGCCGCGCAGTCCCAGCACGTGCGCCGCCGCGGCCTGGCGCAGGCCCTCCGTCTTGGTCTGCAGCTCGTGCCGTTCGGCCCAGTTGCCCGACGCCGCGATGACGGCCAGCGCGCCGGCGGCGACGAGGAGGCGGCGAAAGGTGCGAGGGGTGAGCAGGGTGCGCATGGGAACAACGATAGCAGCTACCCGGACGGAAATGAACCGCCTCCGTAATTTTACGGAGAAGGGCACGCCGAAGTTGCGGATGTGCGCGCGCCGGCCGGCTGGGATAGTGGAGACCTAGAGACGGGAGTGCCATGCGGATCTCCCGTCGATCATAAGGAGACAAACCATGAACACAGTCACAACGAAGACCACCGCCGACCCGCGTGCCGACGCCGGCGAACGCATCTCCGGCAAGCGCCTGAAGGCCATCTTCATCGGCTCGGCCGGCAACCTCGTCGAGTGGTTCGATTTCTACTGCTATTCGGCGTTCGCGCTGTACTTCGCCAGCTCGTTCTTCCCCAAGCAGGACCCGACGGCGCAGATGATGTCCACGGCGGGCATCTTCGCGCTGGGCTTCTTCGTGCGTCCCATCGGCGGCGTCCTGTTCGGCCACATCGGCGACCGCCTGGGCCGCAAGAAGGCTCTCATGACGTCCGTGCTGCTCATGTGTTTCGGCTCCCTCCTGATCGCCTGCGCGCCCACGTACGCCGCCGCCGGCATCCTGTCGCCCTGCATCCTGCTGCTGGCGCGCCTGCTGCAAGGCCTCAGCCTGGGCGGAGAATACGGCGCCAGCGCGACCTACCTGTCGGAGATGGCGGACTCGAAGCACCGCGGCTTCTACACCAGCTTCCAGTACGTGACGCTGATCGGCGGCCAGCTGCTGGCGCTGATCCTGCTGCTCGTGCTGCAGAAATTCCTGCTCGACGCCGAGCAGCTGCGCGCCTGGGGCTGGCGCATTCCGTTCTTCGTCGGCGCCTGCCTCGCGCTGCTGGCTCTGCGCATGCGCCACGACCTGCCGGAGACGCAATCGTTCGAGGCCGCGCGTAAAAAAGCGAAATCGATGGGTGGCCTGAGGCAGCTGGCCCAGCATCCGCGTGAAGTGCTGCTGGTGGTCGGCCTGACGATGGGCGGCACGCTGACCTTCTACGTCTACACGACCTATATGCAGAAATTCCTGCGCCTGTCCGTCGGCCTGACCGATTCGCAGGCCACCGCCGTCTCGGCCGCGTCGCTGCTGTTCGCCATGTGCCTGCAACCGCTGTACGGCGCGCTGTCCGACCGCATCGGCCGCCGTCCGCTGCTCGTGGGCTTCGCGCTGCTGGGCACCCTGTTCACCGTGCCCCTCCTGAGCGCGATCCGCAACGCCAGCGGCCCGTGGGAGGCGTTCGGCCTCATCGCCTGCGCCTGGATGATCGTGTCCGGCTACACGTCGATCAACGCCCTCGTCAAGGCCGAGCTGTTCCCGGCCACGATCCGCGCCACCGGCGTCGGCGTGCCATATGCGTTCGCGGTGTCGGTGTTCGGCGGCACGGCCGAGTACCTGGCCCTGTGGTTCAAGTCGATCCACCTGGAAAGCGGCTTTTACTGGTACGCGACGGCGGTGGTCGCCTGCACGCTGATCGTCTGCTGCTTCATGCGCGATACCGGGGCCCAATCCAGGATCGATGCGGAGGCGCGCGGGCAATAATCGCGGCGGCACGACAGGAAGGGCACACGAGGGGCGGTTTCGCGCGAAACCGCCCTTTGTGCATTTCAATCAATGGTATCCTTGGCGCAATAGACAAGATATTCCCAAGAAGTGCGACCATGACGCTTGAGCCCGATACCCCGCAGAAGCCCACCCGCGCCGCCTATTCCGACGGCCCGCGCCTGCTGGCCGACATCGGCGCGACCCACGCGCGCTTTGCCCTGGAGATCGCGCCGGGCGTGCTGCGCAACGTGGCCGTGCTGCTGTGCGACGACTACCCCGGCATCGCCCCGCTGCTGAACGCCTACCTGGCGCAGACCCAGGCCCAGAGCGGCGGCGCCCGCATCACCCACGCGGCGTTCGCGCTCGCGAACCCGATCAGCGGCGATTTCATCCGCATGACCAACCGCGACTGGCAGTTCTCGACCGAGGAAGTACGCCGCACGCTCGGCCTGACGACGCTCCTGATCGTGAACGACTTCACCGCGCTGGCGATGGCGCTGCCGGGCTTCAAGCCGGAAGACCTGCTGCAGATCGGCGGCGGCAAGCCGGTGGCGAATGCCGTGTCGGGCGTGCTCGGTCCGGGCACGGGCCTGGGCGTGTCGGGCGTGATCCCGACCCTGGACGGCTTCGTCACCCTCGGCAGCGAGGGCGGCCACGTCAACTTCGCCCCGGCCGACGAGCGCGAATTCGCGATCCTGCAATACGCCTGGCGCGAATGGCAGCACGTGTCGAACGAGCGCCTCATCTCCGGCCCCGGCATGGAAATCATCTACCGCGCGCTGGCGCTGCGCAACGGCGTCGAAGCGCCGGCGCGCGACGCCGCCGCCATCGTCGCGGGCGCGCTCGAACACAACGATCCGCTGTGCCTCGAAGTGCTGGAATGCTTCGCCGGCATGCTGGGCGGCGCCGCCGCCAACCTGGCCGTCACGCTGGGCGCGTTCGGCGGCATCTTCATCGGCGGCGGCATCGTGCCGCGCATGGCCGAGTGGTTCAAGACGTCGCCGTTCCGCACGCGCTTCGAAGCGAAGGGCCGCTTTTCCAGCTACCTGGCGCAGATCCCGACCTACGTGATCATGATGCCGACGCCGGCCCTGTACGGCGTCTCGAGCATCCTGTCGGAACACCTGCGCAACCGCAGCGGCGCCAACACGCTGATGGAGCGGGTGCAGCACCTGCACGCCGAATTGTCGCCGGCCGAGCAGCGCGTGGCGCAGCTCGTGATCGAACATCCGCGCAAGGTGCTGTCCGAGCCGATCGCCGAGATCGCGAAGCTGGCCGACGTCAGCCAGCCGACCGTGATCCGCTTCTGCCGGTCGCTCGGCTTCGCGGGCCTGGCCGACTTCAAGCTGAAATTCGCCGGCAGCCTGACAGGCACGATCCCCGTGCGCCACAGCCAGGTGCGCATGACGGACAGCACCCACGATTTGTCCGCGAAGGTCATCGACAACACGGTGTCCGCGATCCTGCGGTTCCGCGACCAGCTGGACGTGAACTCGATCGACCGCGCCATCGACATCCTGCGCCGCGCCAAGCGCGTCGAGTTCTACGCGATGGGCAATTCGCGCGTCGTGGCGCTGGACGGCCAGCATAAATTCTTCCGCTTCCGCATCCCGACGTCGTCGTACGGCGACTCGCACCTGTTCGCGCTGGCGGCCGAGCTGCTGGGGCCGGGCGACGTCGTCATCGCCATCTCGACGACGGGTCAGTTGCCGGAACTGCTCGACGCCGTCGACGTGGCGCGCGCCGCCGGCGCCGACGTCATCGCCATCACGAGCAGCAAATCGGCACTGGCGCGCAAGGCCAGCGTATGCCTCGCCGTCGACCACAGCGAGGACAGCACGACGTTCCTGTCGATGATCTCGCGCATCCTGCAACTGCTCCTCATCGACATCATGGCCGTCGGCATCTCGCTCGGCCCGGCCGGCGAAGCGGTGGCCGAGAGCGAACGCCGCCGCCTGCTGATCTCCCACCTCGACATCTGACCGGACCATCGTGGCGCGCGCGACATCGGCCACGATCGTCCTGACCGCGCTCGCGATGGCGGCATTCGCGGCGAACTCGCTGCTGTGCCGCGCTGCCTTGAGCGATACCCTGCGCGACGGCCACATCGACCCCGCGACGTTCGGCGCCGTGCGCGTGACGGCCGGCGCGCTCGTGCTGGCCTGCGCGATGCGCGTCAAGTCGCGTCCCGCGGCAAAGGCGGACTGGCGCGCGGCCGCCATGCTGTTCGCCTACGTGGCCGCATTCTCGTTTGCCTACCTCACGCTGCCGGCGGGGACGGGCGCGCTGATCCTGTTCGGCGCCGTCCAGCTGACGATGTTCGCCGTCGGCCTCGCGGGCGGCGAGCGGTTCGCGCTGCCCGGCTGGATGGGATTGGCGCTGGCGGCCGCAGGCCTCGTCGTGCTCGTGCTGCCGGGCGTTGCCGCACCGCCGCCGGGTGGCGCCGCGCTGATGGCCGTTGCCGGTGCCGCATGGGGCGCGTATTCGCTGCGCGGGCGCGGCGTCCCGGATCCGCTCGCGGCCACCGCGTCCAATTTTTTGTGGGCGCTGCCGCTGGCGCTGCTGCTGGGGCTTTGTTTCATCGCCCGCGCGCATGCAGATGCCACCGGGGTGCTGCTCGCCATCGCGTCCGGCGCGCTGACGTCGGGACTCGGCTACGTGATCTGGTATGCGGCGCTGCGCGGGCTGTCGGCGCTGCAGGCCGCGAGCGTGCAGCTGTCCGTGCCCGTGATCGCGGCGTGCGGCGGCACGTTGTGGCTGGACGAGGCGTTCACGCCGCGGCTTGCGGTGGCCGTCGTCGCGATCCTGGGCGGGATCGCGCTCGTGTTGACGGATCGGGCGCGCAAGCGGAGCCGGTCGCCATGAAGCGCGTGCTGCCGTTGCTGTTGCTGCTGGCCGGCTGCGGGCAGCCGCTGGCGCCCGGCCCAAAGGCCGGCCTCGACGCATATCGCGCGGTGACGGCGTCCGATGCCGGCGTCTACGCAGTCGACTCGGGCGCCTCGATACTGACCGTCACGGTGCGCCGCGCGGGCCTGATGGCGCGGCTCGGACACGACCACGTGGTGGCCAGTCACACCCTGGCAGGCTACGTCGCGCCCGGCGTCGACCGCGCCGATGTCTCGTTTCGTGCCGACCAGATGACCGTCGACGAGCCGCCGCTGCTGCGCGACGCGGGCATCGCCACGGAGCGGTCGCCGCAAGCGGTCGAGGGCACGCGCAAGAACATGCTCGGTCCGGTGCTCGACGCGCAGCGCTATCCGGTGGTGACGCTGCATGCGGAACGGCTGGCCGAGGGCCGGCTGCGCGTCGCCGTCACGCTGCACGGCGTCACGCGCTGGCTGGCGCTGCCGGTCGCGGTCGAGGTCGACGCGGCAGTGGTGAGCGCGCGTGGAACGGCGCACCTGAAGCAGACCGATTTCGGCATCGCGCCATTCTCGGTGGGCGCCGGGCTGCTGTCGGTGCAGGATGAGCTGGAGGTGCATTACCACATCGTCGCGCGGCGCCGGGATCCGGCATGAGCGAATCCGCGCTTGTCATCCCAACCCTCCCGCTGCTAGCATACTTTCGGTGTCATAAGGACAGGTCTTGTCCAAGGAGGGGGTATGCCAAGATTCGTGACGATCGGTTATGGTGACCGGGCCGGTTATGACCGCACCGACCCTGCAGTACGCGACGCGGCTCACGCCAACGACCAGGCGCTGAAACGGCGCGGGGCCCTGATCGGCATCGCAGGCGCACCCGTCCAGGTGCGAAACCCGGATGCGCGCGGTGTCGTGACGGAGAATGCGCCTTTTATGTCGGCACAGCTGCCGATCGCCGGGTTCGCGATCATCGAGGCCGCCGACATGGCGGAGGCGATCGCACTGGTGTCGGCGTCGCCTTGCGCCGTTGCTCATGGGACCGTAGAGGTCTGGCCGTTGGAAGAGTAACGATGGCAAAAAAAGGCCCGCGAAGGCGGGCCAGGTTGTGCAGCCGATCAGCGCCTGGACGCTTTCCGGCGCGCCACCATGCCGCCCAGCACCCAGGCCGGATCGCGATAATGGGCGATCGTCTCGGCATCGCGATCCTTGTCGAGCTGGCGCGACGCCGGATGTCGCGCACTCACGTCCACCGGCTTGCCGTTCGCATCCCGGCTGTTGAATTCCCAAAAACGCACGTGCGACGCATCGCCCTCGATGGGCCCCCAGCCGGCGGGCGCGATGCCCTCCAGCGTCGCGTCGAGCAGCACCGCTTCCGCATACGGGTAGTTCCGGCCCTTGTTCTCGGGCAGGCGCGCGAGGACGGCTGCGCCGCCGGTCGCGCGGAACGTGCAGTGGTCGAACACGTTGCCGTGGTTCGCCTGCGGATTCCGGATCCACATGAACGCGCCGCGCGATTCGATCTCGCAGTGGCGGAAGTAGGCGGGACCGCGGCCGAGGATCGTGTCGCCGGTACCCGTCAGGCGGATGTTCTCGAAGTACGCGCTGCCGTTCGTCTGGAGCGCGTCGCCGGCACCAAGGATCGTCACGTCTTTCACGATGTCGCGCTCGCCGTTGAGCAGCAGGCCTTCCGCCTGGCCGCCCAAGGTCGTCGCGATGGTGAGGTTCACCAGTGCGACGTCGTGCACGTGGTCGAGGGCGAACGCCGCGCGCCGCGACGGGAAGGTGCCCGGCAACTCGTTCGTGCCGACGTTCGGCGGGTGCGGATTGAACACCTCGTTGTTCGCGTAATGGATGCGCACGCCGTCGCGGCTCGCGCCCCGCAGCGTGATGTCGTGCTTGTTGCGGGCGTAGACGATTTCCTCGTAGTCGCCGTTCTTCACGAAGATCGTGACCCGGCCCGCGTGGTCGTCCGGCACGAAGTCGAGTGCGCCCTGCACGGTGTCGAAGTCGCCGCTGCCGTCCGCCGCCACGGTCACGCGGCGCGCGTCCGCGGCCGGTCCGCGCGCCTTCGTCGCGAAGCGCCATCCACGCTTGCCCGCGACGCCCCGGAAGCTGCCGTCGGCCACCGTCAGCACGCCCGGGTCGATCTGCACGTAATACGTTGTCCCGTAGCGCAGGAGGTCGTGGTGCGGATAGATCGTGGCGGCGTTGCCGTGCACGATCACGGGATGGAAATGAAAGCCGTCCGTGAAGCCGCCGATGATCGTCAGCTGGTAGCGGCCCGCAGCCGGCTGGATGCCCGGAGCGGACGGCGTGCCCGGCGTGGTGTCGGCGTTGGTCCGGCGCGGTCCGCCGTAGTCGTATGGCGCGGCGAGGTAGGGCGGATACGGACCCGATGCGCGTTCGGTGGGGCCGGCCGGGATGCTCATGTCGAGCACGTCGACCAGGCGGTCGTCGGCCGCGTCGTAGATGCGGATCGTGCCGGCATTGCCGATGTGCGGCGGACCGGCGAAGCGCAGGACCAGGTGGGTGTCCGGATTGACGTTGGCGGCCCCGTTGGCGGGCGATCGGGTGGCGGCCCCGGCCGACGTGCAGGCGGCAAGGGCGAGGACGGCGAGAAGTGGGCGGTTCATGGTCTCCGTGGAGGGCGGCCTGTCATCGGACCATTGTAGAGTGGTTGGACCGGCGCGGCAAGTGGTCCAGCCAGCGCGTCAGCGGGGCGCCAGCAGCATCGCCGCGGCCGTGCCGAGCAGGACGACGCAGAACAGCAGGCGCAGGCGCGCGGCCGGCAGCTTATGCGCCAGCACCACGCCCCACGACACGCTCAGCACGCCGCCCACCGCCATCGGCAGCCCGGTCGCCCAGCTGACGTTGCCGCCCTGGGCATAGGCCAGCAGCGCGACCAGCGCGCCCGGCACGACGAGGGCCAGCGCCATGCCCTGCGCGCGCGTCTGCTGCATGCCGAACAGGCTCACGAGCGCCGGCACGACGACCAGGCCGCCGCCCACCGTGAAGATGCCGGACATGGCGCCGCTGGCGATGCCGAGCAGCGGGAGCACGGCCCGCGGCACCGGCCTGGCAGGCGGCGCGTCGGCCCGGTTGCGCGACGGCGCCCCGAAATACAGCGCGAGTACGACCAGGAACACGGCGAACGCGGTGTGCAGCCCGCTGGCGGGGATGCCCGCGGCGAGGCGCGCGGCCACGTAGCTGCTGGCCATCGCGAACAGCGCGATCGCGGCCACCGCGCGCAGTTCGACGCGGTGCTTCTGGTGGTAGCGCCAGAAGCCGATCAGCACGTTCGGCGCGATCATCACGAGTGCGGTGCCCTGGGCCAGGTGCTGGTCCATGCCGTACAGATAGCCGAGGACGGGGATGGCGATCAGCCCGCCGCCGATGCCCAGCAGGCCGCCGGCCACGCCGAGCACGGCGCCCAGGCCGAGGTTGAAGACGCAAGCGAATAACGGGTTGTGCACGTGTGGATCCGGTAAAGCCGGGCAGTATAAACGGTTTAGTGCAATGCCTTGAGCAGCAGCGTCGCGCACACGATCATCGCGGCGCCGCCGATGCGGGTCGAAATCTGCGCGAACGGCATCAGCCCCATGCGGTTCGAGGCCGACAGGATCGCGACGTCGCCGGTGCCGCCAAGGCCGCTGTGGCAGGCCGTCACGATGCCCGCTTCGACGGGGTACATGTTCAGCCATTTGCCGACGAAGAAACCGGTCGCCACGAGCGCGCCGACGCTGGCCGCGCAGATCGCGACATAGCCCGGCGTGAACGCATGCGCCAGGTCCTTCCACGATACGAACAGCGTGCCCAGGCCGACGAGGATCGCGAACGTCAGGTTCTTCGAGAAGAACTGGTACATCTGGTACGCGCCCAGTTCCATCTGCGGCGGCACGACCTTGAACACCTTCAGCAGCGCGGCGCTGACGATCATCAGGATCGGCCCCGGGATTCCCGTGAACGTCGACAGCAGCGCGCCGAGGATGAAGAACGCGCAGGCGATCAGCAGGCCCGCGCCCATCAGGCCGAGGTCGAGCGGCTCGCTGCCGCGGGTGTCGTTCAGCAGCTCGGCGTCGTCGCCCGATTTCACGAGCAGGCCGTTGCCGTTCAGGGCGGGGCGCCGGTCGCCGATCCAGCGCAGCACGCCGCTGGCCACGATGGCAACCACGTTGCCCACGAGCGCCGCCGGCACCAGCATCCCGACCAGGTCCGCCTGCGGCTGGCCGAGGATTTCCGAATAACCGATCGACAGCGGCAGGATGCCTTCGCCGATGCCGCCGCCGACGATCGGCACGACGATGTAGAAGAACGTGTGCAGCGGATCGTAGCCGAACAGCAGGCCGACGGACACGCCGGCCACGATGGCTGCGAACGTCCCCGCCAGCAGCGGCACGAACATGCGCATGAAGCCTTGCACGAGCACGCGGTGGCGCATGCCGAGGATGCTGCCGGCAACGAGGCCCGCGATGTACAGGTATTGCAGGTTGGCCGTCTTCATCGTCGTCGTGATGGCCTTGTGCATGCCGGGGTCGAGCAGCTTGTAGCCGATCAGCGCCGACGGCACGAACAGGCACAGGATCGCCGCGCCGCCGATCTGGCGCAGCACCGGGATGCGGTTGCCGATCTCGCCGAGCAGGAAGCCGGCCAGCATCAGCACGGCCAGGCCGCCGATGACGTCGTTCGGGAGTTTGCCGGCCGCCGCCGCGGCGACCGTGACGGTGGCGATGACGGCGTAGACCGGCACCGGCAGGGGCCCGATCCGGTGGCGCATCAGCGCCTGCCATTTGCCCGTCGGCGCGACGGGTGCGTGCGTGCTTGCTGCTTCCATGCTTGTCTCCTTGGTGTTGTTTGGGTCGCGTCAGGCGTCCAGGCGCGCGCGGGTCACGCGCGCGACGTCCTTCAGCCACGGCCTGGCGGCTTCGTGGCGGCGTTGGAAATCGCGGATGCGTTCGTCCAGCGCGAGCGTCGCGCCGATCATGTCCAGCCCTTCCAGGAACATGTGACGGTGGCGTTCCGACAGGCTGAACGCCGCCTCGATGCCGTGGCTCCTTACCGTCATCGCCGCCACGTCGATCGCGACCGCAGCGGTGGCCGGGTCGCCGGCGTCGGCCATGATCCGTTGCACGACGTCCTCCGGCAGCATCACGAGCAGCAGGCGGTTGTTCATCGCGTTGCTGTAGAAGATCTCGCCGAAGCTGGGCGCGATGACGGCGCGGATGCCGTACTGCTGCAGGCCCCAGACGGCGTGTTCGCGGCTCGACCCGCAACCGAAATTGCTGCCGCCGACGAGGATGCGGGTGTTGCGGTACTCGGGACGGTTCAGGACGAAGTCCGGGCGCGGCCGGTGCGCGGCGTCGAAGCGCAGGTCGTACAGCAGGCCGCGGCCCAGGCCGGACTTGTCGATCCCGCGCAGGAACTGCTTGGGCATGATCTGGTCGGTGTCGAGGTTCGGCGCCGGCAGCGGGGCGGCGATGCCTTCGATCCTGGTCGTGTCGGGGTGTGTGTCACGCATGGGTTTCTCCAAGTTGGCGGACGTCCGTGATGCGGCCCGTGACCGCGGCCGCGGCGGCCATCGCAGGGCTCATCAGGTGGGTGATGCCGCCGCGTCCCTGGCGGCCTTCGAAATTGCGGTTGGTGGTCGAGGCGCAGCGCTCGCCCGGCGCCAGGACGTCGTCGTTCATCGCCAGGCACATCGAACAGCCGGGCTGGCGCCATTCGAAGCCGCTGTCGATCAGCACCTGCGCGATGCCCTCGCTTTCGGCCTGGCGCCGCACCGCGCCCGATCCCGGCACGACCATTGCCCGTACGCCGGGGGCGACCTTGCGGCCGCGGACGATGCCCGCGACGGCGCGCAGGTCTTCGATGCGGGCATTGGTGCACGAACCGATGAACACGCGTTGTACCGCGACGCCTTCGACGGCCATGCCGCCTTCCAGGCCCGTGTAGCGCAGCGCCTGTTCGGCCGCCGCGCGCGCGGTGCCGTCCAGTGCGGCCGGCAGGGGAATGACGGCGTCGATGGGCACGGCCTGGTCCGGGCTCGTGCCCCAGGTGACGTATGGCGCGACGGCGCGCGCGTCGAACACGTGTTCGGCGTCGAAGCGGGCGCCGGCATCGGACCGCAGGCCGGCCCAGTCGGCGCGGGCGGCTTCGAGCACGACGCCCGCGATGTCGGGCGCGCGTTCGAGCACGTAGCGCACCGCCCTGGCGTCGGGCGCTATCAGCGCGCCGCGCGCGCCGGCCTCCACCGCCATGTTACAGAGCGTCATGCGCGCCTCGATCGACAGCGCGTCGATGGCGGCGCCGCAGAATTCCACCGCATAGCCGCGCGCGCCCTGGGCGCCGATGCGGGCGATGATGTGCATGATCAGGTCCTTCGCCGTGACGCCCGGCGCCAGCGTGCCGTCGACGCGGATGCGCATGTCCTGCGCGAGCCGGTAGACGAGCGTCTGGGTCGCGAGCACGTGCTCGACTTCCGACGTGCCGATACCGAAGCCCAGGGCGCCGAGCGCGCCATAGGTCGTCGTGTGGCTGTCGCCGCACAGGACGACCATGCCGGGCCGGATCATGCCCAGTTCGGGCGCGATCACGTGCTCGATGCCTTGCAGCGCGTCGTTGGTGTCGAACAGGACGATGCCGTGCGTGCGGCAGTTCCGCGCCAGGTTCGTCGCCTGCAGCGCGGACGGCGGGTCCTGGATGACGCGCGCGGCCACCGGGTGGGTCGGGATGATGTGGTCCACCACCGCCATCTGCCGGCCGGGCGCGGCGACGCCCCGTCCCGCGTCGTGCAGGCCGGCGAAGGCCTGGGGGCTGGTGTATTCGTTCATGATGTGCAGGTCGGCGTACAGGAGCACGTTCTGCGCGTCGAGCCGCGCCACCGTGTGCGATTCGACGAGTTTCTGGTACAGCGTGGTTGCCATGGTTCCTCCGATGGGGCGGCACGTGGATGCCGCCGGTGGAGAAAGTGTAGGCGTTTCGTATGGCTTTATAATGCAGAATACTTTTATCTATTCTTAAGATGAACTGAATAATGGACCGCTTGTCCGACCTCGAATTCTTTGTGCGCCTGGTGCAGCAGGGCTCCCTGGCGGCGCTGGCGCGCGAGATGGGCGTGACGCCGCCCGCCGTGACGGCGCGCCTGGCGCAGCTGGAAAAACGGCTCGGCGTACGCCTGCTGAACCGCACGACGCGGCGCATCGGCGTCACGCACGAGGGCGAGGTCTACCTGGCAACGGGCGCGCGCCTGCTGGCCGAATTGCAGGAGCTGGAGCAGTCGGTCTCGAACAGCAAGGCCGTGCCCAAGGGATTGTTGCGCGTGAACGCGACGTTCGGATTCGGGCGCCGCCACATCGCGCCGGCCGTGGTGGCGTTCGCGCGCCGCTATCCGCAGGTGGAGGTGCAGCTGGACCTGACCGACCGCGCCGTCAACCTCGCCGACCAGGCGTTCGACATCGGCATCCGGTTCGGCACGATGCCCGATTCGCGCATGGTCGCGCGGCGCGTCGTGCGCAACCGCCGGCTGCTGTGCGCGGCTCCCGGCTACCTGGCGGAGCACGGCATGCCGGCCACGCCGCGCGACCTGCAGACGCATCGCTGCATCGTGCTGCGCGAGAGCGACACGGCCTACGGCACCTGGCACCTCGAACGGGGCAGCCGGCAAGAGACGGTGAAGGTGCGCGGCACCTTGAGCACGAACGATGGCGAGACGGGCGTGCAGTGGGCGCTGGCCGGCTTCGGCATCCTGATGCGTTCGGAGTGGGACATCCACCAGCACATCGCCGCGGGCCGCCTGGTGCCGGTGCTGAAGGACTGGACGCTGCCCAGCGCCGACGTCTATGCCGTGTATCCCGAACGCGCGAACCTGTCGGCCAAGGTCGGCGCCTTCATCGATTTCCTCGTCGAATGGTTCGGGCGGGACGCGGCGTGGACACAGCCGCGTCACGAAGCCGTCTAGGTTCTATTCTTGGATCGATTAAAGGCCCGCGGCATCAATTCTTACGTCGTTCCCGCGGAGGCGGGAACCCAAGTTTGAGAGGCCGCCCGCGCAAAATTGGGTCCCCACCTGCGCGGGGACGACGACGTACTAATGACGACGTGCCAAAAGGATTCCGGACGTGCTAATGACGACGTGCCAAGGATTCCGGAAATTGCGCTTTTCACCTCGTATCAGTCAGATCGACGCTAGCCCGCCTCAGTCCTCGACGAACACGACGGCCGTGCGCGGCGGGATCGTGAATGCGCCCGTCGCGCCGTCGAACGTGGCCTGCGTCGCGCGCTTGTCGGCCGCGTGCCCGGACAGGAACACGGGATGCAGGTGCATGCGCTTGCCGACGGCGTCCGGGTCCGTCACCGTGTGGCAGACCTTGTCCACGTTGATGGCGTACGCGATGCCGGCGAATCCCGCGCCGTCCAGGCCGCGGCCGTCCAGGTGCGCAGCGACCACGGTCGGGACCTGCGTGCTGCCGGTGTTGAAGAAGCGCAGGCGCTGCCTGATGTCCGCCGCCGTCGGCAGGCGGAACAGGGTGGAACTGGCGCGGATGGCGAGCAGGTCGCGGAACGCGTCGCGCGCGAACGCGATGTCGGCCGGCGTGGGCTTGAGCGCGGCGTCGGCCAGCAGGGGCTTCAGCAGCGGCCAGTCGCGGCCGTTGTCGTCGGCCGGCGGCAGGCCCGTGCCGAAGTGGTTGTCGCGGTAGGTCCAGTCGATGCGGTTGAACCAGTCGCCGGAATTGAAGCTGTTGCGGTCCAGCGATTTCGAGCGCAGCACGTCGATGCCCGCGTGATAGTACGCGACGCCCTGCGCGAACGCGTCGACGGCCATGCCCAGCACCTGCACGCGCGCCCGTTCCTGGCTCGACGTCGCGAGCGGCAGTTTGAGGACGTCGATGTCGAACAGGGTCTGGTTGTCGTGGTTCTCGACGTAGTTCACGACCTCGCCCGGCTCGCTCGCATAGCCGGCCGGCTGGCCGTTGTAGTCGATGGCCGCGAGCGGCACGGTCTTGTCGTCGAACGTGTGCAGCGGATACGAGCGGATCGAACCCGCGAGCCCCGCGCGCACGAGGTCCGCCGTTTTCAGCAGGTCCGCGGCGGGCCGGTCGCCGGCGTGCGCGTTCGGATCGTAGACGAGGCCATTGATCCAGCCCTGGCGGCCGAACATCGCTTCGCCCGAATCGCCCGCGGACCCGCCGCGCACGGCGTCGCGCAGGCGGTCGTTGAACGTGCCGATGCCGCTGCCGTTCAGCGACAGCTGCGAGGCCTGCACGAAGCGCGCGCCGTCCGCCACCTCGCCGAAGTTCCAGCCTTCGCCGATCAGCTGGACGTTGCGGCCCGCCGCCGCATTCACCGTGCGCTGCAACGCTTCCATCACGGCGCGCGGCTGGTGGCCCATCAGGTCGAAGCGGAACGAATCGATCTTGTATTGCGTCGCCCACAGCGCGACGGAATCGATCATCAGCTTGCCCATCATGCGGTTTTCCGTCGCCGTGTTGTCGCAGCATGTGGAACGCTCGATGGCGCCGCTCGCGTTCAGGCGGTGGTAATAGCCGGGCACGATGCGGTCGAGGACGGACTTCTCGTTTTGTCCCGCGATGAACGTGTGGTTGAACACGACGTCCATGCCCACGCGCAGGCCTGTCTTGTGCAGGCTTTGCACCATCTGGCGGAACTCGACGATGCGGCGGGCGCCGTCGGCCGGATCGGTCGCATAACTGCCTTCCGGCGCGTTGTAGTGGAACGGGTCGTAGCCCCAGTTGAAGCAATCCGTTTCGGCCGTGCGTTTCACGAGCGCCTGCTGGGTGTCGCCGTCGGCGCTGCCGGCCGGTTGCGGCAGCGCGCATCCCGTTTCCGGCACGCTGCCGATGTCGTACACGGGCAGCAGGTGCACGTCCGTCAGGCCGCTGTGCGCGAGGGCCGCGAGGTGCTTCATGCCGTCCGAACCGGTGTCCGTGAAGGCGAGGTATTTGCCGCGATGGGCGGCGGGCACGCTCGCGTCGTCGCGCGAGAAATCGCGCACGTGCAGTTCGTAGACGACCATGTCGGTCTGATGCCTGATCGTTTGCGGCGCGGGCGTCGTGTCCCAGCCGGCCGGTTTCAGGTGCGGCGCATCCAGGCGCGCGATGTAGCTGCGCTTCGAATCGGTCGTCAGGCTGATCGAGTACGGATCGGTGACGAGGTTGCGCACGATGCCCGCGTCGACCGGCACGTCGACGGCATATTTGTAGTACTTGCCGGTCAGGTCGCCCGGCAGCGCGGCGTGCCAGGCGCCCGTGCGGCCGTCGAAGTCCATCTGGTACACGGCGCGCACGCCGCCGGTGCCGCCGTCGTAGACGCAGACGGCGGCCTGTTGCGCGGTCGGCGCCCACACCGTGAAGCGCGTGCGGCCGGCGCTGACGTCCACGCCCAGCTGCGGCAGGTCGGCGGCGGGCGCATACAGGTCGTCGAGGGCGCCCGCGGCCTGGACGCGCGTGGCGTCCAGCACGCGGCCCGTCGCGTCCTCGCGCACGAGCACGAGCTGGCCGCGGTGCAGGCCGGGCAGGGACGCGGCGTCGGCGTCGCGCACGCGCAGCACGGGGCCCCCGGCCAGGTAGTTGAAGCGCGTGGCCGCGGCGGGCGGCACGGTGCCGGCGAAGACGTCGAGGCGGATCGCGCCGTCCGCGCCGCTCACCGTACCGCCCGCCGGCGCGGCGATCGCGCCGCGCGCCGAGCGATAGAGTTTGAAGACGCCGCCGGACGCGCTGCCCGGCCAGATGACGAGCCGCCCGTCGAGCCAGACGGCGCGCGCATCGAAGCGCGCGGCGGCCGGGTGCAGCACGGTCTGGAAGCTTTTGCCGTCGCAGGCGTCCGGTCCGATGGCGGCATGGGCGCCGGCGCCGGCCAGGATGAAAAAGAGGGCGCCGCTGGCGTGGAGAGTTCGTCTTGTCATGGTCGTGCGAGTGTCCGGTTGGCGCGACAGGTTAACATTCTTTGATGTAGTTTGACTACCACAAGAAGCGATTCAGTTTTGTGTGAAAACACGTAAGTCAATGATTTAAATGAACATTTAATCTAGCTTCCCTATTTTTGCGACGATTGTCATCATGCCCTCGATCCTGTATATTGCGTAAAAATTACTAGAGGGACACCAGATGACCACTTCTTCGCACGACAAGAATCCGTGGTGGCGCGAAGCCATCATCTACCAGGTTTATCCGCGCAGCTATCTCGATACGAATGGCGACGGCGTGGGCGACCTGCCGGGCATCACCGCCAAGCTGGATTACATCGCCAGCCTGGGCGTCGACATCGTCTGGCTCTCGCCGTTCTTCAAGTCGCCGATGAAGGACTTCGGCTACGACATCGCGGACTACTGCGACGTCGATCCGCTGTTCGGCACCCTCGCGGACTTCGACGCGCTGGTCGCGCGCGCGCACGGCCTGGGCCTCAAGATCATGATCGACCAGGTGATGGCGCACACGGCGGAGAACCACCCGTGGTTCGCCGAAAGCCGCTCCAGCCGCGACAACCCGAAGGCCGACTGGTACGTGTGGTCCGATCCGCTCGCGGACGGCAACCCGCCCAACAACTGGCTGTCGGTGTTCGGCGGCTCGGCGTGGCAGTGGGACAGCCGCCGCAAGCAGTACTACATGCACAACTTCCTCGTGAGCCAGCCGCAGCTCAACTTCCACAACCCGCGGGTGCAGCAGGCGCATCTGGACGCGCTGCGCTTCTGGCTCGAACGCGGCGTCGACGGCGTGCGCATGGATGCCTGCAACTTCCACTTCCACGACCGTGAACTGCGCAGCAATCCGCCCGCGCTCGTGCGCGACACGTCGACCGTCACGGACGTGAACCCGTACGGCATGCAGGCCCACATCCACGACAAGACCCAGCCGGAGAACATCGCGTTCCTGCAAAAGCTGCGCAAGCTGCTGGACGAATTCGGCGCCGTCGCGATCGGCGAAGTGGGGGCCGACGATTCGCTGGCCGTGATGGCCGACTACACGTCCGGCGGGGACAAGCTGCACATGGCATACAGCTTCAACCTGCTGACGCCCCAGTTCTCCAGCCGCCATATCCGCCGCCAGGTCGAGGAATTCAATGCGCGCGTGAAGGATGGCTGGGCGTCGTGGTCGGTCGGTAACCACGATTCGATCCGCGTCGCCACGCGCTGGGCGAGCGCCGAAGCGACGCCCGCGTCGCGCGCGTCCTTGTCCAAGCTGGTGCTGGCATTGCAGCTGTCGCTGAAAGGCACGCCGTGCCTGTACCAGGGCGACGAGCTGGCGCTGCCGGAAGCGGACGTCCCGTACGAACTGCTGCAGGACCCGTACGGCATCACGTTCTGGCCCGAGTTCAAGGGCCGCGACGGCTGCCGCACGCCGATGCCGTGGACGAACGACGGCGCGCATGCCGGCTTCACGACGGGCACGCCCTGGCTGCCGGTGCCGCCCGAGCACGCGGCGTTGGCCGAGGCAGGCCAGGAACAGGACCCGCAGTCGACGCTGAACTTCGCGCGCAAGGTCATCCACTGGCGCCGCACGCAGCCGGCACTGACGCGCGGCGACATCGTGTTCTTCGACGTGCCGGAACAGGCGCTGGCGCTGCGCCGCGACCTCGACGGCCACCCGTCCGTGCTCGCGGTGTTCAACGTGACCAACGCACCCTTGCGTTTCGATTGGCCGCAAGCGGCGGGCGCGCACAGGCTGGAAGGCCACGGCCTGCCGGGCGACGTGGACGGCACGACCGTCACGCTGCCGCCCTACGGCGCCTGGTTCGGTACTACAATCGCCTGATATGGAAGAACAACTCGACGGAGACAACAAGCCCGCCCGCACCGCGTTCGCCGACGGCGCGCGCCTGCTGGCCGACATCGGCGCGACGCACGCGCGCTTCGCGCTGCAGACCGCGCCCGGCAGCTATCGCTCGGTGCGCGTGCTCAAGTGCGACGACTTCGCGGGCATCGTTCCGATGCTGCGTTTCTACCTCGACGAGCACGCGGACGCGCGCCTGCACCACGGTGCGCTCGCGCTCGCGAACCCAGTCGACGGCGACTACGTGCACATGACGAACCGCCCGTGGGAATTCTCCACGGACGCGGTGCGGCGCGAACTGGGCCTGGACACGCTGTTGATCGTCAACGACTTCACGGCGCTGGCGATGGCGATCCCCGGCCTCAAGGAGTCCGACCTGATGCAGGTGGGCCCCGGCAAACCCGTGCCGGGCGCCGTGCTGGGCGTGCTCGGACCGGGCACGGGCCTCGGCGTCTCGGGCGGCATTCCGACCGTCGACGGCTTCGTCACGCTCGGCAGCGAGGGCGGCCACGTCAACTTCGCGCCCAGCGACGAGCGCGAATTCGCGATCCTGCAGGCCGCGTGGCGCGAATGGAGCCACGTGTCGAACGAGCGCCTGATCTCCGGCCCCGGCATGGAGATCATCTATCGTGCGCTGGCGGAACGCAACGGCGTCCAGTTGCCAGGCGATGCGCCCGCGCGCACGTCGGCCGAGATCATCGCCGGTGCGCTCGACGACAACGATCCGTTGTGCCTGGAAGTGCTGGAATGCTTTTGCGGCATGCTGGGCGGCGCGGCGGCGAACCTGGCGGTGACGCTGGGCGCGTTCGGCGGCATCTTCATCGGCGGGGGCATCGTGCCGCGCCTGGGCGAGTGGTTCCGGACGTCGCCGTTCCGCACGCGCTTCGAAGCGAAGGGCCGTTTTTCCAGCTACCTGTCCGACATCCCGACGTACGTGATCTCGACGCCGCACGTCGCGTTCGACGGCGTCGCGAACATCCTCTCGGAACACCTGCGCGGACGCAGCGGCGGCAACACGCTGATGGACCGCATCCATAAACTGCAGTCGGAACTGACGCCCGCCGAGCAGCGCGTGGCGAGCCTCGTGCTGGAACAGCCGCGCCTCGTGCTGAACGAACCGATCGCCGGCATCGCCAAACTGGCGGACGTGAGCCAGCCGACCGTGATCCGCTTCTGCCGCTCGCTCGGCTTCCTCGGTCTCGCCGACTTCAAGCTGAAATTCGCGAGCAGCCTGACGGGGTCGATCCCGGTGCGCCACAGCCAGGTGCGCGGCAGCGACAGCACGCACGACCTGTCGGCGAAGGTCATCGACAACACGATCTCGGCGATCCTGCAATTCCGCGACCAGCTGGACGTGCGCGCGATCGACCGCGCGATCGAACTGGTGAGCCGCGCCAGGCGCGTGGAGTTCTACGCGATGGGGAATTCGCGCGTGGTGGCGCTGGACGGCCAGCACAAGTTCTTCCGCTTCCGCATCCCGACGGCGCTGTACGGCGACTCGCACCTGTTCAAGCTGGCGGCCGAGCTGCTGGGACCGGGCGACGTGGTCGTGGCGATCTCGAACTCGGGCCGCCTGCCGGACCTGCTGGCGGCGGTGGAGGCAGCGCGCGCGGCGGGTGCCGACGTCATCGCCATCTGCAACAGCCAGTCGCCGCTGGCGCGCCGCGCGGACGTGCTGCTCGCCGTCGACCATGCGGAAGACAGCACGCACTTCCTCGCGATGATTTCGCGGATCCTGCAGCTGCTCCTCATCGACATCATGGCGGTCGGTATCTCCGTCGACGTGCATCATGCGCGGGCGTTGGCGCCGGCGGCGGTGGAAGGCGAGGGAGAGGGACGGCGCGCTCTCATTTCTCACCTCGACAGCTAAACCAACGTCGTCCCTGCGCAGGCAGGGACCCAATTTGCCGGCATCGTGGCAACGCTGAACCTGGGCCCCCGCCTGCGCGGGGGCGACGGCTTTTTAAGGCAGCGGCATATTCAACGTCGTCCCTGCGCAGGCAGGGACCCAATTTGCCGGCATCGTGGCAACGCCGAACTTGGGCCCCCGCCTGCGCGGGGGCGACGGTTTTTTATGCAGCGGTTATTTGCGCGAGCGATGTTTTTTAACGCAGCGGTTTATTTACGCGAGCGATGTTTTTTTAACGCGGCGGTTTATTTACGCGCTTCGATCTTCGGCAGGAACGCCGCCAGAATCCCCAGCAACGGCAGGAACGACGCCAGCCGATACACCGTCTCGATCCCCGCCACGTCGGCGATATGTCCCATGGCCGCGGCGCCGATGCCGCTGACGCCGAACATCAACCCGAAGAAGATCCCCGCGATCATGCCGACCTTGCCCGGCACGAGCTCCTGCGCGAACACGACGATCGCGGAAAACGCGGACGACATCACGAGCCCGATCACCACCGACAGCACGCCCGTCCAGGGCAGGTCCGCGTACGGCAGCGCCAGCGTGAACGGCGCGGCGCCGAGGATCGACACCCAGATCACGCGCTTGCGGCCGATGCGGTCGCCGATCGGGCCGCCCGCGAACGTGCCGGCGGCGACGGCCGCCAGGAACACGAACAGGTACAGCTGCGCGGTGCCGACGGGGACGTGGAATTTCTCGATCAGGTAGAACGTGTAATAGCTCGACAGGCTCGCCATGTAGACGTATTTCGAGAACACGAGCATCGCCAGCACGGCCAGCGCGCGCACGACGGTCGCACGCGGCAGCGCCGGGCCGGCGTGCGCGGCCGCCTTGCGCGTGACGGTCTTGAGGTGGCTGCCATACCAGCGGGCCACGCCCACGAGCACGATCACGGCGACGAGGGTGAACAGCATGAACCAGGCGATGCGGCCCTGGCCGCGGCCGACGATGATGGCGGCGGCCAGCAGCGGGCCGAACGCGGAGCCGAGGTTGCCGCCGACCTGGAACAGCGACTGTGCGAAGCCGAAGCGTCCGCCCGACGCCAGCCGCGCCACGCGCGAGGCTTCCGGGTGGAAGGTCGACGAGCCGACGCCGATCATGCCGGCCGCCAGCAGCAGCATGGGAAAACTGCCCGCGACGGCCAGCAGCGCGACGCCGCCCAGGGTCACGCACATCCCGGCCGGCAGCAGGAAGGGAATCGGGCGTTTGTCGGTATACAGGCCGATCCACGGCTGCAGCAGCGACGCGGTGCACTGGAACGTCAGCGTGATCAGGCCGACCTGCGTGAAGCTGAGGGCAAACTGGTCCTTCAGCAGCGGATAGATCGACGGCAGCACGGCCTGCACGCAATCGTTCAGCAGGTGCACGAAGGCGACGGAAAACAGGATCTGGAGGACGGCCCCGGGCGCGGCGCTGGCCGGCCCGGCTGCCGTGACGGCGGGCGAGGTGGGCATGGTCATGGTGTTGTTCTCGATGAATGGCGGACCAGTGTAATATCGTATATTCGAACGCATATTCCATTTTTCGTCGCCCAAGTGACACTCTCGCCATCGCCCCGCTATCGCCAGAAATACCGCCAGCTGCCGCGCAGCGTGACGGCCGTGCCGTCCGAAGTGCAGCACGGCGAACTGGTCGAAGCCCACAGCCACCCGTGGGTCCAGCTGCTGTACGCCAGCGAGGGCGTGATGCGGGTGCGCACGGAACTGGGCGTGTGGATCATCCCGCCGCGGCGGGCGCTGCTCATCGCGCCCGGCATCGTGCACGAGCTGACGATGCTCAGCCGCGTGAACATGCGTGCGCTGTACATCGAGCCCGCTGCCGCCGGCACGCTGGTCGACGGTTGCAGGGTGCTGGAAGTGAGCGCGCTGCTGCGCGAGCTGATCCTGGCCTTGTCGCTCGAACCCGTCGACTATCCGCCCGGCGGGCGCGGCGAAGCGCTGGCGCGGCTGATCCTGTCGGAGCTGGCGGCGATGGAGACGGTGCCGATCGCCGTGCCGTGGCCGCGCGACCGCCGCCTGCAGGCGCTGTGCGCGGACGTCATGGCGCATCCCGGCAGCTTGCGCCGGCTGGACGACTACGCGTTCGATGCGGGCGCCAGCGCGCGCACGCTGATCCGCTTGTTTCCGCGCGAGACGGGACTGCATTACCGCCAGTGGGTGCAGCAGGTGCACCTGGCGCACGCGTTCGAGATGCTGGCGCGCGGCGAGAGCGTGGGCGCCGTCGCGCAGGCGCTCGGCTATGCCAGCCCCAGCGCCTTCACGAGCATGTTCCGCAAGCTGCTGGGCAAGACGCCGCAGCACTATCTGGCCGAATGGCGGGCGCGGGCTTGAGGCGATGAGGCAGGGAGGCGCCGCCGACCGGGGGAGGAGTGGCGCCACCGTCCACGCGGCGTGGATGACGGCGCCGCACGGTCAGCGGCAGCGTCCACGATAGGCGCGTCGGATTTTCCTTGGTTTGTGCCCGATCAATGAGAGCGAATGACCCGGCTCAACCCGACTTCAGTTCGATCTTGCGGATATTGCGCCGCCACTCGGCCAGCGACTGCACGGTGTCGTTGTCCGTGTCCTCGACGAGGATCTCGTCGCCCTGGTGCGCCACGAGGAAGCTGGCGCGGCGGTGCACGTCCTGCTTGCGGTCTTCCACGAAGCTCAGTTGGTAATACGCCTTGCCTTCGAGGATGCGCGGGTTCGGGTCGTCCTCGATGACGGCGCCGTGGGCCGCGCCGTGCGAGCGCTTTTCGATCTCGTCCGACCACGTCTTGAGTTCCGGCAGCGCCATCAGTTCGGCGATCGCCTGGTCGCGCGTGCGCGCCGGCGCGGCCGGTGCCTGGACGGCCGCCGGCCGGGGCGGCGGCGCCGGCTTTTCGCCCTTGCAGGCGGCGAGCGCGGCCAGGGCGAGGAGGGTGGCGCTCAGCAGGCGGACGGGGCGTGCGGACATGGCGGCTCGATGGAAGGCAAAGAACCAGTCTAAACCAGTTGGTGTTACCCGGCAACTTGTCTGTAATGGAAAGAACAAGCCCTGAAAATCGCGCAAATCATGCCGCCGCCGGCGGCGTCAGAACGTTTCCCAGTCCGCGCTGACGCCCGCCGCCACGGCCGTCCTGACGACCGGCCGCGGCATCTGCCTGGCCAGCTGCGGCCGCGCGGCGGGACGAGCCACCGACGCTGGACGCGCGGCCGCCGCGCCGCCGCCCGCCAGGGTGAACGTGCCGACCAGCCGCGCGAGCCGCGCGGCCTGTTCCTGCATCGCCTGGGACGCGGCGCTGGCCTGTTCGACGAGCGCCGCGTTCTGCTGCGTCACCTCGTCCATTTGCGCGACGGCCTGGTTCACCTGTTCGATGCCCGTGCTCTGCTCGCGGCTGGCGGCCGAGATCTCGGCCATGACGCCGGTCACGCCCTGCACGCGGCCGACGATCTCGCTCATCGCGGCGCCGGCATCGCCGACGAGCGCCGAGCCGACGCCGACCCTGTGGACGGACGCGTCGATGAGGGCCTTGATCTCCTTCGCCGCCGAACCGGCCCGGTGCGCCAGGTTGCGCACCTCGCCGGCGACGACGGCGAACCCGCGGCCCTGCTCGCCGGCCCGCGCGGCCTCCACGGCTGCATTCAGCGCGAGGATGTTGGTCTGGAACGCGATGCCGTCGATGACGGCGATGATGTCCACGATCTGCCTGGCCGACGCGTCGATCGCCGCCATCGTGTCGACCACCTGCGCGACGACCTGGCCGCCCTTGACGGCCGCGTCGGACGCGGACGCGGCCATGTCGTTGGCCTGCTGGGCATTGCCGGCGTTCTGGCGCACGGTCGACGTCAGCTCTTCCAGCGACGACGCGGTTTCTTCCAGCGACCCGGCCTGCTGTTCGGTGCGGCTCGACAGGTCCAGGTTGCCGGCCGAGATCTCGCCGGCCGCGGTGGCGATGGCGTCGGTGCCCGAGCGCACTTCGGCGACGATGGTGGCCAGCCTGTCGCGCATGTCGCGCATCGCCAGCATCAGGCTTGCGTCGTCGCCCGGCTTCACCGGCACGTCGACGGTGAGGTCGCCGGCCGCGATCCGCGCGGCGACGTGCGCGGCCGCATCGGGCTCGCCGCCCAGTTGCCGGATCAGCGTGCGCGTCACCAGCACGGCGGCACCGCTGCCGGCAGCGAGGGCGGCGGCGGCGAGGCCCAGCATCATGCGCACGGCGGCCTCGTATTCGTCGTTGGCCTCGCGTTTGGCGTCGTCGTTCTGCTGGATTTCCAGGCGCCCCAGGGCTTTCATCGTGCCGAGCCAGACCGCCTGCAGCGGCGCGACCTTGTTCATGAGCAGGTCATTCGTTTCTTCGGTCTTGTTGGCGAGGCCGAGCTTTTCCGCCTCGGCCATCAGGGGCAGCGCGGCGTTTTCCTCGTCCTGCAACTTGGCGAAGGCGGCTTTTTCCTCGGCCGTCGAGGCCGGGTTCTCGAACGCCTTGCCGAGTTTGTCCCTGGCGTCCGTATAGGTGTTTTCCGCCTGGCGCAGGTCGGCAGTTTCTTGCGCCATCTTGTTGGCGTCGGTCAGGATGGCGAGATTGCGCAGTCCGATCATGCGGTCGTTGACGCTGTCCTTCATCTTGCCGATCAGGGCGATTTCGACGTTGTTCACGTCGGTGATGAGCTTGAGGTGGGCCTGCATCTCCTGCATTTTCAGCAGGCCGAAGCCGACGATGACGGCAAGCAGGGCGAGGACGAGGGCATAGCCGAGTGCAAGCCGGGTACCGACTTTCATGTTCTTCACGTTCATGGTGTGCCTCTCCGAGCGTCGAGGGAATCGATGAAAAGAGACAGTGCGGGGTTTCGGCGCTATCGTTCTGCAAGGCAAATGTGAGTGCCTTGGGGAAAGTATAGGATTGCGCCGCGCTCGGCGGAACATTAAATTCTCGTAATGTGGGCGCACGCCACAGTGTCAGTCTCTTGCCTGCAAGCCGTGCTCGTCGCACCAGCGGCGCAGTGCCGTCCTCGTTTCCTCGCTGCGGAAGTGTTGCCAGGATGCCGTTGCGCCCCGTTCGTCGAGCAGGCGCGCGAAGCCGTCGGTGTCGTTGGCGTCGACCAGGTCGCGGACGGCGGCCTGGTCGTCCGCCAGGTGCGCGGCGGCGAAGCGGAACACCAGCTGGTCGCCGATGCCCAGCAGGCTGGCCGGCGGCACGACGACGTAGGCCTGTTCGCCATCGCCATTGCCGTCGCCATCGGCCGGCACCGGCGCTTCCTCGTCCATGTAATCGTCATTGAGCAAGTGGATCATGCCCGTCGCGCGCGCGACGAGGGCCTTGGCGCCGTCGTCGACGACGAGCGCCGCATGTCCGAGTTCGTCCAGGTTGACTGCCGCCATGGTGCCTCCGTTCGTTCGATGCCGCCAGTATGCAACGCTTGCGCGCGCGGGCTCGCACGCTTGCCTGTTTTACCAGATCCGCACGCGATCGGCTGGCTTCAGGTACAGCCGGTCGGCAGGCTCGACGCCGAACGCCGGATAGAAGGCGTCGAGGTTGCGCACGGTCCACACGCGCTGCGGCGCGGGGGCGTGCGGATTGGTGAGCAAGCGCCGGCGCAGGTCGGCGTCGCGGTAGCGCAGGCGCCAGATCTGCGCCCAGCCGAGGAAGAAGTGCGCCTCGCCCGTCAGGCCGTCGATCACGGGTCCACGCCGGCGTCGAAGAACGGCGGCTGCAGGATGGCGGCGGGGAAGACGATCGCCACCTTGGGATAATTGGCGAAGGCGTCCACCGTCATCGGCGTCGCGCTCCATTCCCAGCGATAGACGGGCCGGCCGACCTTGGCCGCGTCCCAGTCGTGGTGGAAGGCCGCGGCGCGCTGCGCGTTCCCGAACGCGTCGCCGTCGCGCATGGTCAGCGGGCTATCGTCGTGCCAGCGGTCCGGATAGCCCACCTGCGCGCGGAACGACGCGAGCTTGCGCCGCGCCGTCCCGCGTCGGCCGCCGCGGCGACGTAGTCATCGCGCGTGCCGACCGCGTGGAGGCGCGCGAGCATGGCCGCGACGGGCGCCATGCCGAGGCGTTCGATGGCGGCGGTGTCGAGGAAGGCGCGGTACGCGGTTCCCATGCGGCTGCCGGGATCGTGCGCCGCGTCGTCGAGGATCGCGCGGACCTGCGCGCGGCTGCGGTCGTCGAGCGCGCCGATCGTGCCCACGGTCGAGCGGTCGGCGGGGATCGGCGTGCGCCGCGCCCATGCGCCGTTGGCGTAGGCGAAGAAGTCGTCGCCGGGGCGGACGTTCCGGTCCATGCCGCCCGTGTCGAAGCCCGATCTGTCCTGCGCCGCGCCGGCGCTCGCCGCCAGCATCAGCACCCCGCACAGCGCGGCCCTCGCTGCCCGACGTAACCGTCCCATCCCGCATCCTTTCGTGTGCGTTCCGTTGCGGAGGATTCTAAATAAAAAAGCCCGCAGAGCGCGAACCCTGCGAGCTTTTTTTGAACGGTGCCGGCGCAAGGCCGGCAGCCTGTCCGGCGATTACATCATGCCGTCCATGCCCATGCCGCCCATGCCACCCATGCCGCCCATGCCGCCGGCAGCCGGCTTGTCTTCGGCGACTTCCGACACCATGCAGTCGGTGGTCAGCATCAGGCCGGCGATCGACGCTGCGTTCTGCAGTGCCGAGCGGGTGACCTTGGCCGGATCCAGCACGCCCATTTCGACCATGTCGCCATAGGTGCCGTTCGAGGCGTTGTAGCCGTAGTTGCCCTGGCCGGCGATGACGGCGGCGACGACGACCGACGGCTCTTCGCCGGCGTTCTGGACGATCATGCGCAGCGGCTCTTCCATTGCGCGCAGGACGATCTTGATGCCGGCTTCCTGGTCAGGGTTGTCGCCTTTGACTTGCAGTGCGGCGCGCGCACGCAGCAGGGCCACGCCGCCGCCCGGGACGATGCCTTCTTCGACGGCAGCGCGGGTGGCGTGCAGCGCGTCTTCCACGCGTGCTTTCTTCTCTTTCATTTCGACTTCGGTCGCGGCACCGACGCGGATGACGGCAACGCCGCCGGCCAGCTTGGCCACGCGCTCCTGCAGCTTCTCGCGGTCATAGTCCGAGGTCGCTTCTTCGATCTGGACGCGGACCATCTTGACGCGTGCTTCGATCGATTCGGCGGCGCCGGCGCCATCGATGATGATGGTGTTTTCCTTGCCCACTTCGACGCGCTTGGCCTGGCCCAGTTCGTTCAGCGTGACCTTTTCCAGCGTCAGGCCGACTTCTTCGGCGATGACCTGGCCACCGGTCAGGATGGCGATGTCTTCCAGCATGGCCTTGCGACGGTCGCCGAAGCCCGGTGCCTTGACGGCGACGGTCTTCAGGATGCCGCGGATGTTGTTGACGACCAGGGTCGCCAGCGCTTCGCCTTCGATGTCTTCGGCGACGATCACCAGCGGACGGCCGGCCTTGGCGACTTGCTCCAGCACCGGCAGCAGATCACGGATGTTCGAGATCTTCTTGTCGCACAGCAGGATGAACGGGTTCTCGTGGACGGCGACCTGCTTGTCCGGGTTGTTGATGAAGTACGGCGACAGGTAGCCGCGGTCGAACTGCATGCCTTCGACGATGTCCAGCTCGTCGTTCAGCGACTTGCCGTCTTCGACGGTGATGACGCCTTCCTTGCCGACTTTTTCCATCGCCTCGGCGATGCGCTCGCCGACGGACGAATCCGAGTTGGCCGAGATGGTACCGACTTGGGCGATCTCTTTCGAGGTCGTGGTCGGCTTGGCGATCTTCTTGAGTTCTTCGACGGTGGCGGCGACGGCCTTGTCGATGCCGCGCTTCAGGTCCATCGGGTTCATGCCGGCGGCAACGAACTTCATGCCTTCGCGCACGATGGCTTGTGCCAGCACGGTCGCGGTGGTGGTGCCGTCACCGGCGTTGTCGCTGGTCTTCGAAGCGACTTCCTTGACCATCTGCGCGCCCATGTTCATGAGCTTGTCTTTCAGTTCGATCTCTTTCGCGACCGAGACACCGTCCTTGGTGACGGTCGGGGCGCCGAACGAACGTTCCAGCACGACGTTGCGGCCTTTCGGGCCCAGGGTGACCTTGACTGCGTTGGCGAGGATGTTCACGCCTTCAACCATCTTGGCGCGTGCGACGTCGCCGAAAATTACATCTTTAGCTGCCATATTGATTTCTCCGATTCTTCAGGAAGTTATTGGACGAATTACTGGGCCACGACGGCCATGATGTCTTCTTCGCGCATGACCAGCAGCTCGTCGCCGTTGACCTTGACGGTCTGGCCCGAGTACTTGCCGAACAGGACGCGGTCGCCGACTTTCACTTCCAGCGGACGGACGTTGCCGTTCTCTTGCACTTTGCCGTTGCCGACAGCCAGCACTTCACCTTGGTCCGGCTTCTCGGCCGCCGCGTCAGGGATGATCAGGCCGGATGCGGTCTTGGTTTCCTGGTCGAGACGCTTCACGATCACGCGATCGTGCAATGGGCGAAGGTTCATGCAAAACTCCTTTTGGTTGATTTGACAAGCTATTCCTAAGAACCGCGGCGGACCATCCTCGGGATCGGCGCGCAGCGGCGTAGAAAGGTTTGTTAGCACTCTCTACTAACGAGTGCTAATTATAGGGACGATAATTTAGCATTTCAAGCCACAGTGTTCGGGTTTCGATGGACTTTTTTGTCGCTTCGCAATCGGAAGGACCGATATGTGACAATGCGCAGGCGCGCCACCTGACGAGATGCCGGGTGGCGGTTGATGAATGCATAATCATGCGAGAGTAACACCGATCGTCCGGCAGCGGGCGCACGATCGGTGGAACCGGCCGGCCTCGGCGCGCACGCGAACGCGCGCCTGTTGACGAAAAATTCAACTCCAACCTATAGTTACGGATGATTTCCGAATTCCAAGACCTCTCCGATAAGATCGACCGGCTCGCCCAGTTGACCCAGGCGCTGCGCAGCGAGAACTATCTGCTGCGTCAGGCGAACGCCTTGCTCAGCGCGGAAAACGTCGACTTCAAGAACCGGCTGCTCGCGGCCCAGCAGCGCGTCGAAGGCCTGCTGGCCAACCTCGAACCCGCTCCCATAACCTCCGACGACGCCGAGGCCCCCCAATGATCCAGCTCGACGTGAACATCATGGGCCAGCCCTATCGCCTGGCGTGCCGCGACGGCGAAGAAAAGACCTTGCGCGAAGCCGTGGCCTATCTCGACGGCAAAATGTGCGCGCTGCGCGACTCCGGCAAGGTGCGCGGCACTGACCGCATCGCCGTCATGGCGGCGCTGTCGGTGGCGGCCGAATTCCTGTCCGTGAAAGCGCCGCAAGGCCCGCTGTCGGACATGACGATCCTCGAAGTCAAGCAGAAACTGGAAGCGATGCACACGGTGTTGGATGCCGCACTCTCGGCCGACGAAAACCTCGCTTGAGACCAAAAACGTTTGACATGCCCGTCCATCGTAGTAAACTGCCGTCTACCCTGCGGTGTTCGAGATTTGCCATATATTCCTTGAACCATTCTTTCGCATAGGTTGTGGAACATGTTCGGTGGGCGCGATCGTCGCTAGTTCGACGAACCCGAAATTGAACTGACTGCGACCACCTTGAGCCATTAGGTTCGGGATGCCGGCAA
Source organism: Massilia luteola (assembly GCF_034420155.1). Lineage (NCBI taxonomy): Bacteria > Pseudomonadati > Pseudomonadota > Betaproteobacteria > Burkholderiales > Oxalobacteraceae > Massilia > Massilia luteola. The sequence continues at coordinate 39,917 of NZ_JAXOFN010000042.1, forward strand.
AAACGGCACAGGCGGGGATAAACACACGAGCGGTTGCGGACCATGAGTCGCAACCGCTTTTTTTTTGATTTTTTCCGATGGAGTGCCGCACATGCGCTACTGGTTGATGAAGTCCGAACCCGATGAAGTGAGTTTCGCCGACGTGGTCAACGCCCCCGGCAAGACCGTCGCCTGGTTCGGCGTGCGCAACTACCAGGCCCGCAATTTCATGCGCGACCAGATGCAGGTGGGCGACGGCGTGCTGTTCTACCACTCCAGCTGCGCCGTGCCGGGCGTGGCGGGCATCGCGAAGGTGGCCAGCGGAGCGTATGCCGATGCGTCGCAATTCGATCCAGGCAGCCATTATTTTGATCCGAAAGCCACGCGGGAACAGCCGCGCTGGATCTCGGTCGACGTGACGGCGGTGGCGGAGGGGCGTTATCTGCCGCTGACGGAAATGCGCGGCGTGCCGGAACTGGAAGACATGGTGCTGCTGCAGAAGGGCAGCCGGTTGTCGATTTCGCCGGTGACCAAAGGGCAGTGGGACAAGGTGCTGGATTTGATGGGCGTACCCGCGTTGGCCGCGTAACGCAACACCGTCGCCCCCGCGGAGGCGGGGGCCGCATTTGCGTGCGCTATCGACACGCGTAAAACTTGGGTTCCCGCCTGCGCGGGAACGACGGCTATGCGTGCACCGCGCGCTTGTTCGCGTCCGAATACGCCCACCCGAGCATGATGAGCCCCGCCACGATCATCGGCAGCGACAACACCTGCCCCGACGTGATCGGCAATCCCATCACATGCGTCTCCCAATCCGGCACGCGGAAATACTCGGTGAAGAAGCGCGCGCAGCCGTAGAGCAAGGTGTACAGCGCGCCCACCGCGAGACGCGGGCGCGGCTTGCGCGCGAACAGCCACATGATCACGAACACGAGGATGCCGTCGACCAGCATCTGGTACAGCGGCGACGGATGGCGCGGCCCCTCGACGCCCGGCCAGATCATCGCCCACGGCAGGTTCGGATCGGCCAGGCGCCCCGGCAGTTCCGCATTGATGAAATTGCCCAGGCGCCCGCAGGCGTAGCCGATCGGGACCATCGGCGCGATGAAGTCGTACACGTCCATCAGGTTGCGGCCGCGCTTGCGCGCCCACAGCGCCATCGCGATCAGCACGCCGATGAAGCCGCCGTGGTACGACATGCCGCCGTGCCAGGTCTGGATGATTTCGAGCGGATGCGAGAAATAATAGTCGGGGCGGTAGAACAGCACTTCGCCGAGGCGCCCGCCGATCACCACGCCCAGCATGCCGTAGAACAGCATGTCGTCGAGGTCGGTGTAGGTCCAGCCTTGCGCCTCGACGTGGGCCTGCGTCTTGATGCGGACGCGGCCCAGCAGGATGAACAGGGCGAAGGCGACCACGTACATGATCCCGTACCAATGGATCTCGACGGGGCCGATGCTGAAGGCGACCGGGTTCGGTTGCGGGTGAACGAGCATATCAAATAGTCCTCAATAGTTCCAGGAAGCCCTTGAGCACCGGCGAAGGATTATCGCGGCGCCATGCGATGCCGGTCTCGACCAATGGGGTCGCGTCGGCGAGGGCACGGTATTCTACGCCCGGCCGCATGAGGTTAGCCACGGATTGTGGCACAAGTGCCAGCCCCATGCCTGCGGAGACCAGGCTGACGATGGTCTGCATCTGGATCGCCTGCTGGCCGACGGCCGGTGTGATGCCGGCTTCGCGGAAGCACGACAGGATGGCGTCGTGCAGCGCGGGTGAGATCTCGCGCGGGAAAATGATCAACGGCAGATGCGGCAGATTGCGCAACGCGACGGGTCCTTTCTTGCGCAGCAGGCCCGTGGGCGCGCACAGGATCAGCGGCTCGTCCAGCACCTTCATGTAATCGAGCTCCCCGCGCGCGCGGTCGGGCAGCGGCGGGATCAGGAGGCCGGCGTCGACGCGACCGCGCAGCAGTTCGTCGACCTGCACGTCGGACGTCGCTTCGTGCAGGCTCAGTTGCACGCCCGGATAGCGCTCGCTGTAGCGGCGCAGGAAAGGCGGCAGCACGCTGTAGTCGGCCGACGTGATGAACGCGAGCGCCAGCCGTCCCGCCTCGCCGCTCGCGGCGCGCCGCGCCAGCTCGGGCAGCAGGGCCGCTTCGCCCAGGATGCGGCGGGCTTCGGGCAGCAGCGCGCTGCCGGCCGGCGTCAGCGCGACCGTGCGCCGGTTGCGCAGGAACAGCGCCGTGCCGAGGCCGTCCTCCAGCGCGGCGATGGCCTGCGACAGCGGCGGCTGCGTCATGTGCAGGCGCGCGGCGGCGCGGCCGAAGTGCAATTCCTCGGCCACGGTGACGAAGTAGCGCAACTGGCGCAATTCCACGTTCATCGATATGAGTGGTATGTCTGTGATTCGCGCAGCATATCAGAAGCACGGCTGCCGACCCATTTGACGCGAACCGGTCCGCGCGGCATGCTGGAAAGATCGTCCCGCCAGGAGCCCGCCATGCCCGACCAGCCGCGCTACAACCGCCGTTCCCGCCATGTGACCGAAGGCGTCGCCCGCAGTCCGAACCGCTCGATGTACTACGCGATGGGTTATCAAAAGGCGGACTTCGACAAGCCGATGATCGGCATCGCCAACGGCCATTCCACGATCACGCCCTGCAATTCCGGCTTGCAGAAACTGGCCGACGTCGCCATCGCGACCATCCGCGATGCCGGTGCCAATCCGCAGGTGTTCGGCACGCCGACCATTTCCGACGGCATGTCGATGGGGACCGAGGGCATGAAGTTCTCGCTGATCTCGCGCGAGGTGATCGCCGACTGCATCGAGACCTGCGTGAACGGCCAGTGGATGGACGGCGTCGTCGTGATCGGCGGCTGCGACAAGAACATGCCGGGCGGGATGATCGCGCTGGCGCGCACGAACGTCCCCGGCATCTATGTGTACGGCGGCACGATCAAGCCGGGGCACTGGAAGGGCAAGGACCTGACGATCGTCTCCGCGTTCGAAGCGGTGGGCGAATTCACGGCGGGGCGCATGAGCCAGGAAGACTTCGACGGCATCGAGCGCAACGCCTGCCCGTCGTCCGGATCGTGCGGCGGCATGTACACGGCGAACACGATGTCGTCGTCGTTCGAGGCGCTCGGCATGTCGCTGCTGTACTCGTCGACGATGGCCAATCCGGACGACGAAAAAGTGGGCTCCGCGGCGCAGTCCGCGCGCGTGCTCGTGGAGGCCGTCAAGCGCGATCTGAAACCGCGCGACATCATCACGCGCGCATCCATCGAGAACGCCGTCGCGCTGATCATGGCGACGGGCGGCTCGACCAACGCCGTGCTGCACTACCTCGCCATCGCGCATGCGGCCGAGGTGGAATGGTCGCTCGACGATTTCGAGCGCGTGCGCCGCAAGGTTCCGGTGATCTGCAACCTGAAGCCGTCGGGCGAATACGTCGCGACGGACCTGCACCGGGCGGGCGGCATCCCGCAGGTCATGAAGCTGCTGCTGGACGCCGGCCTGCTGCACGGCGACTGCATCACCATCACCGGCCGCACCCTGGCCGAGGAGCTGGAGCACGTACCGTCCGCACCGCCGGCGGGGCAGGACGTCATCCGGCCGCTGGACCGCGCTTTGTACAAGGAAGGCCACCTGGCGATCCTGAAGGGGAACCTGGCGCCGGAAGGCTGCGTGGCCAAGATCACGGGCCTGAAGAATCCCGTGATCACGGGACCGGCGCGCGTGTTCGACGACGAGTACAGCGCGATGGACACGATCCTCGCCAACCAGATCAATCCGGGCGACGTGCTCGTGCTGCGCTACCTGGGGCCGCGCGGCGGCCCGGGCATGCCGGAGATGCTGGCGCCGACGGCGGCGCTGATCGGCAAGGGCCTCGGCGAATCCGTCGGGCTGATCACGGACGGCCGCTTCTCGGGCGGCACCTGGGGCATGGTGGTGGGCCATGTGACGCCGGAAGCGTTCGAGGGCGGCACGATCGCGCTCGTGCAGGAAGGGGATTCGATCACGATCGACGCGCACCACCAGCTGATCCAGCTGAACGTGCCGGACGACGAGATCGCCCGCCGGCGCGCGGCCTGGGTGCGTCCGGCCCCGCGCTACACCCGCGGCGTGCTGGCCAAGTTCGCGGTGCTGGCGCAGCCGGCGAGCAAGGGGGCGGTGACTTGCTGAATTCGGGAGTTAGAGACACATTTTGAATCGTCGTCCCCGCGAAGGCGGGGATCCAAGTTTGCGTGCGCGGCCGCAACGCGTGCAACTTGGGCCCCCGCCTTCGCGGGGGCGACGTTCATACGTCCGTGCACGTTCATAGGTTCATACGTCCCGGGAACATGCCATATACGCCACATGGCATGTTCGGCAATTGATCGGCCGTGCTAAGCTGCCGGGCGCCTCATTTGCGCTTGCCGAAGCTTTGCTTCACGCGTTCCTTGCGTCGCTTGTCTTCGAGGGCGTGGGCCTTGCGCTTGTCGAGGCCCAGCGTCTTTTCGATGAATTCGAACCAGACGAAGGCGACCGCCATCAGGCCGACGATCCACCACCAGGACAGTTCGGCAAAGCGCCAGACCTCGAAGAAGCGCAGGACGACGAGGACGAGGATCAGCAGGATCAGGGGCATACGGTATTCCTTTCGAACGGCCATCTTACAACAGTGGTGCCGTGAAGCAACGGATTCCTGCCATCTGGTCAACGACAATCTGTATCATCCGTTACTGATTATGTCCCTGCCGTTCCCGACCGGGAAACACGATAGAATCGAATTATTAGAAACGCCCCAACTGGAGAATAGCTGATGAAACGTTCCCTGATGTTGTTTGTTGCAGTCGCAGCCGTCGCATCGACCAGCGCCTTCGCGCAAGACGCGGCCGCCCTGGCGAAAGCGAAGAATTGCATGGCTTGCCACTCCGTGCAATCCAAGCTGGTCGGCCCGGCCTACAAGGACGTCGCCGCCAAATACGCAGGCCAGAAAGATGCCGAAGGCAAGCTGGTCTCGAAAGTCATGAAGGGCGGTTCGGGTGTCTGGGGTCCGGTCCCGATGCCGGCCAACCCGCAGGTCACCGAAGCGGAAGCCCATACCCTGGTCAAGTGGGTCCTGTCGCAGAAGTGATTTCTCGTAGGGTGGGCTCCCCGAGCCCACGCGTGACGTTCGCGTGGACACGGAGTGCCAACCCACGTACCAAAAAAAACGCGCCGATCACGGCGCGTTTTTTCATGCGAAACGAAATCAGCGGATGACGTCCAGCTTCGTCCGCTTGCCGCCCTTGTAGGTGAACAGGGTCAGCGCGCCGTCCTTGATGTCGCCGTTGGCATCGAACTGGATCGTCCCGGTCACGCCCTCGTACTTGATGTGCTTGAGGACCGGCAGGTACTTGGCCGGATCGGCCGACCTGGCGTCCTGCATGGCCTTCGCCATCACCATCACGGAATCGTAGACGTACGGCGCGTACAGCTGCACATCCATGTTGAACTTCTTCTTGTAGCGGGCGCGGAAGTCGTCCATCACTTTCTCTTGCGGGCCCTTGACGCCGCCCGCTTCCGCGCAATACACATGGCCTTCGCCGAGGCCGTCGCCGGCGAGGCGGCCCAGCGCGTCCGTGCACATGCCGTCGCCGCCCATGAACACGGCATTGATGCCGAGGGCCTTCATCTGCTTGAGCATCGGACCCGCGACGGAATCCATGCCGCCGAAGAAGATCAGGTCCGGCTTCTTGCCCTTGATCGACGTGAGGATCGCGGTGTAGTCGGTGGCGGTCGCGCTTGTGAATTCGCGGGCGACGACCTTGATGCCCGGCTTTTTCAGGCCCTTCACGAATTCGTCGGCCACGCCCTGGCCGTACGTCGTGCGGTCGTCGATGACGGCGATGTTTTTCGCGTGCAGGGAATCGATCGCGTACTTGCTCAGCGCGCTGCCCAGCTTGGCGTCGCTGGCGACGACGCGGAACGCGCCCGGGAAGTGCTGGCGCGTGTAGACGGGTGCCGTCGTGGCGGGCGAGATCTGCACGATGCCGGCGTCGTTGTAGATCTTCGACGCGGGCACGGTGGTGCCGGAGTTCAGGTGGCCGATCACGCCATTGACCTTGGCGTCGACGAGCTTCTGCGCCACCGCCGTGCCCTGCTTGGGATCGGCGCCGTCGTCTTCGGAAATCAGCTGCAGCGTGGCCTTCTGGCCGTTCAGCGTGAAGCCCTTCGCATTGAGTTCGTCGATCGCCATGCGCGCGGCGTTCTCGTTGTCCTTGCCGAGGTGGGCGCTGGGGCCGGAGATCGGCGCCACGTGGCCGATCTTGACGACCTGCTGCGCGCCGGCCGTGCCCGCGAAGGCGAGGGCGATGGCGAAGGGGATGAGTTTCGTAGTGACCTGCATGTTCTCTCCAGGAAGGATGTTATGTGCGCACGGCAAAGTTACCCTAATTTGCCGTTCGCGCAAAGCGTTCCGGCGGAGAGACGTGCGATGTGCTCAGCCGCGCGTGCGCAGATGCGCCAGTTCCTGCGCGACCGCGCGCGCGACGACCTGCTCGACGGTCAGCTGCAGGCCGTCGCGCAATTCCGTCGCCAGCCGCGTCACCACGTGGTCCAGTACGGGCGCCATGCTGCTGCGGACCTGGTCTTCCAGCACCAGCTCGACGCGGTCCTGCAAGCGGTCGAGCACGCGCGCGACGATGCGTTCCTCGAGCGTGCGCCAGGCGTCGTCGTCGAGCTCACGGGGCTCGGGGGCCGCGGTGTCGGCGTCGGCCGGTACGTCGGCGGCCGGTGCCGGTGCCGTCTCGGCCACGACCTCGGTCAGGACCGGGATGCTTTCGTCGTTGAAGGGAATGTCGCTCATGACTGGCCCGCCACGAAGTGCGTCAACGGATAGGACAGCTTCTTGTACGCGACGTAGCGCGCGCGGCCGGCCGCGGCGTCTTCCTCGTCGGTCGAGATGATTTCGAATACGCGCGCGAACCGTTCGAAGCCGGCCGGCGTGCGGTGCGTGAGGTTCACCAGCATGTCGCGGTGCGGCAGTTCGACCTGTTCGTCGAACGTGACGATCACCGGCGTCTCGACCGCGAGCGGATCGCCGGCCATCACGTGCGGGATGAAGTCGGTCCCGGACAGCGTCCACAGCGCCTCGTTCAGGGCGTCGGCCTGGGCCGGGCCGTCGGCCAGCAGGACGAGCTTCGCGTGCGCCGCATACGCCTTGCGCGCGAGGCGGCAGACGTAGGTGAGCTTGTCGGGGATGTTGGTGTGGAAGTCGATCCGGGTCATGGTCGGTCGGAGTGTAATAAATCCGTCGTTCCCGCGCAGGCGGGAACCCAAGTTCGCAGGCGTCGTCGGCTGCGCAAAATTGGGCTCCCGCCTTCGCGGGGGCGACGTGCTTGGGTGAGCGGCAGGAGAAGCATAGCGTAACCGTCCGATATCGCGCTCAAAACTGAAATCGCGCTCAAAACTGGAAATCCGGTGGCGTCTTTTTCGGCGGCGGCTGCCTGGGCTGTTGCCGTTCCGCCTGCGCGGCCGCCGCGTCCGGCGCGGCCGGCGCCGGCGCGCGGGGCGGCGGTGCCGGCAGGCTCGCCGGGGCCGCCGCTTCGACGGTACCGGTCCGGTAACCCGGCGGCAGCATCGTCTTGCGTGGATAAGACGCCGAATCGAGCGCTTCGTTCCACGCGTCGCCTGAAAAACCGGTCACCTGGCGGCGGCCGACGACGAGCAGCGGCAGCTCGTCCTTGCCGCCCATGCGGTGCAACTGCTGCTGGTCTTCGGCCGTGTTCACCGTCTTTTCCGCGAACGGGATGCCGCGCGACCGCAGCAGGGCGCGGCCCTGGTCGCAGGCGCCGCAGCGCGCCGTCGTGTACAGCGTTACCGGGTGGTTCTGCGCGGCGCGCGCCAGTTCGTACGGCAGCGCCGGCGCTGCCGCCGGCCGGCTGTCGGGGCGCAGCACCTGCGCCTGCCCCTTCGGCGGCGGCGTGTCGCTGTAGTGGACGCTGCCTTGCGCGTCCTTCCACTTGTAGATCCGGTCCTGCGCGGCGGCGCCGATGGCGATGAGCGCGCCGAGGGCAAGCACGGCGACCTGCCGTCCCGCCCGATGTGCTCCGTATGTCCGTTTCATCGCCATTCCCATTCCGGCGCCGCGCGGCGCGTGCCCCGTCAGGCTTGCATGCCGTTGTGACGCAGCAGCGCGTCGATCGTGGGTTCGCGGCCGCGGAAGGCCTTGAACGATTCGAGCGCCGGACGCGAGCCGCCCACGGCCAGGATCTCGCGGTGGAAGCGTTTTCCCGTTTCGTCGAGCAGCGATCCGCCGCCCGCCTCGACGGCTTCCTCGAACGCGGCATACGCGTCCGCCGACAGCACCTCGGCCCACTTGTAGCTGTAATAGCCGGCCGCATAACCGCCCGAGAAGATGTGGCCGAACGAATGCTGGAAGCGGTTGAACGACGGCGGGATCAGCACGGAGAACTTGCTGCGGACTTCGTCGACGAGGTCCTGCACGGTCTTCTGGCTGGTCGGGTCGAAGTCGTAGTGCAGGTGCATGTCGATCAGCGAGAACTCGACCTGGCGCAGCGTCTGCATGCCGGACTGGAAGTTCTTCGCCGCGAGCATCTTGTCGTACAGCGCGCGCGGCAGCGGCTCGCCCGTCTTCACGTGCGCCGTCATGCCTTGCAGGACGTCCCACTCCCAGCAGAAGTTTTCCATGAACTGAGACGGCAGCTCGACGGCATCCCATTCCACGCCCGAGATGCCGGACACGGACAGCTCGTCCACTTCCGTCAGCATGTGATGCAGGCCGTGGCCGAATTCGTGGAACAGCGTCGTCACTTCGTCGTGCGTGAACAGCGAAGGCTGCAGCTTGCCGTCGACTTCAGCCGGCGGCGTGAAGTTGCAGGTCAGGTAGGCGATCGGCGTCTGCACGATGCCGCCCGTGGTGAGCCTGCGGCCGCGCGCGTCGTCCATCCACGCGCCTTGGCCCTTGCCGGGACGCGCGTACAGGTCCAGGTAGAACTGCCCGACAAGTTGAGAACCTGAGTGACCGTTCTTTTCGATGCGATAGAAGCGCACGTCCGGATGCCAGACGGGCGCGTCGTCCGGCGCGATCGTCACGTCGAACAGTTTCGCGATCAGGCCGAACAGGCCGGCGACGACCTTCGGCTCCGGGAAGTATTCCTTCACTTCCTGCGCGGAGAACGCATAGCGCTTCTCGCGCAGTTTTTCCGATGCGTATGCCACGTCCCAGGCCTGCATGTCGGCGATGCCCAGTTCCTCTTGCGCGAACGCGCGCAGCTCGGCCAGATCCTTCTCGGCGTACGGACGGGCGCGGCGCGCGAGGTCTTCCAGGAACTCGATCACGTGTTCCGGCGTTTCCGCCATCTTCGGTTCGAGCGAGACATGCGCGAAGCTCTGGAAGTCGAGCAGCTTCGCTTCCTCGTCGCGCAGTTTCAACAGCTGGGCGATGTTGCCCGTGTTGTCCCACTTTTCCAGCTCGGAGAACACGACGCCCATCTCGGACGCCTTGGTGGCGTTGGCGCGGTAGATCTGCTCGCGCAGCGCGCGCTTGTCGGCGAATTGCAGGATCGGGAAGTAGGACGGGAAGTGCAGGCTGAATTGCCAGCCCGTCTTGCCGTCGCGCTCGGCCGCCGCGCGCGCGGCCGCCTTGACGTCGTCCGGCAGGCCGAACAGGTCGGCTTCGTCGGCGACGAGCAGTGTGTAGTCGTTGGTCGCATCCAGCACGTTTTCCGAGAAGCGCGTCGACAATCTGGCCTGCTCTTCCTGGATCTCGGCGAAGCGTTCCTTCTGCTTGTCCGGCAGCTCGGCGCCGCCGAGGCGGAAGTCGCGCAGGGCGTTCTCGACGATCCGCTTGCGGGCCGGGGCCAGGTTCGCGAAGTCGCCGCTCGCGCGCAGCTGCTTGTATTTGTCGAACAGCGCCTCGTTCTGGCCCAGCTCCGTCCAGAACTCGGTGATCTTCGGCTGGTTCTCGTTGTAGGTGGCACGCAGCTCGGGCGTGTCCATCACGTGGTTCAGGTGGTTGACGATGCCCCAGGCACGGCCGAGGCGTTCCGTCGCTTCCTCGAGCGGGACGACGAAGTTGTCCCACGTGACGGGGCCCGCGGCCGGCGCTTCGGCCTGGCGCACGGCGTCGCGCGCTTGCGCGATCAGTTGCTCGATCGCGGGCGTCACGTGTTCAGGGCGGATCAGGTCGAAGCGGGGCAGGCCCGAGAAGTCGAGGAGGGGATTGCTGGGGTTGCTACTGCTATTGGTCGTCATGATATCCCTTACGTATGCGTTCATCGATATCTTAACCGGGCCGGCCACTTCGCGTGCGGCGACTTCGCTGCGCTGTGTTCGGGTGCGGATTTTCTCCAGCGCGTGCAGACCTTGGCCATGTACAACGGGCACAGCGCTCGACCGTCTATGCCCTTCGTGGTCGCGCATGGTTTTGATACGGCATCGCGTTAAACATTCACAAAAGGGTTTTCTCGGAATTCCACAAGATTTCTTCTTTATTTAGCGACCGCGGCCGCCAGCGTAGCGACGTCGACACCCCAGTCTAGCACCTGCAGCCTATCGCCAAGCTTTGTTTCGTTTGGCTTCGTATTTCTGGTCTGCGAATAGGGTTGATCTCATCATGGCTACGTTGTCAATGACCTCGTGGAAGCGGCATCATGCCACAGCCGAGGTTTTTCGATGTGCCCTTAGCGATCCTTGTTGAACTTCGACTCTTTGAGCCTGCCGCAGCGCCATTATCGATCTGGAAATCCAAGCCAAAGAAAATCCCCCAATTGTCACCAACATAGCATGCACGACAGTTTCGCCTCGACCTCATCGCGCGCTCACTTCTGGGCTAATAACAAGTTGCCTATTGACAGCTAGTCACATATGATGGCTTACGCAACAAGAGTGACCTCAAATACACAGGTTAACGACTAATAAGCGAGCTATACAGGGCCAGCAATGTACGATCAATCTATTCACAGCAAATCTCTTTATAAGGCCCTTCGTCGGAGCGATTTTCATCAAGTTTTCGACTTAAGAGATGATGCCTGTCGCGCAGCGATACTTGATCGCGCAGTAGCCGTTGGTGAAAAGGGCGGTTGGGATATCCCCCCATTGAAAATATCGAAATTAAAAGGGAAAAATATATACTCCTTCCCAGAGTTCCATGACGAACTTTTGATTCGAAAAATAAATAATAATATCCGCCATTTCAGAAAAATTAAGAATCCTGCAAGGACCTCTATTGTTACCAATTTGTCACGAATTGCAGCGGAAGCAGTTTCATACCGGATTTATCGCCTGGATGTGAAAAGTTTTTTTGAATCATTTTCCATTTCCCATGTTTTAAAAAACGTTGACGATATCCATATATTAAGCCTCGCAACAAAAAGGGTGCTACGTGATCTATTTAAACATTTTTCGGCATCGGGCGGAACGGGAATACCGCGTGGACTTGCAATAAGTTCCACCTTGTCGGAATTAATGATGGCTGAATTTGACACAAACATAAAGCATATGGACAACGTGTTTTTTTATGCAAGATATGTCGACGACATAGTCATAGTTACAAGTGCAGTCGAGTGCCAATCATCGTTCACGAAATTAATTTCCAGTTTGCTCCCTGATGGGCTTAAGCTGAGCAGGAAAAAGCAAGAGATTATTACAGTTCCGAAGGCGACGAAAGCATCAACGTTCAAATTCTCGGTCGAATTTTTAGGCTATAAGTTTGATGTTCAGGATCCAGGCGCCGTCAACACATGCCGCCAAGTTAATCTCGGCATATCCGATGGGAAATTAAAGAAAATAAAGACACGGCTCGTGCTTGCAATCAAAGATTATTGTAAAACGAAAAATATGGCTGATTTAATTTCTCGCGTGCAATTTCTATGTGGAAATTTGGCTTTGGCTGATCGTGACCGTGGCCGTCAAAGACTTGCAGGAATTTTTTTTAATTACCATTTGATTCAGCCATCCAGTCCAAGTTGCGGCTTGAGCGAACTAGACCGTTTCTTGCATTACGCCATCACATCAGGGCGCGGACCAATCTTTCAGGCGTTCAAGCTAAATTCGACGCCGGCAGAGCGTAAACGCCTTGCCTCTTTTTCCTTTTCAAAAGGTTTTCACGGAAAAGTGTTTATGCATTACACCGGAGCCAAGCTAAAAAATATTCAGGAGTGCTGGAAGTATGCTTAAGCCAAAATCGATTTCCGTAGACAAACAAGATTATCTTCGCGTCTTAATAACGGAAACTATACCCTATGAGACACCTGTGATTTTTTCAAATGACGGCTTCTATCTGCGAAGCAAAGAAGCGCGTACGAGCACCGATCAAGTGTATAAATTAGTTTTTTCTCGCTTGGTTGAGGGGGCGGGAAAAACTTCCAAGAATTATACGATCCCTTATCTGTATAAAATAAGAAAAACGTCGCTGGAGTATCGCCGCCTTGCACTTACCCATCCAATTGCGCAGTGGCGTATGATGAATTTTTATGAACGCTATGAAAAGCTGATCACGTATTTTTGCGAAAATAACGCCGTCTCCCTCCGGGCACCGCACCGAGTAGCAAGTAGTTTCTTTCAAAAGAGCTCCTTGGCTAACGTAAACCAATACAAACACGGTGGAGTTCAAGATAGTAATGGCGAATTGTACAACAAACATTCATCGTCATTTTTCGCATATAGCGGAGTAGATCGATTACATAAATTTTTTAACTCTGATGACTTTCTTAAACTTGAAAAACGCTGGTCACGCCTATGGACAATGGACGTATCAAAGTGTTTTGATAGCATTTATACGCACTCCATAACCTGGGCAACCAAGGAAAAAGCCTTTATTAAAAAGAATATATCGGCGGTTTTATTCTCCACGTTCGGCAATGACTTCGACGAGTTGATGCAGAAATCAAATTACAACGAAACGAACGGCATAGTAATTGGTCCGGAAATTAGTCGAATATTTGCAGAAATAATATTCCAACGTATCGATGCGCAAGTTGCCCGCCATTTCGTTTCTGACACTCTCATCGAACAGAAAGCAGAGTTCGAGGTGAGACGCTACGTTGATGATATCTATATTTTCGCTAATAACGACGAAACGGCTCAAAAAGTTTTTGAAGTCTATACAGCTGAGCTTCAAAAATTCAATCTTCAGGTAAACAAATCAAAAACAACAACGTACTTGCGACCTTTTTTTACGAAGAAATCTCAAGTAATAAGCGATGTAAATGCGCTAATCAATGATTTTTTTGATAAATTTTTGCGAAAATCTGACGATGAATATTTTTTACTGCCATCTCAGATTTTCAAAGAGATAAAATTATCGCGAAGCTTTATCGATTCGGTGAAATCAGTTTGCGTCATCAATTCAGTTGATTATGATGATGTGTCTTCGTATATCATAGGGGCTTTCTTTGAGCGCATTAAGCGAATAATTAGTATAGCTGAAGTGCAGACCGAAGACTCTGATAACTACAAGTCTGCACTGAGCGTAATTATAGAAATCCTATTCTTTTTCTATACGGCATCTCCCTCGGTTAGCGCATCATACAAATTATGTGCATCGATAATACTAACGATTCGGTTTGCAAATAAGCATTTGAAGGAGCAAGCCGAAACAATAAAGCAAAGGATGTACGAGCTAGGCGTTGAATTGTTTGAGGTTGGAATATTTTCCAGAAATAGCAAGCTTGAAAATCTAATTCGATTAGAAAGTGTAAATATCTTATTGGCGTTAAGCGAGTCGGGCGCAGGCTATCTATTGCCGCCAGATCTTGTTAGTCGCGTGTTTCTTGGCTCGGACCGGTTTTCATATTTTGACATAATTTCGTGCCTTTTCTATATTCGCGATTTTCCGCAGTATTCGGAACTAAAAAAGCTTGTAATTGAGCAAATTGAAAATCACTTCTCGGATCTCTCTGAAATCGAGGTTCACTCCGAGCTCGCATGTCTCTTCTTGGATGTAATCAGTTGTCCATACATCGAGGAGCAGCGCAAGGCAAAATGGGTCCGGCGGTATGCTGCGCTATGCAGCCCGTTGGCTATTCCCTCAAATGCCGACATACATAAATTCGTAGGCACCTGTGCTAGTCGTCCGTGGTTCGTTAATTGGAACGAGATCGATCTTTTGAATGCGCTTGAGAGAAAAGAGTTGAAAAGAGCGTACTGAGCCGTTACTATACGTTGGAGGGGCCGCCAAGAACCTCTCCAGCGGATGAACATCTCCGCAACTACTTTAATATCGACGCGCGGGGACTTCGGCTGCATTATGCGGAGTTCAAGCGCTGGCTTATTGGAGAGCGGATGCAGTCTGTTCGCACACACTTAGAGTGAGGCGGTCTCTCAACTATGCTAAAACTACGCTTCTGCAACCTCTTAGGCTCTAAGAAAAGCGGCTTGTTTCGCAATCGAGCCACAACTGCAGCTAACCAATTCCATTATTTCCGTCCAGCTCGACTGCACAATCCGCTGAACTTAAGGCAGGTGGACCGAGTCGTGCGCCAGGCTCGCTGCGATCCACGACGAAATTTGCGCGATGCCGATGGAGTGCCAGATCCCCCTAGGGAGCCGCTGATTAATTCACTTTCGCGCGCGAAAGTCGACGAGATCGCTGGCCGGGTTGCTTGGCACCTCGAAAGATGTTTTTGGCCCGGCCACAGGCAATTGTTCAGCAAGTCGGCAGTATTTCTTTTGCCTTCCGGCACTCAGGACGCACGTCGGGTGTCGGTGACCGTAAATCGCCGG
>NZ_JAXOFN010000043.1:0-49134 GCF_034420155.1 Massilia luteola
GCCAGCACCACGCAGATGACGGCCGAGCCGAGGGCGAATGCGCCGTCGACCTTGAACAGCTTGGTGTCGACGATCAGCGCTTTCACTTTGCCGCGGGCGAATACGGTGCTGAGCAGCACCATGCCGGCCACGACGAGCCAGAACACGATGAACATGCGGTCCAGGAACGGGATCTCGTAGACACCGCTGCCGTTGTCGTGGGCGAAGCCGATCGGCGCGAGGAAGTGCAGGTCCATCATCGTCGGCAGGAACTTCAGGATGATCGAGAACACCAGGCCGCCGACGGTCGCGAACATCGCCGCGTCCGCCGTTGTCTTTTTCCAGAAGAAGCCCAGCAGGAACATGGCCAGGATGCCCGGCGAGACGAAGCCCGTGTATTCCTGGATGTACTGGAAGCCACCCTTCTTGTCGATGCCCATCAGCGGCGCGATCACGATGGCCAGCAGCATCGACACGATGACGGTCATGCGGCCGATCCACACCATCTTCTGTTCGCTGACGTTCGGGTGCAGGCGCTTCTGGTAGATGTCGAGCGTGAAGATGGTGGCGATCGAGTTGGCCTTGCCGGCCAGCGATGCGACGACGGCGGCCGTCAGCGCGGCGAACGCGATGCCCTTGATGCCCGACGGGAGCATCGCCAGCAGGGTCGGGTAGGCGCGGTCCGGATTCAGCTCGCCGCCGACGCGCATGGCGTCGCCCAGCACGCCGGCACGGTCCAGCGCGAACGCGGCGATGCCCGGCATGACGACGATCATCGGCATCACCAGTTTCAGGAATGCCGCGAACAGCAGGCCCTTGCGCGCGGTCGGCAGGTCGGCGCCGAGGGCGCGCTGCGTGATGTACTGGTTGCAGCCCCAGTAGTTCAGGTTGACGATCCACATGCCGCCGATCAGCGTCGACAGGCCCGGCAGGTCCATGTAGTTCTTGTTGTCGCGGCCCAGCACCATTTCGAAGTGGTCGCGGGTCGTGTTGTACAAGGTCGAGAAGCCCTGCAGCGCGCCGTGGCCCTGGCCCAGCTTGGCGACGAGGTCCAGCGCCAGCCACGTGGTCACGAGGCCGCCGATGACGAGGCAGGTCACCTGGATCACGTCCGTGTAGCCGATGACCTTCATGCCGCCCAGCGTGATGATGGCGGCGAAGACGGCGAGGAACAGCATGCAGGGCAGCACGCCGACGCCGGTGACGCTGCCGATCGCGAGCGCGCCCAGGTACAGGATCGAGGTCAGGTTGACGACGACGTACAGGCCGAGCCAGAACAGCGCCATCGTCGTGGCGACGGCCTTGCCGTAGCGCTGTTCGAGGAACTGGGGCATCGTGTAGATGCGGTTCTTGAGGTAGACCGGCATGAAGAACACGGCGACGATGACCAGCGTGGCGGCGGCCATCAGTTCGTACACGGCGATGGCCATGCCGATGCGGAAGCCCGAACCGCTCATGCCGATGAACTGCTCGGCGGAGATGTTGGACGCGATCAGCGACGCGCCGATGGCCCACCAGGTGAGCGAGCCTTCGGCCAGGAAGTAGTCGTGCGAGGCGGACGTGTTCGCGCTCTTCTTGCGGCGGTAGACCCACAGGCCGTAGCCGGCGACGACGACGAAGTAGAACAGGAAGACAATGATGTCTAGGCGGGAGATCAGGTTCATGAGATTGT
Source organism: Massilia luteola (assembly GCF_034420155.1). Lineage (NCBI taxonomy): Bacteria > Pseudomonadati > Pseudomonadota > Betaproteobacteria > Burkholderiales > Oxalobacteraceae > Massilia > Massilia luteola. Next base: position 1,652 of record NZ_JAXOFN010000043.1, read on the forward strand.
CTCGTATGACAGGCGGCGCTCGAACGAGGCGCCATCCGCTGGTTGTTATATCGTCCGCCGACGCCGACATGCCCTCGTGGCTGCCGGTCATACCGTCGTCGAGCTTCCAATTTACAAGAGATTATCGGAAACGCCGAAGAAATGCCATTCCAAAATATGCTTTTTGCGTAGTTTTATAACACTTTTTGTTTGCGCAAACATGGTCGGGTGGGCACCCCGTACCCACGCGTGACGCACGCGTCGCGGCGGACGCAAGTTGTGGGGCAGAGCACGTTGTGTGGACGCGCGCATCGCGATAACGTCCGCGTGGGCGGGGGCCGTCCACCCAACGTGGTGTCATCGGCACTGGCTTTGGAACAGAAACGGACGCGGAGACCGCGGATGCACGGCGCCAGGCCGGCGCCGTGCGGAGGAAACGGTCAGGCGACGACGAGGGCCCGGCCGCCGGACGCGCGGCGCGCGCGCGCGTCGAGCTTGAACACGCTGACCAGGTGGTCGAGCGCCTCGGCCTGCTCGTGCAGGCTGTGGGCGGCCGTCGCGGCTTCTTCGACGAGGCCGGCGTTCTGCTGCGTGACGGTGTCCATCTGCGAGATGGCCTGGTTGACCTGCTGGATGCCGGCGCTCTGTTCGCGGCCGGCGTGGCTGATCTCGACCATCAGCTCGTGCATCCGCTGCACGGTCTGCAGCACTTCGCGCATGGTGGCGCCGGCTTCCGACACGAGGCCGGCGCCGCTTTCGACCTGCTGGACCGAGGCGCCGATCAATTCCTTGATTTCCTTGGCCGCCGCCGCCGAACGCTGGGCGAGTGTCCGTACTTCGCCCGCCACGACCGCGAAGCCGCGGCCCTGCTCACCGGCGCGCGCCGCTTCCACGGCCGCGTTCAGCGCCAGGATATTGGTCTGGAACGCGATGCCGTCGATGACCGCGATGATGTCGACGATCTTCTGCGACGACGCGTGGATCGAGCCCATGGTGTCGACGACGCGCGCCACCGCGGTGCTGCCCTGCTGGGCGACGCCGGCCGCCGTATCGGCGAGGGCATTGGCCTGCTGCGCGTGTTCGGCGTTGTTGCGGACGGTCGTCGTCAGCTCTTCCATCGAGGCGGCCGTCTGCTGCAGCGCGCTGGCCTGCTGCTCGGTGCGCGACGACAGGTCCATATTGCCGGCCGCGATCTGCGTGGAGGCGCTGGAGATGGTGCCGGTGGCGGCGCGCACGTTGCCGACGATGTGGGCCAGGTTGGCCTGCATCGACTTCATGGCGGCGAGCAGGCTGGCGTCGTCGCCGGGGCGCGTCTCGACTTCCATCGACAGGTCGCCGGCCGCGATGTGCTTGACGATCTCGGTCGCGTAATCCGGCTCGCCGCCCAGGCGGCGCATCAGCCAGCGCGTGAGCAGCGCGGCGCCGGCGGCGCCCAGCAGCACGCTGCCGCAGAGGAGGGCGATGATCAGCACGCGCGATTCCGCGTAGCGCTGCGAACCGTCGCGGGCGGCCGCGCGCCCGCCTTCCGTATACATGTCGACGGCCTTGTCGACGTTCTTGCGCAGGGCGACGATCAGCTTGTTCGATTCGCCGCGGATCAGTGTCTTGGCCAGCGCGTCGTCGTTCTCGCGTGCGGCGGCGCGCACCTTGGCGTCTTCCGCCATGTAGCGCTGCCACATGTCGAGGAATTCCGCGTACCCCTGTTTTTCTTCCGGCGATTCGAGCAGTTTGACGTAGTCGTCCTGCATGGCTTTCAGGTCGACGAGGTCTTGCGCGATCACCTTGTCGTACTTGTCCATCTCGGACGCGTCGCTGGAGATGATGTATTGCAGCTCGCGTGTGCGGATGCGGGCGATCTGGGACTTGATGTCTTCGATGACGCGGATGCCCGGCATCCAGTGCCCGGACAGCCGCAGCGACGTCTCGTTGACCTTGGCCAGCTGGTGGATGGAGAAGACGCCGACCAGCACGGTCAGGGCGAGGACGGCGGCGAAAGTGATGCCCAGCTTGCTCGCCAGGCGGAGTCGGTTGAACCAGTTCATCGGGAATGTGTATTCGTGAGAGTTAAGGGAAAAGGAATGTTTCCTAAAGTCAATTATGATAACCGACATTCCATCCGCGCGTCATGTCCTGGCGCAGTATTTACGTTCTAAATCGAAACTAAATTGTGACAAATGTGTGCTGCCCGGCGGTAACGTGCGCGAGGTTGCATGAATGACAGCCTATACTCGGCTCGTTGTTCCGTAACTTCACACGTACAACCCATCGATGGCGCCACCGTTTTCACGTCCCGCGGTCCTGTTCGTCAAGCTGATCCTGCTCGGGCTGCTGGTCGGGCTTGCGGCCTGGATCGCGCTGGCTCGCTGGACAATGACACCCCGTAACATGACGTATGCACCCGTCGCCCAGCCCATCGCCTTCAGCCACAAGCACCACGTGTCCGACGACGGCATCGATTGCCGCTACTGCCACACGGCGGTGGAAAACTCGGCCACGGCCGGCATGCCGTCGACGTCGGTCTGCCTCAGTTGCCACTCCCAGCTGTTCCTCGACTCGCCCGCGCTGGCCCCCCTGCACGACAGCGCGCGCACGGGCAAGCCGATCCACTGGGTCCGCGTGCACGACCTGCCGGACTTCGTCTATTTCGAACACGATATCCACGTGGCCAAGGGCGTTGCCTGCATCGAATGCCATGGCCGCGTGGACCAGATGCCGATCACGTGGCGTACCGCGTCGCTGGAAATGCAGTGGTGCCTGCGCTGCCACCGCGATGCGCCGCACCACGTGCGGCCGCTGAACCAGGTGCTGTCGATGGCGCCGGAAAAGCCTTTGAGTCCGGACGAGATCCGCCAGCTGAACCGCCTGTACCGGCTGCGCGACGCCCAGGCGCTGACCAATTGCTCGACCTGTCACCGCTAGGTTGCCGACCATGACGAAGCACGACCATCCCATCATCCCCATCGCCCAGGACGAGCCGTCGCGGCGCCGTTTCCTGAAGCTGATGGCCGCGTCGGCGGCGCTGGCCGGCGCCGGCTGCAGCGGGCCGCCGGCCGAGCCCATCGTGCCGTACGTGACGATGCCGGAGCAGGGCGTGCCGGGCCTGCCCATGTTCTACGCGACCGCCTTCGTGCGGCACGGGCTCGCGCACGGCGTGCTCGTGGAATCGAACATGGGGCGGCCGACGAAGGTCGAGGGCAATCCCGACCATCCGGTGAGCGCCGGGACGACCGACGTATTCGCGCAGGCCTCGATCCTGCAACTGTGGGACCCGGACCGCTCGCAGGCCGTGTTCCATGGCGACGAGATGGCGACGTGGGGCGCGTTCGAGGCCGCGCTGCAGGCGCGCCGGCCCCGCTTCGAACAGGACGGCGGCGCCGGGCTGCGCATCCTGACCGGCACCGTCACGTCGCCGACGCTGGCGAGCCAGCTGGCGGCCCTGCAAAAGCGCCTGCCGAACGCGCGCTGGCATGCGTGGGACCCGCTGCACGACGACGGCGCCGCGCAGGCCGCGCAACTGGCGTTCGGCCGTCCCCTCGATGCCGTGTACCGCCTGGACGAGGCAAGCGTCGTGCTGGCGCTCGACGCCGACCTGTTCGGGACCATGCCCGGCAGCCTGGCCCACGCGCGGGCGTTCACGGCGCCGCGCCGCCTGGGCGCGAACGCCGGCGCCAATCGCCTGTACGTACTGGAAGCGACGCCGACCCTCACCGGCGCCTATGCCGACGCGCGTCTGGCGCGGGCGCCGCACGAGATCGAGGCCGCGCTGTGGCGCATCGCCGCGCGCCTGGGGGCCGCGCCGGACACCGGCCATGCCACCGACCCGGCGCTGGAGCGCTGGGAGGCGGCGGTCGCGCATGCGCTGGACGGCGCCCGCGGCCGGGCACTCGTCGTCGCCGGCCCGGCCGTGAGCCCGGCCGGGCGCGCGCTGGCGTACGCGCTGACCCGGCACCTGAACGGCGGCGCGGACGGCCCGCTGGCCTTCATCGAACCCGTCGAACGCAGCCCGCTGGACCACGGCGCATCGATCGCCGCGCTGGCCGGCGACATGCGCGCCGGCCGCGTCGACACCTTGTTGATGCTGGACGCGAACCCCGCCTACGACGCGCCGGCCGACCTCGATTTCGCCGCGCTGCTGGCGCGCGTGCCGCTCAGCGCCCACCTGGGCCTGTACCGCGACGAGACGGCGCGCGCGGCCGGCTGGCACCTGTCGATGGCGCATTGCTACGAGGCGTGGAGCGACGCCCGCGCGCACGACGGCACGGCGAGCATCGTGCAGCCGCTGATCGCACCGCTGTACGGCGGCCGCTCCGCGCACGAGATCCTCGCGCTGCTGGCGGGCGCCGAGACCCGCGACGGCCACGCGCTCGTGCGCGCCTCCTGGCCGGACGGCGACGCCGCCTGGCGCGACAGCCTGCGCCGGGGCATCGTCGACGGCAGCGCGGCGGTGCCCGTCGTGCCGCCGGCCGCGCGCGCGGTCATGCCGCCGGCGGCGGCGCCCGCCAACGCACCGGCACCCGCCACGGTGCCGCCACCTGCGCTCCCGCTCGTCGCGTTGTTCGCAGCCGATCCGGCCGTCGACGGCGGCGCCTTCGCCAACAACGCCTGGCTGCAGGAATTGCCGCGGCCCCTGACGTCGCTCACGTGGGACAACGCGGCCCTGGTCGGCCCGGCCACGGCGGCGCGCCTGCACCTCGCCGACGGCATGGTGGCGCGCCTGCGCGTGGCCGGCCGCACGGTCGACGCGCCGGTGCTGGTCGTGGCCGGACAGGCCGAGGGCGTCGTCACGCTGCCGCTGGGCTATGGCCGGCGCGCGGCGGGCGGCGTGGGGGAGGGCGTCGGCTTCGACGCGTATCGCCTGCGCACACGGGCCGCGCTGGCCGCACCGCTTGCCTTGACGCTGGAGACGACCGGCCGCATGCACGACCTGGTGTTCCGCCAGCGCGAAGTCGACATGCACGGGCGCGAGCCGGTGCGCGTGCGCGAGCTCGCGCGCGGCGCGCCGCGCGCACCCGAGCGGCAGGAACATGGGTCGATGTATCCGGAGCGCGACTACGACAGCTATAAATGGGGCATGGCGATCGACCTGAACGCCTGCATCGGCTGCGCGTCGTGCACGATCGCGTGCCAGGCCGAGAACAACATCCCCGTCGTCGGCAAGGAAGAAGTGGCACGGGGCCGCAGCATGCACTGGATCCGGGTCGACCGCTACCAGGCCGGCGCGCGCACCCTGTTCCAGCCGGTGCCGTGCATGCATTGCGAGCATGCGCCGTGCGAGGAAGTGTGCCCCGTCGGCGCCACGATGCACGACAGCGAGGGCCTCAACGTGCAGGTCTACAACCGCTGCATCGGCACGCGCTTCTGTTCCAACAACTGCCCATATAAAGTCCGGCGCTTCAACTTCCTGCAATACTCGAACCAGAAGGCCGAGAGCCTGAAGGCGCTGCAGAACCCGGAAGTGACGGTGCGCCGGCGCGGCGTGATGGAAAAATGCAGCTACTGCCTGCAGCGGATCACGCGGGCCCGCATCGAGGCCGAGAAGGCCGGGCGGCGCATCCGCGACGGCGAGATGGTCACCGCCTGCCAGGCCGTGTGCCCGACGCGCGCGATCCGCTTCGGCGACCTGAACGACCCATCCAGCGACGTCGTCGCGGCCAAGGCGTCGCCGCTCGACTACCACCTGCTGGAAGAGCTCAACACGCGGCCGCGCACGAGCTATCTCACGCGCGTGCTGAATCCCGATCCGGAGCTGGAATGAGCACCCCCGACACGCGCGCCAACACGGACAGCCTGCATTCGAAGGGCAGCGCCGTGCTGCGCCCCGGCTGGGGGTATGCGAGCGTCACGGACAAGATCGCGGGCATCGTCCTCACCGACCATTTCGGCTGGCGCTGGTGGACCGCGTTCCTGTTCGCGTCCGCCGGCGTGTTCGCGCTGCTGCTCGCCATCACCTGGCTGCTCGTGAAGGGCATCGGCATCTGGGGCGTCGACATGCCCGTCGCCTGGGGCTACGCCATCGGCAATTTCGTGTGGTGGATCGGGATCGGCCATGCGGGTACGTTCATCTCCGCCGTCCTCCTGCTGCTGCGCCAGAAATGGCGCACGTCGATCAACCGCTTCGCCGAGGCGATGACCCTGTTCGCGGCGGGCATCGCCGGGCTGTTCCCGATCCTGCACCTGGGCCGGCCGTGGTTCTTCTACTGGCTCGTGCCTTACCCGAACGTGATGAACGTCTGGCCGCAGTGGCGCAGCCCGCTCGTATGGGACTTCTTCGCCATCGCGACCTATCTCACCGTGTCGCTGCTGTTCTGGTACGTCGGCCTGATCCCCGACCTCGCCACCCTGCGCGACCGCGCCGGCCAGCGCGGCGAGCGCACCGCCCAGGTCACGTACGGCCTGCTGGCGCTGGGCTGGCGCGGCGAGGCGCGGCACTGGGCCCGCTACGAATGGGCCTACCTGCTGCTGGCGGGGCTCGCCACGCCGCTGGTCGTGTCGGTGCACACGATCGTCTCGCTCGACTTCGCGGTCGGGAACACGCCCGGCTACCACTCGACCATCTTCCCGCCTTACTTCGTGGCCGGCGCGCTGTTCTCCGGCTTCGCGATGGTGCTGACGCTCGCCATCCCGCTGCGCCACGCGTTCGGCCTGCAGGACTTCATCACCCAGCGCCATCTCGCCAACGCCGCCAAGGTGCTGCTGGCGACGAGCTGGCTCGTGAGCTACGGCTACATGGCGGAGATGTTCACCGCGTTCTACAGCGGCGACGTGTACGAGCGCTACATGACGGTGAACCGCTTCGCCGGCCCGTACGGCCCGGTGTACCTGGCCATGCTGACCTGTAACGTGCTCGTGCCGCAGCTGTTCTGGTTCCGCCGCGTGCGCCACAGCGTCGCGCTGCTGTTCGTGCTCAGCCTCGTCATCAACTGCGGCATGTGGATGGAGCGCTTCCTCATCGTCGTCACGTCGCTGCACCGCGACTACCTGCCGTCCGCCTGGGGGATGTTCTATCCGACGCGCTGGGACTGGATCACGCTGTTCGGTTCCATCGCGCTGTTCGTCTGGCTGTTCCTGCTCTTCGTACGCTTTTTGCCCGCGATCTCGATCGCCGAAATGCGCGAGCTGGTGCGCGAATCGGCCAAGGGGGAGGCATGAGCGAACGCGCGCTCTACGGCCTGCTGGCCGAATTCCCCAGCGCCGAGGCCCTGTGCGCGGCCGCGCGCCACGTGCGGGCGCGGGGCTGGACCCGGGTCGAGGCCTATTCGCCGTTCCCCGTCGAGGGCCTGGACGAGATCATCGGCGCGGAGAAGGGCTGGATCGCGCCCGTCACGCTGCTGGGCGGGATACTCGGCGGCGCGGGCACGTACTTCCTGCAATGGTATGCGGCCGTCGTCGACTATCCGATCAACATCGGCGGGCGGCCGCTGAACAGCTGGCCCGCGTTCATCCCGGCCACGTTCGAGATCACGATCCTCGGCGCGGCGCTGGCGGCCACGGTCGCGATGCTGGCGCTGAACGGCCTGCCGCGCCTGTATCACCCGCTGTTCGAGGTGGAGGAGTTCGAGCTCGCGAGCCGCAACCGCTTCTTCCTGTGCCTGCCCGCGCGCGACCCCGTGTTCGCGCCGGGCCCGGCGCGCGACCTGCTCGCGGAACTGCATCCGCTGCTGCTGCGCGAGGTGCCGGCATGAACCGCCTCGTGTTCGTCGTGGCGGCATGCCTGCTCGCGGGCTGCGAAGGCGCGAAGCAGGACATGTACGACCAGCCGCGTTATAAAACCTATGCACCGAGCCCGCTGTTCGACGACGGCGCATCGGTACGCCCGCCCGTCGCGGGCACGGAGCCGCGCGCCCGCGGCGCCTTCGCCGACAGTTCCGGCGGGCGCCAGGGCGTCGACCTCGTGCGGCGCGACGCCGAGGCCGAGGCGGCGCGGACGAACCCCTATCCCGTCGACATGACCTTGCTGAAGCGCGGCCAGGACCGCTACATGATCTACTGCATGCCCTGCCACAGCCCGGCCGGCGACGGCGACGGCCTCGTCGTGCGGCGCGGCTTTCCGGCGCCGCCCACTTACCACCAGGACCGCCTGCGCAACGTGCCCGACCGCCACATCTACGACGTGATCAAGAACGGCTACGGCGTGATGGTGCCGTACGGCGACCGCGTGGAACCGGCCGACCGCTGGGCCATCGTCGCCTTCATCCGCGCGCTGCAACTGAGCCAGCATGCCGAGGTGGCCGCGTTGCCGCCGGACGTGCGCGCGCACCTGGGAGACCAGCCGTGAAGCCGCGCGCGTTCGCCTGGCCGGCGCTGGCGCTGCTCGCCGTCGCGCTCATCACCGCGTGGGCCGGCTGGCGCCTCGACCTGCGCGCGCTGCTGGCCAGCTATCTCGCCGCGTGGTGGTTCGTGACGGGCGCGCTGCTGGGCGGGCTCGCCAACGTGTGGCTGCACCAGCTGACGGGCGGCGCGTGGGGCGAGACGATCCGCGGCCCGCTGCTGCGCGCGGCGCGCTGGCTGCCGCTCGCCTGCATCCTGTTCCTGCCGCTGCTGTTCGGCGCGCCGCTGCTGTATCCGTGGCAGCACGGCGTCACGGGCGCGCCGGACGCCGCGTTCCGCCACGCGTGGCTCAGTCCCGTGTTCTTCACGGTGCGCAGCGTCGCCTACCTGCTGCTGTGGAGCGGCCTCGCGATCGTCGAGACGCGGGCCCGCACGCGGTCGACGGCGCGCGCCGCGGCCTGCCTGCTCGTGTACGGGTTCTCGGTCAGCCTCGCGGCCGTCGACTGGATCATGTCGCTGCAGCCGGAATGGTATTCCAGCGTGTTCGGCTGGCTGGCCGGCACCGGGCAGATGCTGACGGGGCTCGCGCTGGCCGTGCTGCTGATCGACCGCGGCGCCGCGCGCAAGCGGCTGCCCGACCTCGGCAACCTGCTCATGATGTACGTGCTGACGTGGGCCTATCTCGCGTACGTGCAATTCCTGATCATCTGGGCGGCCGACCTGCCGCACGAAATCTCGTGGTATCTGCGCCGCGGCGCGCCCGGCTGGCAGGCGGTCGCGTGGGTGCTCGTCGCCGGCCACTTCGCCGGCCCGCTGTGCATCCTGCTGTCGCGCTACGCGAAGTCCGCGCCCGCGCTGATGGGCGTGCTGGCCGGCGCGCTGCTGGCGGCGCACCTGCTCGATTGCTGGTGGCTCGTGCTGCCGTCGGTCCAGCACCTGACGCGGCACTGGCTGTGGCTCGCGCCGCTCGTCGCCGGCGGCTTCGGGCTGCTGGCGTGGATGGCGCTGACCCGTCACGGAAAGGAGCGCGCGCATGCCTGACCACACCGGCAACGACCTCGACCTGCGCGGCCTGCGCCGCGGCGCGTATGTCATCGTGGGCGGCATCGCCTGCGCGCTCGCCGCGGGCGCCCTGATGCTGCACGAATGGGGCCCGGCCGCCAACACGCCGCCGCATCCGTTCCAGGGCGCGGCGCCGCTGCTGCAGCCGGCGCCGCAGCCGGACCGCGTCGATTATTTCGCCGAAAAGCGCCGCGTCACCGGAAGCTACGGCTGGGTCGACCGCCAGGCCGGCATCGCGCGTATTCCGCTGGACGAGGCGATGAAGCTGCTGGCCGCGGGCGGCGGTGCCGCGGTGCCGGCCGCCCGCGCGGCCGCGGGCACGCCGGCGCCGACCCCGGGCCGGACGCCGCCCGTCCTCGCACCCGGCAAGGAGGCGCGATGAAGTCCGTCGCCGCGTTCCTGTGCGCCGCGTTGCTGCTGGCCTGCGGCCCGGCCGCCGCGGGGGCGCTGGCGCTGCCGCCGCCACCGGCCGCGCGCTTCGATCCCGTGCCCGGCGCCAAGCTGCCGCTGGACGCCGTGCTGCGCGACGAGGCGGGCCGGCAGGTCACGCTGGCCACGCTGTTCGACCGTCCCGTCGTGCTGGTGCCCGGCTATTACACGTGTCCGAACCTGTGCAGCACCTTGTTCGAAGGCGTCGTGCAGGCGCTCGCGCTGTCCGGGCTCGCGGCGGGCGACTATCGCCTCGTCGGCCTGTCCGTCGACCCGCGCGACGGCGCCGCGGCGGCGTCGGCGCGGAAGCGCGCGTATGCCGCGCTGCTGCCCGGCGGGACGGCCGATCTCACCCTGCTGACGGGCGATGCGGCCACGCTCGCGCGGCTGCAGGCGGCCATCGGCTACCGCACCGTCGCCGATCCGCGCACCGGCGAACTGGCGCACGCGGCCGGCTTCGTCGTGCTGGATGCGGACGGCCGCATCGCGCGCGGCTTCTCCGGCGTGCGCTTCGATCCGGCCGGCCTGCGCGACGCCGTGAAAGCGGCCGCGCGTGAGCAACCGGCGCCGTCGTTCGGCCAGCAGGTGCTGCTGCTGTGCGCGCACTACGCGCCGGCGTCCGGCCTTCACACGGGCGGCGCGCTGGCGGCCGTCCGCGCCGGCGTGCTGCTCCTGCCATTGCTGTTCTTCGGCTGGCTGTGGCGCCGGCGGGGAGGGCGGTCGTGAACACGGACTTCCACCTGCTGCCGGCGGACGCCGCCGCCTCCGCGGCGCGCCTCGACAGCCTCGCACTGTGCCTGCTGCTGCTGACGGGCGCCGTCGCGCTGGTCCTGCTCGCGCTGATGATCGGTTTCTCGATCCGCTACCGCGCCGGCTCGAAGGCCGACCGCACGCATGTGCCGAAGAAGGGCCTGCCGGTGGAGATCGCGTGGACCGTGATCCCGCTGCTCCTGTTCCTCGGCATCTATGCGTGGGGCGCCGTCGACTACATCAAGCTGTACCAGGCGCCGCCCAATGCGATGCCCGTGTTCGTCGTGGCCAAGCAGTGGATGTGGGAGGCCGAACACAAGAACGGCCGGCGCGAGATCGGCGAGCTGCACCTGCCGCTGGGCCGCCCGGTGCGCCTGACCATGACGTCGCAGGACGTGATCCACAGCTTCTTCGTGCCGGACTTCCGCGTCAAGCAGGACGTCGTCCCGGGCCGCTACACGTCGATCGTCTTCACGCCGAGCCGCACCGGCGAGTACCGGCTGTACTGCGCGGAATACTGCGGCACGGAGCACGCGATGATGCTGGGGCGCGTCGTCGTGATGCAGCCGGCGGCGTTCGCCCAATGGCTGGAGGCGGGGCCGCGCCAGCCCGGCATGGCGGCGCGCGGCCATGAACTGTACCGGCGCTACGGCTGCAGCGGTTGCCACGATCCGGGGTCGAGCGTGCACGCGCCCGACCTGACCGGGCTGCTGGGCCGGCGCGTGCACCTGGCGGACGGGCGCGAGCTGACGGCGGACGAGCCGTACGTGCGCGACTCGATCCTGGTGCCGGGAAAGGACGTCGTCGCGGGTTACGCGCCGATCATGCCGTCGTTCGCGGGACAGGTCGGCGAGGAGGACATCCTGGCCATCATCGAATACATCAGGGAGAGCGCGCATGACCAGCGCACAGAACGACGCTAGCGTCGTCGACGAGGGATCGAAGCCGCACGAGCGGCACGCGCCGAGCTACCTCGAGGGCGGCTACCGGCTGATCGACTGGCTGACGACGCGCGACCACAAGCGCATCGCCGTGCTGTACGCGATCTCGATCACGTTCTTCTTCTTCCTCGGCGGCGTGGCGGCCGCGCTGATCCGGCTCGAACTGGCGACGCCGGCGGGAGACCTCGTCAGCGACGACACGTACAACAAGCTGTTCACGGCGCACGGCATCATCATGGTGTGGCTGTTCCTGATCCCGTCGATCCCGGCGGTGCTCGGGAATTTCCTCATGCCGCTGATGATCGGCGCGCGCGACCTCGCCTTCCCCCGGTTGAACCTCGCCAGCTGGTATCTGTACATGCTCGGGGGCGCGATCGTGCTGTGGGCGCTGCTGGCCGGCGGCGTCGACACGGGGTGGACGTTCTACACGCCGTTCTCGTCGATGTTCTCGAACTCGCACGTGGTGGCGGCGCTGTCCGGGGTGCTGGTGCTCGGGTTCTCGTCGATCCTCACGGGCGTGAACTTCATCGTCAGCGTGCACACCCTGCGCGCGCCTGGCCTGACCTGGTTCCGGCTGCCGCTGTTCGTGTGGGCGAACTACGCGACGGCGCTGATCCTCGTGCTGGCCACGCCCGTGCTGGCGATGACGCTCGTCCTCGTCGCCATCGAGCGCCTGTTCCAGGTCGGGATCTTCGACCCCGCGCTCGGCGGCGACCCGCTGCTGTTCCAGCACCTGTTCTGGTTCTACTCGCACCCGGCCGTGTACATCATGGTGCTGCCGGCGATGGGCGTCGCCAGCGAGATCATCCCGTGCTTCGCGCGCCGGCCCGTGTTCGGCTACCGCTTCATGACCTATGCGATCCTCGCCATCGCCGTGATCGGCTTCCTCGTGTGGGGCCACCACATGTTCGTCAGCGGCCAGTCGATGTATGCGGGGCTGGTGTTTTCGCTGCTGTCCTTCCTCGTTGCCATTCCGTCCGCGATCAAGGTGTTCAACTGGACGGCCACGCTGTACAAGGGCAGCATCGTGTTTTCGGCGCCGATGCTGTACGCGCTCGGCTTCGTCGGCCTGTTCACGATCGGTGGCCTGACGGGCCTGTTCCTCGCTTCGCTCGCGCTGGACGTGCACCTGTCCGACACGTATTTCGTCGTCGCCCACTTCCACTACATCATGGTGGGCGGCTCGGTGATGGCCTACCTGGGCGGCATCCACTTCTGGTGGCCCAAGGTCACGGGGCGGATGTATTCCGAGACCTGGGGCAAGGTCGCCGCGCTGATCATCTTCGCCGGCTTCAACCTGACGTTCTTCCCGCAATACCTGCTGGGCTATGCCGGCATGCCGCGCCGCTATCACACGTATCCGCCGGAATTCCAGCTGTTGCACGTGCTGTCGTCGGCCGGCGCCGTGACGCTGGCCGTCGGCTACCTCATGCCGCTCGGTTACCTGGCGTGGTCGCTGCGCTTCGGCGCGCGGGCGCCGGCGAATCCGTGGCGCGCGACGGGCCTCGAATGGCAGACGGACTCGCCGCCGCCCGAACACAATTTCGCGACGCCGCCCGTCGTCGTGCGCGAGCCCTACGCCTACACGCCGGAGTCGCCATGAGCGCGCACGAGACGCCGGCCCCGGTCCTCGAACCGCAATTCGGCAGCCACGCGCAGCAGGACTTCGCGCGCTCATTCGGCATGTGGGTATTCCTGTCCAGCGAGCTGCTGTTCTTCGGACCGCTGCTGTTCGGCTACCTGTATCTGCGCATGCACTATCCGCAGGCGACCGGCATGGCCAGCCGCCACACCGACATGCTGCTGGGGACCGTCAACACGGCCGTGCTGCTGACCAGCAGCTTCTGCATGGCGCTCGCCGGCCACGCCGCGCAACATGGGAAGGACATGCGCGGCCGCCGCCGCGCCGCGCGCCTGCTGGCGCTGACGGCGCTGCTCGGCGTCGTCTTCCTCGCCATCAAGGGTTATGAATGGCACCAGGAATTCGGCGAGCACCTGTTCCCCGGCGCCGGCTTCCGGCCCGACGATGCGACCGATCCCGCCACCGTCCACGGCATCGAGCTGTTCTTCCTGCTGTACTTCGCGGCGACCGGCCTGCACGCGCTGCACCTGCTGATCGGCGTATCGGCCTGCGTGTGGCTGATGGTCGTCCTGCGTCATGCGCCGCCGCGCGGACCGGGCAACGAGGCGGTGGAACTCACGGGCCTGTACTGGCACTTCGTCGACGTGGTCTGGATCTTCCTGTACCCGTTGCTGTACCTGACGGCGCGCTCGGGAGGCTGACGTGGACAAGGCCATCCGCCCCCTCGTGTTCGCCTGGATCGCGTTGATGGCGCTGCTGGCCACGACGGCCGGCTGCGCGCTGCTGCGCCTGGGCTGGCTGAACACCGCGATCAGCCTCGCGATCGCGCTCACCAAGGCGCTGCTGGTCGCGATCGTGTTCATGCGCCTCAGGCGCGCGCCCGCGCTGCTGCGGCTCGCGGCCGTCGCCGGGGCCGTGACGCTCGCGCTGCTGTTCGGCCTGTCGTTGACGGATTACGCGACGCGCCCGGAACTCAAGGCGCCGTGGCAGCAGCCGGCGACGGTGGCGCCGCGCTTCGGGAGCCGCTGACGGGCGGTGCCGCCGGCATCATGCGTCGGCCGCGCCATCCGGCGCCGGCCCGTCAGGCGCCGGCGGCGCGCAGCCGGTACCAGGCGATGCCGATCAGTTCATACAGCGCATACCAGGAGCGGCGCATGCCTTCGGGGCTCGGTACCCACGCGTGCAGCGGCTGGGGCTGGCGGCTGAAGAACATCGTCGGCGCGCTGACCACGTCGAGCCCCGCGCGCTCGAACGCGGTGCGGGCGCGCGGCATGTGCATCGCATCGGTCACGAGCAGGATGCGCTGGATGCCGTCCGCGCGCAGCAGCGCGGCGCTGAAGGCCGCGTTCTCGGCGGTGTCGCGCGAGCGGCCCTCGATCCATTTGACGGGCACGCCGAAGTCGTCGCGCAGCGCCGCGGCCATCGCGTCCGCCTTCGTCCACGCGCGGTCGTCCGTGTCGGGATCGACGCCGCTGCTGCCGTTGCCGCCGCTGACGAGGACCGGCAGCCCGGTGCGCCGCTGCAGGTGCGCGGCGTAGCGCAGGCGCGCCAGGGTGATGTAGTCGGGGATGTCGAGGTTGTCGTATTCGGGCGCATGCTGCACCCGCCCGGCGGCCAGCACGACGATCGCCTGCGCCCCGGCGCGCTCGGGCGCCTGCAGCGGCGCGGTCAGGCGTTCGAGCGGTGCGACGAACAGGCGCGCGCCCGCCGTGGTGGACAGGAGGGCCAGCGTGGCCAGGCCGGTGCCGGCCACGATGCGCCCGGCGCGCGGCCGCCAGCGCCACAGCACCAGGCCGAAGGCGATGACGAGGAACAGGCTGGCGGGCGGGAGGATCAGGTCGCGCGGAATGAGGTTGATCAGGTCGAGGACGGGTTTGAGCATCGTGGATGGCGGTCGAGGTGCGGGCGGCCAAAGTAGACCGCAGGCGGGGCGTGGCGTCAAGTCCCGATCCGCCCCTCCCACGCCGCGATCAGGTCGCGGTACGCCGTGCCGACGGGCCGGATGCGGCGCTGCAGGTCGTACAGGCCGCGCGGGTTGACGACGCCGCGCGCCTCGCGCAACTCGATGTTCCAGTCGATCTGGTCGGTCAGCGAAAACCACGTGAAGCCGACGACCGGCACGCCGCTGCGCATCAGGCTGCGCACATGGGCCCACTGGCAGCGCAGCCAGTCGACGGCTTCGTCGCCGCGGCTGCCCTGGTCGAGGTTCGTTTCCGTGTGCATCATCGGCAGGCCGTAGCGTTCGGCGTACTCGCGTGCGATCATCGCGTAGCCCAGCGTTTCGCCGGCGTCGTGCGTCGCGCCGTCCGGATCGACCTGGTGCTCGTTCGTCATATAGTAGTCGCTGCCGAGGACGCAGTGGCCGCACAGCGCGTGCTCTTCGAAGAAGCGGCATTCGTCCGCCGTCATGCCGTGGGCCAGCACGAAGTCGCGCTGCATCGGGTCGAGGGGGCGGCCGTAGTTGAAGTCGAGCGACAGGAAGCGCAGCTGGTTGCGCCGTTCGGCTTCCTCGACGGCGTCGGGCAGGCCCGCATGGAAGTATTCGCTCGACTCGCTTTGCACGAACACGGCGTCGGGGCGCAGCTTGACGATTTCGTGCATCCCCAGCACATTGGCCTTGGCCAGGTGCTTCAGCGCGGTCACGTACGAACGCTGGTCGCGCGCCTGCTCGTTCCACCAGCCGAACAGGGCGGAGAACTTGGCGCACACGTACATTTCGTTGACGGGCGTGTACAGGCCGATCCACGGGTAGCGCGTGGCGAACGCCCTGGCGTAGCCCTGGAACAGCGTGGGGAAATCGGGGTTCTGGAAATTGCCGATCCAGTCCGGCACGCCGAAATGGCACAGGTCCGCGATCGGGGCGATGCCGAGGCGGCGCATTTCGCCGAAGGCCTGGTCGGCGAATTCCCAGTCGTAGCGGTCCGGCGCCAGCCACGTCCGGTGCAGCGGCACGCCATAGCGCAAGGTGCGGATGCCCAGCTGCGCCACGAGTTCGAGGTCCTTCTTCCACTGGCGGTAATGGCCGCATTCCTCCATCTGGTCGCGCCGGATGCGGCCGTCGCCGATGGTCGGGGAACTGCTCTCGATCCCGGTGGCGAACATGAAAGGCAGCATCAGCGCCTCCCCAGCGGCGGCTGCGCGGTGACGACGCCGGGATCGATCTTGTGCAGGTTGTCGAGGCCCGTCAGCAGCATGCAGTCCTGCAGTTCCTGTTCCAGCAGCGTGAGGGCGCACGTGACGCCTTCGCGGCCGCGCGCGGCGAGGCCGTACAGCCACGCGCGGCCGGACAGGCAGGCGTGGGCGCCGAGGCCGATCGCCTTGACGATGTCGCCGCCGGTGCGGATGCCGCCGTCGAACAGCACTTCGATGCGGTCGCCGACGGCGTCGACGATTTCCGGCAGCACCGAGATCGACGACGGCGCGCCGTCCAGCTGGCGCCCGCCGTGGTTCGAGACGATGATGGCGTCGGCGCCGATGTCGATGGCGGTCCGCGCATCGTCCGGGTTCATCACGCCCTTCAGGATCAGCTTGCGCTGCCACTTGTCGCGCACCCAGCGCGCCGTGTTCACGTCGAACGAGGCGTCGAACTGTTCCTCGATCCACTTCGACAGCGAGCCGATCGAGCCGGCTTCCTTGATCTCGTGCTCGAAATTGCCGAACGTGTGGCGCTTGCTGCCCGCCATGTTCGCGAGCCAGCGCGGGTGGCCCACCATCTGCATGATGTTCGACGGCGTCAGGCGCGGCGGCACGGCCAGGCCGTGCTTTTCGTCGGCCCAGCGCTTGCCCTGGGTGTGCAGGTCGATGGTCAGCACGAGCGCGGAGCAGTCGGCGTCGTGGGCGCGCCGCATCAGGCTTTCGTTGACCTTGTGGTCCTTCATGAGGTACAGCTGGAACCAGAACGGCTGATGGATCGCCTCCGCCACGTCCTCGATGGAATTGATGGAGCACGTCGACAGGCAGAACGGCACGCCGAAGTCCACGGCCGCGCGCGCCGCCTCGCATTCGCCGTTGGCCCAGGTGAGGCCCGCGAGGCCCGTCGGGCCGAGGGCCAGCGGGATGCGGGCGCGGTCGCCCACCATCGTGACGGCCATGTCGCGGTGCGAGACGTCGCGCAGGCTGTGCTGGCGCAGCGCCAGTGCGCGCATGTCGTCGAGGTTGCGCTGGACGGTCAGCTGCTGTTCGCTGCCGCCGTGGATGTAGTCGAACACGACGCCGGGCAGGCGTTCCCGCGCGAGGCATTCGAGGTCGAAGATGCTGGCTACCTTGCTCATGCTGTCGTCCTTGTTACAGTTCGCCGCGCGCGGCGAGGTCGCGGATGCGCGCGCCCATCCGGCAGGCGAGGGCCTGGATCGTCAGCGACGGATTGACGCCGCCCGCGGTCGGGAACAGCGAGCCGTCGCAGATCCATAGATTCGGTACGTCCCAGCTGCGGCCGTCCGCGTTCACGACGCTCGTGTCCCGGTCGCCGCCCATGCGGCACGTACCCAGGATGTGGCTCGTGTCGTCGCTCGTCCACACGCCGCGGCCGCCGGCCGCTTCCAGCATCGTGCCCATGAAGCGGCGCGCGTGGTCCTGCATGCGCCGGTCGTTGTCGGAATATTCGAACGTGACGTGGGCGACGGGCAGGCCGTGGCGGTCGCGCACGCCGGACAGCGCCACGCGGTTGCACGCGCGCGGCTCCGTTTCGGCCACGGCGACCAGGCCGGACATGTGGTTATAGTCCTGCATCTCGCGCCGCAGCGCCGCGCCCCACAGGTGCCGCTCGGTGACGAGCAGCTGCGCCCATGCGCGCGGCAGCGGGCCCTGGCTCATGAAGGCGTAGCCGCCGTGGAAGTCCTTGCCGGCGTCCGTGTAATTCCAGTGCTCGCACACGGCCATGTTGGGCGGGCCCTTGTACCAGCGGATCTCTTCGTCGAAGCGGGCCCACATGCCGGGACCGGCGTGCGTCGTCAGGTGCGTGCCGACGAGGCCCGAGCCGTTGCCGAGACCGTGCGGGAAGCGGTCGCACGCGGAATTGAGCAGCAGGCGCGGCGTCTCGATCGCGTACCCGGACACGACGACGTTGCGCGCGCGCTGGAAGCGCCATCGATCGTTGCGGCGATAGTGCACGCCCTGTGCGCGGCCATCCGGTCCGGTCTCGATGCGCCCGGCCATCGCCAGGTCGCGCACTTCCGCGCCCGCGGCCAGCGCGCGCGGAATCCACACGATCAGCGCGCTCTGCTTGGCATTCGTCGCGCAGCCGAAGTTGCAGAAGCCCCGGTACACGCACGGCGGCGACTTGCCGCGCGGCGCGGACACGGTCGCCAGCGGCACGGCGGCCCACGGTATCCCCATGTTTTCCGCGCCGCGCGCCAGCACGAGGCCGGCCGCGTTCATCTCGTGTTCGCGATACGGGTAGCGCCCGCGCGGCGGTCCCCACGGATAGCGCACGGGCCCGGCCACGGCCAGCGCCCGCTCCGCTTCGTCGTAGTAGGGCGCCAGTTCGTCGTAGGTGATCGGCCAGTCGACGCCGTAGCCCAGCCGGCTGCGCGCCTGGAACCACTCGGGCCGGAAGCGCAGCGAGATCATGCTGAAGTGGACGGTCGAACCGCCCACGCCCCAGCCGGAGTTGTTGCCGCCGAGGGCCAGCGCGTCCGCGCCGTCCGAGATCCGTTCCTCGGTCCAGTACAGCTGCTGCTGGGCTTCCTCGTCCGACGCGAAGTCTTCCAGCGGCCGCCAGAACGGCCCGGCTTCCAGCACGACGACGGAAAAGCCGGCTTCCGCCAGCTTGCACGCGAGCGTGGCGCCGCCCGCGCCCGCGCCGACGATGGCGAAATCGACGGTCTCGTCGTCGCCGTATTCGCGCATGTCCACCCAGCCGCCGCGCTCGAACACGTCGGGGGCGCGGCCGGCGCCCGTGCGCGGCGCGTGGTTGCCGCTCATGGCGCCTCCTTCGCTTCCCACGGGTCGCGGCTGTCGAAGCCGAGCCGCACATAGCCGCGCGGGCTCGCGGGGCCGCCGAAGCCGATCTCGTTCCACGCGAGCGGATGCGCATAGTAGAAGCCGGCCGCCGTCTTGAGCAGGTGGTGGATGAAGAAGCGTTGCGCGTCCAGCCCGTGCCAGCGGGGCGACGCGGCGCGGCCGTCCGCCAGCGCCCGCAGCACGGCGTCCTGCGCGGCCGCATCGAGCCGCGCGAACGGCAAGTCGTGCAGGCGGCGCGCCTCGTCGTCGACGGCGCCCAGGCCCTGGCGCCAGGCGTCGCGCAGCGGCGGCATGTCCGGATGGCGGTAGCCTTCGCCGCGGTCGTCGTGCAGCATGGCGTCGATCCAGGGCGTGATCGGAATCGGCTGGTCGCGCTCGGGCTGGGGCAGCAGGCGCGCGTTGATCGCGTCCAGCACGTCCCATTCGTCGGCCGTCAGCCAGCGCCGCGGCGGGACGGCGTCGAGCCGGTGCGCGAGCACGTCGCGCGTGACGTCGTCGAACGACGGGCTGTCCCATTTGGCCAGCACGTCGTAGCCGGGAAAGCGCGGTGGCTGCGTGGCGTCCTTCATGCGATCTCCGTCATGCGGCCCCGCGGCAAGGCCTGCTGCGCCGCGCGCAGCGCCAGCGCGGCGCGGCCGGCCAGGGCCAGCGCGCTGAAGCTGGGCGGCGCCGGCAGCGGCGGACCGGCCAGCAGGTTCTGGCTCCAGTTGCGCCAGCCGCCCATCTGGCGCGCGATGCCGCGCGCGTGGAAGCCCATCCCCAGCATGCCCAGCCACGTGCACGCGGTCAGCAGCGCGTTCGTCAGCCGGCGCGGACCCGGCGCATTCGGCAGCGCGGCGCCGGCCAGCATGATCGCCGTCACTGGCGGCACGCTGACGGGCACCCACATGGCGGGATGCTGGAAGGCGCCGCGGAAGTGCAGCAGCGCCGCTTCCGCGCTCGTGCCGGCCAGGCCGAACGCGGCGAGCCCGCACAGGGCGCGTCCGCTGGGCAGGCCGGCGAGCGTGGGTGCGCCCGCGGCGACGGGGCGGGCCGCGAGGCCGATCACGCCGGCCAGCGCGAGGGCGGCCGGCGCGCCGAGCGGCGCCGCATAGAACAGGTTGCCCCACGACAGGCCGCCGGGCCTGCGCAACACGTTGTAGGCGTGGAAGCCGAAGCCGGCGGCGCCGACGGCGCAGGCGGTGGCATAAGGAACGGTCGCCATCAGGCCGGGCGGGCGCGACCCGGTCATTCGTGACCCGGTCATTCGTGACCCGGTCGTTCGTGACCCGGTCGTTCGTGGTTCGGTCGAGCGCGGCCCAGTCGCTCGTGTCCCGGCCGAGCGCAAGCTGTTCGTTCGCGACCCGGTCATTCGTGACCCGATCGATCGTGACCCGGCCGTTCGCGGCCCGGCCGTTCCCGCCCCGCGCAGCGCGCAGGCGAGCACGACGGCCGCGCTGGCGAGCGGGGCGAACATGCCGGGATTCTCGAAGCCGCCGCGGTAGTGTTCGAGCGCGCTGTCGCTCAGCACGGATGCGGCCAGCATCGCGCTGGCCTGGTACAGCCGGCGCGCTTGCGGCGCGGTGTCGGTGTCGGTGTCGGTGCCGGCGGCGCCGGCCGCACGGCGCGGCAATGGCGGCGGCAATCGTGCCGGCACGGGCGCGGGCAGCCTGCGGCCGGATGCCATCCGCCCCAGCAGCAACGCGCCCAGCGCCAGGCCGAGGGTGGCGGCGCCGAGCCCGCGCGCCAGCGGGCGCGCGTCCGCGGGCGCCGCCGCGTTCACGATTTGTCCCCGGGCAGGATCGAGCTGAGCACCTGGCGCGCGACGCCGGCCAGCATCGAGCCTTCGCTCGGATCGCCCTTGCCGATGGTGGTCATGAAGTGCTTGGCTTCCTCCAGCGTGATGTGCGACGGCAGCGGCGGCACTTCGGGGTCGGTCTTGAATTCGAGGACGACGGGCCGGTCGGACGCCAGCGCCTCGCGCCACGCTTCGCCCACCTTGTCGGGATCGTTGCAGAAGATGCCTTTCAGTCCGATCAGCTCGCCGAAGCGGTGGTACGGGACATCGGGGATTTTTTGCGTCGCCTCGAACTTGGGGTTGCCTTCCATGACGCGCTGTTCCCACGTCACCTGGTTCAGGTCTTCGTTGTTGAAGACGCACACGATCCAGCGCGGGTCCTTCCACTGCTTCCAGTATTTCGATACGGTGATCAGCTCCGCCATGTTATTCATCTGCATCGCGCCGTCGCCGACGAGGGCGATCACGGGCCGGTCCGGGTGGGCGAACTTGGCGGCGATCGCATACGGGACGGCCGCGCCCATCGACGCGAGCCCGCCGGACAGCGAATACATCTGCCCGCGCTGCACCTTCAGGTCGCGCGCATACCAGTTGGCGCAGGAGCCGGAATCGCTCGTGATGATCGCGTCGCGGGCGAGCAGCGGCGACAGTTCGTAGCACACGCGCTGCGGATTGATCGGATTGGCGGAGGCGAGCGCCCGTTCCTCCAGCAGCTTGTACGAGTCGCGCACCGATTTCTCGACTTTTTCGCGCCAGTCCGTCCCGGTCTTGTCCTTCAACAGGGGCAGCAGCAGGCGCAGGGTCTCGGCGCTGTCGCCGTGCAGGTTGACCTCGGCCGGGAAGCGGATGCTCAGCATCGACGGGTCGATGTCGATCTGCACCGCGCGCGCCTTGCCTTCCTTGGGCAGGAATTCGGCGTACGGGAAGCCCGTGCCGATCAGGAGCAGGGTGTCGCAATCGCTCATCAATTCCCAGCTGGCCTTCGTGCCGAGGATGCCGATCGTGCCGGTCACCCACGGCAGGTGATCGGGCAGGGCGGCCTTGCCCAGCAGCGCCTTCGCGGCGCCGGCCTTGAGGCGTTCGGCCACCGCGATGACCTCGTCGGTGGCGCGCAGGGCGCCGGCGCCGACGAGGATCGCGACCTTGCTGCCCGCGTTCAGCACGTCGGCCGCGCGCTGCAGGTCGACCTCGTACGGCACGACGCGCGGCTTGGTGTAGCCGATGCCGGAGAACACGTTGCCGTGCTTGCGGGCCGGTTCCTCGTACGGTTTGTCCTGGAGGTCGTTCGGGAGCACGAGCACGCTCACGCCGTTGCGGCCCAGCGCCGTGCGCATGGCGCGGTCGAGCAGGTGGCGCACCTGGGACGGCTGGCTCGCCTCGTAGACGTAGTCGGCCACGTCCTGGAACAGGCGCTCGAGGTTCAGCTCCTGCTGGTAGTGGGCGCCGCGCGACGTCGTCGGCGCCTGGCCGGTGATCGCCAGCACGGGCATGTGGTCCATCTTGGCGTCGTACAGGCCGGTCACCATGTGCGCCGCGCCGGGGCCGCCGGTCGACAGGCAGACCCCCGGTTCGCCCGTGAACTTGGCGTGCGCCGAGGCCATGAAGGCAGCCATTTCCTCGTGGCGCACCTGGATGAACCGGATCTTGCCGCCAAAGCGGTCGAGTGCGCCCAGCACGCCGTTGATGCCGTCGCCCGGATAGCCGAAGATCGTGCGCACGCCCCATTCGTACAGGCGTTCGACGAAGAAGTCGCCAACGGTTTTGCTCATGTCATGTCCTCGTGATGTCTGGATGGTTGATCAGTGGCGGCGCAACTGGCGCAGGCCGAGCGCGACGCCCGCGGCCGCGCCCACGCCGGCCAGCAGCCAGCCGCGGTGCGTCGTGGCCCACAGCTGCATGCTGCGGGTGCTCGCGCCGGCGTCGAACGTGCCGTGCGCGGCATACGGACCGGGCACCGGGCGCCACAGGTTGTCGGGGCGGTCGGCCGGGATCGTGTCGGCGCGCTGCTGGCCCGCCACGCCCTTGCGCGCCAGGTAGCGGTCGAGCAGGCGCGGGACGAATTTCTCGGCCAGCATCGTCGCCAGCGTGGGGTAGCCGACGCAGATCTCGGCGCGGCGCGCGTGCGCCGCCCACCAGATGGCGCGGCCGGCGACCTCCGGCTGGTAATACGTGCCGATCGGCTTGGGGTGGTGCGTGAGCGTCGTCTTGCACCATTCGAATTGCGGGGTGTTCACGCCGGGCATGTCGACGATGGCCACGTGGATGTCGCTGTGGTCATGTTCCAGCTCGGTGCGCACGGATTGCGTGAAGCCCTTGATCGCGTGCTTGGCCCCGCAATACGGGGATTGCAGGGGAATCGAGCGGTAGGCGAGCGCCGAGCTGACCTGCACGATGGTGCCGCGGTTGCGCGGCCGCATGCGTTTCAGGGCCACCATCGTGCCCCACACGAAGCCGTGGTAGGTGACGTCGGTGACGCGGCGGAAATCTTCCGGCGCGATGTCGGCGAACGGCGCGAACACGGTGGCCATCGCGTTGTTCACCCAGATGTCGATGGGGCCCAGCTCGTTTTCCGCGCGTTCGGCGGCGGCGTCGACCTGGGCGTAGTCGGCCGTGTCGGCCGAGATGGCGATGGCCTGCGGCGACCCCAGGCGCTCGGCCTCGGCGCGCGCGGCTTCCAGGCGGTCGGGATCGCGCGCGACGAGCGCGATGCGTGCGCCGCGCCGGGCGAATTGCTGAACCGCCGCGCGGCCGATGCCCGCGCTGGCTCCCGTGATCACGACGACTTCGTGGCGTGCTTCCGGCATGGCTGGGTCCTCCAATGTTGCGATGCAGGTCCAGCTTAGCACCAAGCGTCGCTGAGCCTCGCCACGTTATGTTTGTGAAAAAGTTCTTGAACAAATGCATGAATCCGATAATTTTTTTCTAACAATCGGCTGCGATACTGTCGAGCTGGATACGATCCATTCCCTGGCCTGCCGCCGGCGGGTTCACATAACGACCACCGCGGAAACGGAAAATGAAAAAACGCTGTTGTCGCTCGTATCGTTGCTGCTGTTGTCCCAGGGCGCCTGTGCCGACGCTTCCGAGCAGAGCACCGGCACGACCAACTAAGGCGCCTTCCTGACGGGCGCCGTCACGGGCGGCCCCAGGTTCCAGTCAGCCAGCCAGGCCATCGACGGCATCAAGCTGTCGCACGCGATCATCTACATGAAAGCCGACCAGGACGGCGGGTCGTGACGGAGGCGCAGTTGCGTGCGCGCTTCGGGGAGGAGTTGACGGGGTGCCGATTTCGCGGCGGCGCTGCAGGAAGGATCGCTGCCGGCGCGCCGGGATTGTCCGGCCGCGCGTTGAGGGCGTAAAAAAACCGCGGTCGCAACCGCGGTCTTTCAAGAGGCCGGTCCGGCAACCGGATCAGGCCTTCGGCGTGCGGCGACGACGCTGCGCGCCCACCAGGCCCAGCATGCCCATGCCCAACAGCATCATGGTGCCCGGTTCCGGCACGGCGTTCGTGAACGTGTTCGAGCCATCGACCTTGAACACGATGTCGTTGTCGCCGGCGACATAGTCCGGGAACATGGCGCTGCCGCCCATGTGGAAGTTTGCGGTCGCCGAGTTGCCGGCCGGGTAGTTCAGGTTCGATTCGAAGTTGACGCCGAACAGCAGTGCCGACACGCCGTCCAGGTAGTTCGGGTCGATGAAGTCACCGGCTTCGGCTTTCAGGGCGGTGATCTTGGTCGAACCCTGGCCGCCCGCACCGGCGATGGTGAAGGTCGACTGGGTGTTGCCGGGAACGATGGTCAGCAGGGCGATCAGCTGGCCGTCGTCGAAGCCGGTGCCGCCGGTGGTCGAGGCGTTGGCGGCGGTGTCGTAGTAGATCGCGACCTTGTTGTCGGTCGAGGCGGGATCGAGGCCGAACGTGGCGGTCGAGCCGGTCAGGCTCGTCACTTTCTCGTTCAGCTTGGCGACGATCGTGAATTCGAACGTCTTGCCGGCACCTTTGGTACCGTTGGCGTTGAAGTCCAGACCGTTGAACAGGGCGGTCGTGTCACCGTCGACACTGGCCAGGTTCGACTGGTACAGGAACTGGAAGTTCTGGCCGACGGTCAGGGGGGAACCGAACGGGCCGACGCCTTTGGCGACGCCGCTACCGGTGGTGTTCCAGTCCAGGGTAGTGGCATCCGATGCCAGGACGCTGCTGCCATCCTTCAGCGTGAAAGCCTGTGCCGACGAGGCGGCGAAAGCAAGGCCGAGGGCGGCGGCAACCGGAATCAGTTTGCGGAACGATTTGATCATGTTAGCTCCAAGTCATCTGCTGGTTAAGGTATCGGGGGGATAGTCCAGCGCTTGTCTGCAAGCACATCACCAAACGTGTGCAAGTCACGTGCCAGTGTTTGCCCCTCCTTTTTAAATCAATGACTTGCGAAACAACCTTCGAAAAATTCCAGCTTTCCGGCAGCGCTATGTAAAAAATCTCGACAGAAGATTTTGCATTCTGGAAACCGTCGCGCCGGCGCCGCCCAGGCGTCGCTAGTCGGCCGCGGGCCGGCTGTGCAAGGTCACCACCGCCTCCTTGAGCCCGGCGCCGCTGGCCCGCACGGTGATCGTGCCGCCCGCGCCGGCCTTCGTCCGCACGATGCCCAGCAGCAAGCCATTGAACGCCGCGCGTTCCGGCGACTGGAACGATTCGAAACTCGTCGGATCGCCGTTGTCGGTGGCGACGAGCTCCCCCGGTCCCTCGACGGTGAAGCGCACGCGGTCGTGCGCGCGCGGGGCCACGCCGCCGTCCTTGTCGACGACGCGCACCGTGACGAAGGCCAGGTCGCGCCCGTCGCTCGCGAGCGCGGTGCGGTCGGCCTGCGCCTGCAGGGCGGCCGGGGCGCCGGCCGTCTTCACCGTCTCGCGTGCCCATTCCTTGCCGTCCTTGTAGGCGACGACCGTGATCTCGCCCGGCGCGTAGGTCACGTAGTCCCAGCGCAGGCGGTAGGCGTACGGCGCCTTCTTCTGGCGGCCCTGCGACTTGCCGTTGACGAACAGCTCGGCCTCGTCGCCCGACGTGAACACGTGCACGGGCGTCACCTGGCCGACGCGCTCGGGCCACGTCCAGTGCGGCAGCACGTGGACCATCGGCAGGTCCGGTCGCCAGCGCGACTGGTACAGGTAATAGCGGTCCTTCGGGAAGCCGGCCAGGTCGACGATGCCGGAGTAGGAGCTGCGCGCTTCGTAATACGGCGTCGGTTCGCCCAGGTAGTCGAAGCCGGTCCAGACGAATTCGCCGGCCGTGTATGGATTCTGGTCCAGCGACGCGAATGCGCGGTCGGCCGACGCGCCGAAGTCCGATGCGAACAGTTCGTAGGCGCTGACCTGGTGGGTGGCCGGATCGCCGCCGATGCCGGGACGCACGGATGCGCTCAGCACGCCCGGCACCGGAAACTGGTATTCGCCGCGGCTGGACAGCGCCGAGGCGCTCTCGCTGTGCAGGATCACCTTGTGCGGAAACGCGGCGCGGAACATCGGGAACTGGCCGGGCAGGGTGCGGATGCCCGTGCCCTGGTAGTTCAGCGAAATCACGTCGACGACGCCCGGCAGCGGCATGTCCGCCTTCGCGTAGTTCATCGCGCTCGTCGCGGGGCGCGTGGCGTCTTCCTCGTGCGCGATGGTCACCAGTTCGCGCCCGACCGCGGCGCCGTCCGCGCCCGTGTACTGCTCGCCCACCTCGTTCCCCACGCTCCACAGGATGATCGACGGGTGGTTGCGGTCGCGCCGGATCATGGCGCGCAGGTCCTGCTCGTGCCAGTCGGGGAAGATCAGGTGGAAGTCCAGCGGCGTCTTCTTGCGCTGCCACGAATCGAACACTTCGTCCATCACGAGGAAGCCCATGCGGTCGGCCAGCTCCAGCAATTGCGGGTCGGGCGGATTGTGGCTCATGCGCAGGGCGTTGGCGCCCATCGCGCGCATGATCTCCAGCTGGCGCTCGGCCGCCCGCACATTGAATGCGGTACCGAGCGCGCCGAGGTCGTGATGGTTGTTCACGCCGCGCAGCGGAACGTGTTCGCCGTTGACGATGACGCCGCGGTCCGGATCGAAGCGCACGGTGCGGATGCCGAACGGCGTCTCGTAGCGGTCGACGACGCGGCCGTCCTGGCGCACGGTGGCGACGAGGGCGTAGCGCTGCGGCTTCTGCGTGGGCGGCGGCCCCCACAGGCGCGGGTGCGCGACCGTCGCCGAGCCGCTGACGGTGCCGCTGGCGCCCGCTGCCACCGGCGTCGCCGGCGCCACGACCGTCGCGACGGGCTTGCCGGCGATGTGTCCGCGCTCGTCGAGCGCATACAGTTCCGTCGTCACCGTTGCGCGGGCCGCCGCCGTGCCCTCGTTGTCGAGCACGACCCGCCACGCGACGCGCGCGGCCTCCTTCGTGACCTCGGGCGTCGTCACCGTCACGCCCCACTGGCCCACGTGCACGGGCGCCGTCTTCGTCAGCCACACGTCGCGGTACAGGCCCGCGCCCGGATACCAGCGCGCGGATTCGGGCGGGTTGTCGAGGCGGATCGCCAGCTGGTTCACGGCGCCCGGCTGCAGCCACGGCGTCAGGTCGATGCGGAACGAGTTGTAGCCGTAGGGCCAGCCGCCCGCGAGGTGGCCGTTGACCCACACGCTCGCGTACGACATGGCGCCGCCCACGTCGAGGAAGATCTTCTTGCCGCGGTCGGCGAGCGGGATGTCCAGCTTGCGCCGGTACCACGCAGGACCCCAGGTCTTGAGGCGGCCCATGCCGCCGTACGGGCCGGTCGTGAGGAACGGGCCTTCGATGGCCCAGTCGTGCGGCAGGGTGACCGGGCGCCAGCCGCTGTCGTCGAACGCGGCGCGGGCGAACGGGGCGTCGACGACCGGTTCGGCCGCGGGGCGCGTGTAGCGGTGCGCCGGGTCGCGGATGAACGCGTTGCCGCTCGGGAGAATCCACGGTTTCAGAACGGGCGTGGTCGCGCGCGCGACACGCGCCGCTTCTTCGGGGATGGCGTCGGCCACCTTGCCGTCGGCGGACGCCGTGACCACCGGGCGCACGTCATAGAGATAGGGCGCGGAGCCGCCCGCCGGATCGCCCGGATGGAAGCGCCAGCCGTCGTCCAGCAGGATGCGCTGGCGCGGCGCCTGCGAGTCGGCCGCGGGCCGGGCGTGCGCGATGGTGGGTGCGACGGCGGGCAGCAGGGCCGCCGCCAGGGTGATGCCGAGCGTGGCGGCGAGCCGGCGTGCGGCCGTGTGACGCGTGTCTTGCACAGTTTCCTCCAGGAATGGCGGTTGCGCGATCGACGCGGCGCCGCACGTCGGGATGTGCGGTTTGCGTGTTATAACAGCCGGTCTCGTGTTTGGATGGTAGCGCAACCATCCGCAGTGTATGAGCAAAGCCGGAGCGCGTCAATGGAGGCGGGCGCCGCGCGCCGCGCGGCCGCGGGCGACGATGAGGACCGCGGCGAGCACGCTGCATCCCGCGCCCGCATGAAAGGTCGCGGCCGCGCCGGCGCGCTCCCACAGCAGGCCGGCGACGACGCTCGCCACCAGCGTGGCGATGCCGCCGACGAGGTTGAAGAACCCGAACGCCGTGCCCTTCAGGTCGGGCGGCGCCGTCTGCGCCACCATCACCGCCAGCAGGCCCTGGGTCATCCCCATGTGCAGTCCCCACAGGCTCACCCCGAGCAGCACCGCCGGCCAGGCGCCGCTGTGCGCCAGCACCAGGTCCGCGCAGACCAGGAAGCCGAGTCCGGCGACGAGCAGGCGCAGATGGCTCATGGCATCGGCCAGCTTCCCGAACGGGTAGGCGGACAGCGCGTAGACGACGTTCATCGCGACCATCAGCAGCGGCACGAGCGCGGGCCGCATCCCGCCCTGCATGGCCCGCAGCACGAGGAACGCTTCGCTGAACCGCGCCAGCGTGAACACGGCGCCGATGATGACGACCCACCAGTAGGCGCCGGACAGCCGGGAGAGGCTGTCCCGGCGGATCGGATTGACGCCCCGCGCCGTTCGCGCATGCTCCGGTTCCTTGACGCCCAGTGCCAGCAGCAGCACGGCCAGCGCCCCGGGGATCACGGCGATCCAGAAGATGCGCCGGTAGTCGCCGGCCCACAGGAACATCAGGCCGGCGGCGACCAGCGGGCCGGTGAACGCGCCGACGGTGTCCAGCGCCTGGCGCAGGCCGAAGGCGGCGCCCCGGTAAGCGGCCGGCACGATGTCGGCCACGAGCGCATCGCGCGGCGCGCCGCGGATCCCTTTGCCGATGCGGTCGGCGAAGCGCGCGGCGAGGACGAGCTGGGCCGACGTCGCGACGGCGAAGAACGGCTTGCTGGCCGCACCCAGCGCGTAGCCGGCCACCGCCAGCCATTTCCGGTTGCCCAGGTAATCACTGAGGCCGCCCGAAAAAATCTTGACGATCTGCGCCGCCGATTCCGCGATCCCTTCGATCAGGCCGATGGCCGCCACGCTCGCGCCGAGGGTCGACACGAGGAACATCGGCAGCAGGCTGTGGACCATCTCGGACGAGATATCCATCAGCATGCTCACGCAGCCGAGCACCCAGATGGGGCGCGGTATCCGGCGCAGCGTGGAAAACCGTCGATGTGCCATGCCCGTTCCAGCCTTTCTCGCGTCCCGGCGGCGGCTGCCGGTGGACGCATGTTAACCCGCCGGGTGCGCGGTCGGCGCGCGTGACCGGCGCGCGGATCAACGTCGTGATCGTTTCGCCGTCAGCCTCGACGACGGCCGGCCGCAGCGAACAATGGAAGGAAGACGTCCTGTCGAACATGGCCGCGCGCACGTGGCGCGCGGGACGCCTGAAGCCCGGCATGCATACGCTGGCCGTGCACGCGCTCGACCCCGGCGTGGTGCTCGACAGGATCGACGTGATGATGGAAGGCGCGCCCGATTACTACGGCATGCCGCCCGCCGATTGAATGATGCTCAGAATTTTAGGCAAGACTTTCGGAATATCGCCCATGGAACGATACCCTTCCAGCATCTAGAATCTTCCTTTGCCGTACCTGTGAAGCGAGGAGGAACGATGTCCGATACGAAGCAACCCGTCTGGTTCATCGCCGACGCCACGACCGGCCTGGCGGCCGCGCTGGCCGAGGCCGTGCTGGCGTCCGGCCAGCATGCCGTGCTCGCGGCGCGGCTGCCTTCGCAGCTGCAGGCACTCGTCGCACGCCACCCGGAACAGGCGCTCGCGCTGGCGCTGGACGCGACCGACACCGCCGCCGTCGACATGGCCATCGCCGCCGCCGAGCGCCGCTTCGGCCGCATCGACGTGCTGGCGACCAGCGCCGCCCAGCGCTATCCGGGCGCGATCGAGGAGGGCGAGGAGGGCGCCATGCGCGCGCTGTTCGACGAGAACGTGTTCGGCCCGATCAACCTGGCGCGGCGGGTCCTGCCGGCGATGCGCGCACGCCGCGCCGGCCACGTCGTGATGCTGACCTGCGCCTCGGTGCAGGCGCCCGCGTTCGAGGGCTTCGGCCATGCGGCGCGCTCGGCGCTGGAAGCGCTGGCGGAAGCCCTGTTCTATGAAGTGGAGCCCCTCGGCATCGGCGTCACGCTGGTCGATCCGGGCAGCGGCGACGACGCGGGCGCGTCGGCGCCGCGCGCCGCCGGCATCGCCGACTACGACGGCCTGGCCGGCCGCGCGGCGCGCGCCAGCGCCGCCGTGCCGGTGGATGCGGCTCGCGCCGCCCAGGCCATCATGCAGGCCGTCGCCGCCGGCCGCGGCCCGCTGCGTCTCGTGCTGGGCCGGGCGGCGCTGCAGCGTGCCTACGACCGCCTGCGCGTGCTGAAGGTGGGCTTCGACGCGTGGGCCGACCTGGCCGCGTCGGCCGACGTGCCGGCGCCCGGCCGCGCGGTGCATCCGCCGCCGAGCCACGGTGGCCGGCCGCGGCGCGGGGTGCGCTCACGGGCCTGATGCGCGCAGCAGGGCCGGCACGGCCGCCGCATCCATCGGCCGCGCGAACAGGAAGCCCTGGAATTCGTCGCAGCCGAGCGTGCGCAGGATCTCCAGCTGGGACTCGGTCTCCACGCCTTCGGCCACGATGCGCATCTGCAGGCCGTGGCCCAGCGCGACGACCGAGCGCACGATCGCCGCGCTGTCGGCGTCGCGCCCGAGGTCGCGCACGAAGGCGCGGTCGATTTTCAGGCGCTGCACGGGGAAGCGCTTCAGGTAGGCGAGGCTCGAATAGCCGGTGCCGAAATCGTCGATCGACAGCTCCACGCCCAGGTCGCGGATGCCGCCCAGCAGGCGTTCGACGACGTCCACGCGGCTCATCGCGATGCTTTCCGTGATTTCCAGTTCGAGGGCGTCGGGCGTGAGGTCGGCGTCGGCCAGCGCCCGCCCGATCACCTGCAGCAGGTCCTTCTGGTAGAACTGGCGGATCGACAGGTTGACGGCGATGCGGGTCGCGATGCCGTGCTCGCGCGCCCAGCGGCTGGCCTGCGCGCACGCGGTGCGCAGCACCCACGTCCCGATCGGCACGATGAGCCCCGTCTGTTCCGCGATGGGGATGAAGCGCACCG
Source organism: Massilia luteola (assembly GCF_034420155.1). NCBI lineage: Bacteria > Pseudomonadati > Pseudomonadota > Betaproteobacteria > Burkholderiales > Oxalobacteraceae > Massilia > Massilia luteola. The sequence goes on from NZ_JAXOFN010000043.1 coordinate 32,949, forward strand.
GCGACACCGCGCCGAGCACGGGGCTGTTCCAGCGCAGCAGGACCTCGAACCCCGTCACGCGGCCCGTCGCGATGTCGACCTTGGGCTGGTAATGCGCCGTCAGCTCGTTGCGTTCCAGCGCGTGCCGCAACTGCTCCTCGATGGTGAGGCGCTCGTTCAGCTGGATGTGCGTGGACGCCGAATGGAAGTGCACAGGCTCGCCCGACTCGCTGCGGGCGCGGTGCTTGGCGATATCGGCCAGGCGCATCAATTCGTTCGCCGAACCGGCATCCTGCGGATACAGGGCGATGCCGATCACGGGCGCCAGGTGGAACTCGCGCCCGCCCACGCGGACGGGTTCCGACAACACGGTGTACAGCTCGAGCGCGACGGCGTCGGGCGGGCCGTGCGCCGGTCCGGCCGGCAGCACCAGGCCGAACTCGTTGGCCTTGACGCGCGCGACGCACAGCGGCGCCGGGGCGAGCGTGGCGAGGCGCGTCGCGACTTCGCGCACCGCGTCGTCGCCCGCTTCGTGGCCCAGCAGGTCGGCCACTTCCTGCTGGCGTTCGAGGGCGATCAGCAGCAGCACGACCTGCTCGCCCTCTTCGGCCGCGGCCCGCAGCGCGTCGGCCAGCACGCGGCGCAGGCGGTTCAGGTTCGGCAGGCCGGTGAGGGGATCGTGGTCGGCCAGGTAGGCGAGGCGCAGCTCGACCTGCTTGCGGTCCGTGATGTCGGTGAGGCTGTTGACGATCTGGACGGCGTTGCCCTCGCTCGCCAGGCGCGCGGCGAGCTGGATGGCGGTGCGGGTCGCGCCGGCGCCGTCGCGGATCTCCGCTTCGAGCGCGTGCACGCCGTCCGCCGCGCTGCCCGCGTACAGGCGTTCGCGCGCGCCCGCGCCGGCCGGGTCGAGCACTTCCGCTTCGGGGCGGCCCGTCACCGCGCCTTCGCCGCGGCCGGTGAATTGCAGGAAGGCGCGGTTGAACAGGACCACGCGCCGCTCGGCGTCGAGCACCCACAGCGGCGTGGCGAGCGAGTCGAGGATCGACTTCAGGTAGCGGAAACTGTGCGCGAGCCGGCGCTCGCTGGCCTGCAGGCGGGCGATCAGCGCGGCCTGGCGCGCCGTTTCGCGGCTCGTGCGCCACGCCAGGACCCCGAGTGTCGCCGACAGCAGGCCCCAGGCGACGACCGCGACCCACAGCCAGCCGCGCCACACGGCCAGCGTGTCGGACAGGTCGCGCCCCGTGACGATCACGAGCGGATACCCGGCCACGGCGCTGTAGCCGTACAGGCGGCGCACGCCGTCGATGGGGCTCGTCGCCTCGAACGCGCCGGACGACGCGCGCGGCAGGTATTTCTGGAACAGCGGCGTGTGGATGAAGGAATGGCCGATCATGTGCGGTAGCGTCGGACTGCGCACGAGCATCGTGCCGTCGCGCGCGTGCAAGGTCACGGAACCGCCGCGGCCCAGGTCGGCCGGGTCGAAGATGCGCTGGAAGTAGGCGACGTCGGTCTCGATGACGGCGCTGCCCGCGGGCAGGTTGCGCGCCAGCGTGATCGTGGCCGGCCCGCCGCCCGGCGTTGGCGGGGCGATGCCGATGCGCGGCGCGGCGCCCGGCGCCGGCCGGCGCGACGCGTCCGGCCCGAGGCGGCGGATCCGCGCGGGAATGTCCTCGAATGCGCCGCCGGGCATCGCGGCGGCGGTGCCGTCCCGCGGCGTGCGTTCCGTGGCGCGCGACAGCGCCAGGTCGAGCGCGAGGGTGGCGTAATGGGTCTGGGCGGCGAAGGCTTCGGCCAGGTTGCGCAGGTTCGTCTGCTCGCGGGCGATGGTGTCGTGGTAGCTCGATACGAGCAGGCCGGCGAGCGTCAGCGTGATCGCGACGATCACCGTGGCGGCGGCCGCGAGCGGCCGCACGTTGCGGTGCCTGCCTGGCGGCGGGGCGGAAGTTGGCATGGACACGTTCGTCATTACACTGGTGGACGTGCCCGAGTATAAACCCGCGGCCCGCCGCCGCCGGCATCCGCCGGGGTCACATTTGCCGGAACAGGTGCGCCAGCAACGGACTGACGCGCAAGGTGTCGGCGCGGTCGCGCAAGTGCAGCGTCAGCTTGCCGGCGTCGTCGCGGCTGGCGCTCGTCACGTGCCGCATATTGACGATGGCGCCGCGGCTGATCTGGCGGAACTGGTCCGGGTCGAGCTGGGGCAGCAGGTCCTTGAGGCTCAGGCGGATCAGCGCGTCGCCGCCGGCGCTCGCCACGTTGACGTATTTGTCGAGCGCCTGGAAGTACGCGACGTCCTGCACCGGGATCATGCGGATGATGCTGCCGACGGCCGCGCGGACGACGGTCAGGCGCTCGGCGGGCCCGCCCGCTTCCGGCAGCAGGGCGCGCATCTGCTCCACCAGCTGGGCGAGGCCGTCGTCGGCGGTTTTTTCCGATGTGGGGACGATGCGCGCCTTGAGGCGTTCGACGGTGCGGGCGAGGCGTGCGTCGCTCACCGGCTTCATCACATAGTCGACGGCGGCCTGTTCGAACGCCTGCACGGCGTAATCGTCGTAGGCCGTCACGAACACGACCTGCGGGAACGGACGCGGGCCCTCCCAGCGCTCGGCCAGTTCCTGCGCCGCTTCCAGGCCGCTCTGGCCCGGCATCTTGATGTCCAGGAACAGGATGTCGGGCTGCAGTTCCAGCGCCTGCTGGACGGCGGCGACGCCGTTCGGCGCCGTGCCGGCGATGGCGAGGTCGGGCCACACGCGGCGCAGGGTGGCGGCGAGCGTGGCGGCGAGGATCGGTTCGTCCTCGGCGATGAGGGCGCGCAGCGGGGTCGAAGGATTCATGCGGTCTCCAGGGGAAGCGTGAGGCGGGCCAGCACGCCGTGCGGCTGGGCGGGAATCAGCGTCAGCGCGGCGCGTGCGCCGTACAGCACGTGCAGGCGTTCGCGGGTCGTGGTCACGCCCACGCCGCTGCCTTTGGCGGCCGTCCGCGTGTCGTCGAGGCCGAGCCCCGTGTCGCTGACGCAGATGTCGAGCAGGCCGGCGCGCACGCTCGCCTCCACGGTCACGGTGCCGCCTTCGATCTTCGGCTCCAGGCCGTGGATGATGGCGTTTTCCACGAGCGGCTGCAACAGCATCGCGGGCAGCCGCGCGCCGCGCAGGTCGTCCGGCAGGACGCAGCGATAGGACAGGCGCGCGCCCATGCGCACGGCCATCAGGCCGAGGTAGGCGTCGGCCGCCGCGAATTCCTGGGCCAGGGTCGTCGTCTCGGCGCGGGCGGCGGACAAGGTGGCGCGCAGGTACTGGATCAGGTGGTCCAGCATCTGGCTGGCCTGCCGCGGGTCGATGGCGATCAGGCCCTGCAGGTTGGCGAGCGTATTGAACAGCATGTGCGGTTCGATCTGGGCCTGCAGCAGCCGGAGCTGGGCCTGCAGGACCTGGCGCTCGACCGTCTCGGCGCGCACCCTGGCCTCCATGCCCTCCCGCTTGATGCGCTCGACCCGTTCGCGGTTCAGGATCAGGAGAGTCATCGCGCCGATGGCCAGCAGGGTGAGTCCGATCATGCCTTTCTGGCCATGGTCGTTCGGGTAGTCGGACAGGTCGGGCAGCGGACGGCCCAGCAGCAGGCTGCCCACCGAGATGCCGCCGAAGTGGGCGACGGGCGCCACCGCGACGAGGACCACGATGCAAGGCACCAGCCAGCGGCGGCGCCGTGCCGGATCGTCGAGGAGGGTGAAGCGCATGCCGTCGATGAAGACCAGCGCGATGAGACCGACGCACACCGAGTACACCATCTGGTCGTACAGTTCCCGCGTCCTGCCGGTGACGAGCGTGATCAGGACGGCGACCAGGGTGCAGACGATGACGGACACGCCGGCGTCGTCGGCGATGCGGCGAAGCAGGGGCCGGCAGGTGCCCGGCGCGGGCTGGAACAAGCGGGTGAGGACGGTCATGGTTGGCCTGTGTGCTGATGCTGTACGATTGCCCGCATTGTGCCGCCGCGGCCGGGCGCGGACAAGCCGGCTGCGACGAAACCGCTCAGGCGGCGACCGAAACGGGGCATAATCGGATCGAAACCATCCTTGACCCGTCGCGACATGGAATTCCTGTTCCTCGGCACCTCGTCCGGCACGCCGAGCAAGACCCGCAACGTGACCGGCCTGGCGCTGCGCGGCCCCGGCGGCGGCTGGTCGCTCGTCGATTGCGGCGAGGGCACGCAGCACCGCATCCTGCACACGACCTTGTCGCTGCACGACCTGCGCGCCATCTTCATCACCCATCTGCACGGCGACCACTGCTACGGCCTGCCCGGCCTGCTGGCCAGCGCCGGGATGCACAACCGCACGGCCCCGCTGACCCTCGTCGGCCCGCCGCCGTTGTGGACGTTCATCGAAGGCGTGATGGCGACGACCGGACTGGGGCTGCCGTATCCGCTGGCGTTCGTTCCCGTCGCCGACCTCGCCGCGCATGCCGTCCTGCCCGACCTGGCCGTGGACGCGATCGCCCTGTCGCACCGCATGCCGTCGTATGCCTTCCGCTTCACCGAGCGCGCGGTGGAACGCAGGCTGGACACGGCCCGCCTGCGCGCGGCCGGGATCGCGCCGGGACCGGCGTGGGGCGCGCTGCAGCGTGGTCTCGACGCGGTGCTGGACGACGGCCGCGTGCTGCGCGCGCACGAGTGGCTGCTGGCGCCGCGCAAGGCGCGCACGATCATCGTCGGCGGCGACAACGACGATCCCGGCCTGCTGCTGGAGGCGGCGCGCGCGGCCGACGTGCTGGTGCACGAGGCCACGTACACGGAGGCGGTGCTGCGCAAGGTGGGGCCGGCGCCGATGCACAGCTCCGCGCTGCGGGTGGCGCGCATGGCGGCGCAGGCCGGCGTGCCGAACCTGGTGCTGACGCATTTCAGTCCGCGCTACCAGGAGGGCGAGGGGCCGTCGTCGATGGCGGCCCTGGAGGCGGAGGCGCGCGGCGTGTATGGCGGCCACGTGTTCCTGGCGCGCGATTTCGACCGCTACGTGCTGGAACGGGGCGGCCGGCTCAGGGCCGGTTGATCGATCGGCCAGGTGTCGGAAGGCATCGTCAGCGGTATCGTCAGCGGCATCGAGCACGCGTTCTAATGACAGCAACCTGAAATATTTTTTGTAACACGCAAAAGAATCTGCGATATCTTTTTTTCCTGGTTAATCGTTTTCGTTTCGGGAAAAGTTATCGCGGATTCCCGCATCGATATCCATATTTTTTATTTGGGAGGTGAAATCAAGGTTTTTGGAATCACATCTATTTCCATACTGAAATCTGTAAATTTTCCGGTCGAATCAGTCACTTAGGGGCGTCTCTGGCCCTGTTGCAAAGCATTTGAAAATGCCGCATTCTCCGTTCCAGATATGGATGAGAGCGCCCCATATCGCCGAATACATAATTATTACGACGGAGACTACAGTGAAAAACCTATTATCCCTGGCGGGAATGGCGGCGGTATTCGCCTCCTGCTTCATTGCCGCCAATGCCGGTGCCCAGGCCGGCGCGACCCTGCCCACCTTCCAGAACGCGTCCGTGCACGATCCTTCCGTGATCAAGGTCGGCGACACGTTCTACGTGTTCGGCTCGCACCTGGCGTCGGCCAAGTCGAAGGACCTCATGAAGTGGACGCAGATGACGGACAGCGTCAGCGCCGCCAATCCGCTGTTCCTGAACGGTTCGAAGAACGTCCTGACGGAGCTGGCGGAGACGTTCGCGTGGGCCAACGTGCAGGACCTGTGGGCGCCCGACGTGCGCCAGCTCGCGGACGGCAAGTACTATATGTACTACGACGCCTGCGAAGGCGACGCGCCCCGTTCCGCGCTGGGCGTTGCCGTCGCCAACAGCGTGGAGGGGCCGTACGTCAACAAGGGCATCATCCTGAAGTCCGGCATGTGGGGACAGGCGAGCAATGACGGCACGATCTACGACGCGCTGAAGCATCCGAACACGGTCGACCCGAACGTCTTCTTCGACAACGCGGGCAAGCTGTGGATGATCTACGGCTCGTACTCGGGCGGCATCTTCATCATGCAGATGAACCCCGCCACGGGCATGCCTTATCCGAACCAGGGCTACGGCAAGCACCTCACGGGCGGCAACCACGCGCGCATCGAAGGCGCGTACGTGATGTACAGCCCGGCCACCTCGTACTACTATATGTTCACGTCGTTCGGCGGCCTCGATGCGAACGGCGGCTACAACATGCGGATCTCGCGCTCGACGAATCCGGACGGTCCGTACTACGACGCCCAGGGCAACAACATGGCGAACGTGAAGGCGGATCCGACCAAGCCGCTGTTCGACGACGTGTCGATCGCGCCGTACGGCGTCAAGCTGATGGGTAACTTCCTGTTCGAGCGCAAGCTGGGCGAGGCGGGCACCGGCATCGGCACGGGCTATGTCTCGCCGGGCCACAACTCGGCCTGGTACGACCCGGCCACCGGCAGGCACTTCCTGATCTTCCACACGCGCTTCCCGGAACGCGGCGAGCAGCACGAGGTGCGCGTGCACCAGATGTACATGAATGCGGACGGCTGGCCCGTCGTGGCGCCGTACCGCTACGCCAACGAGACGCAGCCGGCGTTCCTGCGGCCCGAATTCGTGTTCGGCGACTACCTGTACGTCAACCACGGCAAGGACATCACGGCCACCATCAAGAAGTCGCAGCTGATCACGCTGAACGCCAACGGCAGCATCACCGGTGCCGTGACGGGCACGTGGCGCAGGCCGGGCGGCAACCAGATCGAGATCAGCCTGCCCGGCGCCTCGACGTACAAGGGCGTGCTGCTGACGGAATGGGACGAGACGTCGAAGTCGTACGTGACGACGTTCACCGCATCGTCGCGCGAAGGCATCGCCATCTTCGGCAGCCGCCTGATCCCGCGCACCGACAGGCAGGTCGCGACCGCCATCTACAATGAGCTGAGCCTCGGCGCCACGACGGCCGTCACGGGCAACCTCACCTTGCCGACGACCGCCGCGCGCAATGCCGTCATCAGCTGGACGTCGTCGAATCCGGCCGTCGTCAGCAACACGGGCATCGTGACGACGCCGGCGACCGGCTCGATCAACGTCACGCTGACGGCGCGGATCACGAAAGGCACGGCCACGCTGACGAAGACCTTCACCGTCACCGTGCGCAAGCTGGGCGGCCTCGTGGCGTACTACGCGTTCGACGGCAACCTCGCCGATTCGAACGGCGCGTTCGCGCCCGGCAGCGTCAGCGGCAACAAGATCGACGTGGCCGGCGGCAGCCTGGCGTTCGCCGCGGGCGTGCGCGGCAGCGCGGCGGTGTTCGACGGCGCCACCGGCGTGCGCCTGCCGAACGGCCTGATCTCGTCGAACGCGTACACGGTGTCGATGTGGCTGAAGCCCGCCCAGCTGACGGCGTTCACGACGACGTTCTTCGGCGCGCGCACGACGGATTCCTGGGTCAGCTTCCTGCCCATGGGCCATGCCGGCGTCGGCGGCGCGTCGATGCTGTGGTCGGGATCGAACTGGTACGACGCGGGCCTGGGCATGAACATCCCCGTGAACCAGTGGTCGCACGTGGCCTTCACCGTCAACAACGGCGCTGTCAACGTGTACGTCAATGGCGTGAAACGCTTCTCCGGCACGGGCTTCCCGAACGTGTTCACGACGACGACCGGCACGTTCGCGCTCGGCGTGAACTACTGGGATACGCCGTACAAGGGCTCGATGGACGAGCTGCGCATCTATAACGCGGCCCTCAGCGACGCCGAAGTCGCCGGCCTGGCGCACTGATGAAAGGCATGACCATGAAGAAGACCATCATCGGCCTGCTGGCGATCGTTGCCAGCACGGTGGCCAACGCGAGCGTCGTCCATTTCGACGACCTGTCCGGCGACGAGACCCAGCTCATCGACGCGGGCTACGCGGGGTTCGACTGGGACAATATGGGGACGATCCGCGCCGACGCCTATCCGGGCAGCGGCTTCGAGGCGGGCGCCGTGTCGCCGATGAACGCGGCGTTCAACTGGTATGGCGGCACGGCCACGATCTCGAAGGCCGACGGGAATGCGTTCGCCTACACGGGGGCCTACTTCACGGCGGGACTGGTCGAGCAGGAGATCTCGTTCGAAGGCTGGCGCAACGGCCAGCTCCTGGCCTCGACCGGTGCCTACACGCTGGACACGACGGCGCCGCGCTGGATCCAGCTGGACTGGGGCGGCATCGACACGCTCGTCATCTACAACAGCACGCCGACGGCGTGGGCGATGGACGAGTTCACGGTGCCGGAGCCGGGGTCGCTGGCGCTGATGGGCACCTCGTTGGCCGGCTTGATGTTCGCGCGGCGCCGCAAACGTTCCGTGTGATGCGTCGTGGGCTCCCCGAGCCCACGCAAGCGTTCCGTGTGCGGCAGCGCCGGCTCCCGGGCCTACCCATCATTCCAGGTGCTCGTGGTGCTCCGCCACACCCTGTTTCCAGTACGCCGACACGCGTGTCGCCTCGCGCGGCACGCCTTTTTCGTTCAGCGCCCGGCGCACCCGCGCCATGAGCGACGCTTCGCCGCCGCCCCACGCAAAGCCGCGCCCCGCCGGGAGCGCGAGCGCCTGCACATCCACCACCAGCGCCTCGGCCGTGTCGAACCAGCGCAGGTCGACGTCGGCCCGGCCGGCGAACGCGCGCCTGTCGTCCGGCGCCGCCAACACGCGCACGATCGCCCGGCTGCCGGCCGGCAGCTCCTCCAGACGGCGGGCGATCGCGGGCAGCGCGGTCGCGTCGCCGGCAAGCAGATGCCAGTCGAGTGCCAGCGGCACGATCATCGACCCGCGCGGCCCGCCGACGAGTGCGCGCTGGCCCGCTACTGCCCGGCGCGCCCACCCGGCGGCCTCGCCGTCGCCGTGCAGCGCGAACTCGATCACGAGCTCGCGCGCTTCGCGGCTGAAGCGCCGTGGGGTATAGTCGCGCCTCACCTGCGTGCCGTCCGCGTCCGCGAACATGAACTTGACGTGGTCGTCGAACGACAGCGACGTAAAATCGGCCAGTGCCTCGCCCGTGAAGGTGATGGCGGCGAAACCGGGGCCCAGCGGTTCGACGCGCGCGACGGTGACGTCGCGCAGCTTGAGGTCGTGGCGTACGCGGCGCACCAGCGTGTCCGGGTGGTCTGCGGTCTGTTGCATCGTTGCTCCGAAAATTAGTTGATAATGTCCTCTACAAGTCCTGATTATGCGAAATATAGTTGATCAAGTCAACCAAAATCCCCCGTCGCCGGCGCTGGAGGTGCTGGAGCGCGTCCACGCGATCATGCATCTGTTCCGTTCGGCCCAGCAGCGCAGCCTGCGCGCCGGCCCGCACGACCTGGCGCATATGGAGATCAAGGTACTGGGCTTTTTCGCGCGGCGTCCGGGCGCGACGCAGAGCGACCTGGCGGCGCATTCGGGACGCGACAAGGCGCAGCTGGCGCGCCTCGTGCGCGGCCTGCGCGACCGCGGCCTGCTCGACGCGGCGGCGGACGAGACGGACAAGCGCAGCACGCGGCTGTCGTTGTCAGGCGAGGGGAAGACGATGTACGCGGCGCTGCATCGCCACGACGGCGCGCTGGCCGAGGTGGCGCTGGACGGCATATCGGAAGAGGAACGCGCGACCCTGCTGGACTTGCTGGCGCGGGTGCGCGCGAACCTCGAGGCGGAGTAGGGCCGGACCCGCCCCGTGGTGCCCGCTCGTCAGGCCGCCACGTCGGACAGCAGCACTTCGCGCCGCACGGCCGCGCTCAGGCGCCCGGCGTCCAGCAGGCGCATGACGGTGAGCGCCTGGCGCGCCGGCACGGGATTCGCGCCCTTGCCGGTCAGCGCGTCGCGGATACCCGCGTAATACGACGGATACGCACCGTTTTCGGTGGGCAGGGACGACGTCTCGACCGTCCCGTCGCGCAGGACGGCCAGCGTGCCGGCCTCCGTGTCGACGCCCCATGCGGCCGCGGCGCCGGACGGCAGGCGGCCCGCGATCAGGTCTGCTTCCTGCGGGTCGAGGTTTTGCTTGACCCAGCTGCCGGCAAGGCCGTGCAGCGCCACGCGCGGGCGCGCGACGGCGGCCACCATGCTGGCGCCGAGGTCCACGCGCAGGCCGTCCGCGTAGCGCAGGCGCGCCTGGAACTGGTCTTCGCAGCGGCTGCCCGGACGCAGCGTCGGCAGGTCGGCCTCGATGGCCAGCGGCTCGCCGAAGTACAGCACGGCTTCGTCGAGCAGGTGCGGGCCCAGGTCCATCCAGATGCCGCCGCCGGCATCCAGCTCTTCTTTCCAGCGCGCCTGCGGTTGCGGGCGGAAGCGGTCGAAATGCATGGCCGCGTGGCGCACGGGGCCCAGCGTGCCCTCGGCGAGCAGGCGCAGCGCGGTGCGCGTCGTGCTGTCCCAGCGGCGGTTGTGGTACACGCTGAGCAGCAGGCCCTTGTCCTCGGCGAGGCGCACCAGCGCGCCCGCCTGCACCGCATCGTCCGTGAACGGCTTGTCGATGACGACGTGCTTGCCCGCTTCCAGCGCGGCCTGCGCGAGCGGGAAGTGGGTCGGGTTCGGGCTGGCCAGCACGACCAGCCGGACGGCGGGATCGGCAAGGAGGGCCGCCGGATCGGCGTGCACGGCGACGTCGCCCAGGTCGGCGCGCACCTTGTCCGGATTGCGGCTGGCCACCGCGGCGATGGCGAGGCCCGGCGTCGTGCGCAGCAGCGGCGCGTGGAAGACCTGGCCGGCGAAGCCGTAGCCGATGAGTCCAACGTTGATCGTGTCAGCGGTCATTGTGATCCTTGTGATCGTTATTTATATGTGTCAGTGCGGCAGCGCCAGCCCGGCCGGACGGGAACCCGTCCCGCGGCCGGCGCTGCGTTCGATGCGCTGCACGTCGAGCGGCCGCGTGACGCGGTAGCGCGCCAGCGCGGCGGCGCCGACGGCCACGGCCTGGGCGCCGAAGTGCGAGGTACGGATGGCGGGCGGCGGCAGCATCGCGGCATGCGCATACGCGGCCAGCACGTGCCGCGCCGGTTCGATGAACGCGTCGCCCAGCTGCAGCGCGGGGCCGCCGATCACGATCGCCATCGGGTCGAAGCCGGCCCACAGATTGTTCAGGAGGATGCCGAGCTGGCGGCCGGCCGCATCGACGGCGGCGCACGTGGCCTTGTCGCCGTCGGCCACGCGGCGGAACAGGCGCTCGAGGGCCGGATGGCTGGGGTGTTCGCGGCCCAGCAGCGAGCCGAGGCCGATCAGCGCGTCGGCGCAGCCGCGCCGCCCGCACTGGCACAGCGGTCCGCCGGCCTGCAGGATCGCGTGGCCCACTTCGCCCGCGAAGCCGTGCAGGCCGGTCAGCAGGCGGTCGTTGACGATCACGCCGGCGCCCACGCCGTAGCCGATCGACAGGTAGATCAGCGGATCGGTGCCCGACTGGTCGGCGAATTCGAATTCGCCCAGCGCCGCCACGTTCGCCTCGTTCTGCATCGACAGCGGCAGCCCGTCCAGCGACGAGCCGACGACGTGGGCCTGGACGATGCCGGCCACGTCCACGTCGCGCCAGCCGAGGTGGGGCGCGTGGTGCAGCAGGCCGAGGGCTTCGTCGACGGCGCCGTGCAGGCCGATGCCCACGCCCAGCACGCGCCGCGCCGTGCCCTGGCCGGCGGGGCGCGCCAGCCGCTTCGCCAGCTTGACGAGGGCGACGGCGGCGAGGCGGATGCATGACTCCGGATCGCCCGGGTCTTCGTAGGTGAGGATGCGCGTGTCGAGTACTTCGCCCAGCAGGTTGGTGGCGACGACGCGCGCCTCGTCCACGCCCAGTTCGGCGCCGAGCAGGGCCAGGCGCGACGGATCCAGGTGCAGGGGCGTGGCGCGGCGGCCCACTTCGCCGGTCACGAGCAGCTCGCTTTCCGTGAGCCAGCCTTCGTCGACCAGTTCGCGCACGAGCAGGCTGACGGTCGACTTGGTCAGGCCCAGGACGTCGGCCAGCGCGGCGCGCGACAGGCCGGGCTGCGTACTCACCTGGCGTACCAGCGCCATACGGTTCAGTTGCTTGAGGAGTTGCTGGTCACCGGTAACGGGCATGGGCGGGAAAAATCAAGTGGTTTGTGATGATTATGCAACAGATTTGAAATTTTGTACGTTATGCGTTACGCATATTTATAACACTGCGCCGGCCGGCTGGTGAAAAGTATAACGGTCCCGCCGCGGGTGGGGCGCGGAACGAAGTGATTGATTTATTTATGAAATCGATTTCTTGAGCAAATCCGCTGATCTTGGTACATATGTTACGTAATGCGCGTTGCGGCAGACAAAACGCGGCCCATTTTGGTGCGCCGAGGCATTTTTTACATGCATACATTTCGTTCGACCGATTGACCAATGTCGCAAATGTTCTTAATCTTGAATAAATGATGTCCGCTATCAATGATCAAAGAGTCAACGTTGCGCTGCCCAGGACGGCCGCCGCGACCCGGACGACAGAGCCCCCGCAGACCAGGACGGACACCGGGGGACGGCAAGAGTAGTACCACCACCACGGACGTCTGCGCCCGTCGGGCGCGACGTTTTTTTCGAGAGACGAGAGGAGACACAGTGCTGTACACCAAGAGGGTTTTTTCCCATCACCTGAACACCAGGCACCGCCTGATCAGCCTGGCCGTTGCGAGCGCTTGCGCCGCCCTGGTCGCACCGAGTTACGCACAGGACGCGAACAACGGTGCATCCAACGGCGTCGCAACGCCCGCCGACACGGCGGTGACCACGGCGGTGCAGGGCGTCGCGACGAATACCGTCGTGGTGACCGGTATCCGCGCCAGCATGCAGTCCACGCTGAACCTGAAGCGTAACTCCGATGGTATCGTCGACGGCATCGTCGCCGACGACATCGGCAAATTCCCCGACACGAACCTGGCCGAAGCGGTCCAGCGCATCTCCGGCGTGTCGATCGACCGCAACCGCGGCGAAGGCGCCAAGGTCACCGTGCGCGGCGTCGGTCCGGACCTGAACATGGTGCTGCTGAACGGGCGCCAGATGCCGACCGCGAACCTGGGCGACCAGGCCGGCCGCGCGTTCGACTTCTCCAACCTGGCGTCGGAAGCGGTATCGCAGATCCAGGTGTACAAGAGCGCCCGCGCCGACACGCCGCCGGGCGGCATCGGCGCCACCCTGAACATCATGACCGGCCGTCCGCTGGACATGGGCGACCGCGCCACGTTCGGCGTGAAAGGCGTGTACGACAAGTCCAACAACAACCTGCCGGACATCGACGCAGGCAAGAAGATCACGCCGGAAGTCTCGGGCCTGTACAGCACGAAGTGGCATGACGGCATGTTCGGCTTCGCGGTCACCGGCAGCTACCAGTCGCGCAACCTGGGCGTGAACCAGGCCGCCGTCACCAACGGCTGGCTCGGCCCGTTCCATGGCGACACCGTCAGCCAGGACCCGGGTCCGGTCCCGGTGTCGGGCGTCGGCGTGACGAACCCGCCGAAGGCCAGCGACATCTACCTGACCCCGCAGAACCTGTCGTACTTCGTGCGCGGTTCGCAGCGCCAGCGCACCAACGGCCAGCTGACGTTCCAGTTCCGCCCCGTGAAGGACATCACGACCACGCTGGACTACACGTACGCGGACAACAAGATCCAGACCAAGTACCACGAGCTGTCGGTCTGGTTCAACCACCCGCTGAACGCCCAGACGAGCAAGTGGACCAACGGTCCGATCGCCTCGCCGCTGTACTATGAAGAGCAGGTGACGAACCAGGACATGGCGATGAACGGCGGCGATTTCGCCACCAAGTCGACCCTGGACTCGATCGGCTTCAACACCCAGTGGCGCGTCTCGCCGGCCCTGCGCCTGTCGCTCGACATGCACCACTCGGTGGCGGAGTCGAAATCGGACAGCCCGTACGGCTCGAACAACGACCTGGCGACCGTCAGCTTCTCGCGCGGCACCACGGGCGTCGACTTCAGCCAGGAGATGCCGATCCTCGTCATCCCGGGCGGCGCGGACTACACGGCCGCGCCGAACCAGGTGTCCGGCTCGTGGTTCCAGGATGGCCTGAACAAGATGAAGATCGACCAGATCCAGGCCGGCGGCAGCCTGAAACTGTTCGAGTCGTCGAACCTGAACTTCGGCCTGTCGCACTCGAAGGTCAACAACCACTCCGTGTTCCAGCAGGTGCAGCGCGACTCGTGGGGCGGCACGTCGACGACCCCGGGCACCGCCTATAACCAGAACCTGTGGTTCGCCGACGGCATCAGCCAGTACTTCAGCAAGCTGGGCGGCTCGAACGATCCGCGCATGTACAACCGCTACAACCTGTTCAACTTCGCCGACGTGCGCGACAACGCGATCAAGGTCACGGGCGACCAGGCCGGCTATACCCCGAGCCTGGACAACCCGAGCTTCAACCGCACCACGATCGAGAAGACGAAGGCGCTGTTCATGCAGTTCAACACGGACTGGGACACGGCGATGCCGATGCACACCGGCGTGGGCTTCCGCTACGAGAAGACCGACGTCGCCTCGACCGGCCTGCTGAAGCAGCCGACCCAGGTCAACTGGATCTCGCAGAACGAACTGCCGATCGTGTTCGGCTCGCAGACCTTCCAGACCCAGACCGGCAGCTACAGCAACTTCCTGCCGACGGTGGACTGGGACATGGACGTGCGTGACGACCTGAAGGTACGCGCCAGCTATGGCGTATCGATCGGCCGTCCGCGCTACGACCAGATCGAGGGCGGCACCACGTACAGCGCCACGGCGGGCGTGACCGGCACCACGGCGAACCGCGGCAACCCGGGCCTGTCGCCGGTGAAGTCGAAGAACCTGGACCTGTCGGCCGAGTGGTATTACACGAAGCAGAGCATGGTGTCGCTGGGCCTGTTCTACAAGGACCTGTCCGACTACGCCGGCCAGACCGTCGTCAACGAGCCGTCGACGACGGCGACGACGCCGGTGGGCGGCGGCTACTGGAACGCGGCCATCGCCGCGGGCTGCGTGGCGACCGACACCAACTGCATGCGTAACTACATCCTGTCGCACTTCGCCGGCCAGCCTGGCGTGACGGCGACCGGCACCAACGCGGCGGGCAACCTGACCGGCACCATCAGCGGCATCGCGGGCGATCCGGCCCTGCCGTACCAGGTGACGACGTTCATCAACCAGGACAAGGCGTCGCTGAAGGGCGCGGAGGTGAACTGGCAGCACATGTTCAACAACGGCCTCGGTTTCCAGGCCAACTACACGTACGTGAAGTCGAGCCTCAAGTACGACAACATGGGGCTGGGTAACCAGTTCGCGCTGGTCGGCCTGTCGAATTCCGCCAACCTGGTCGGTATCTACGAAGACCAGAAATGGTCGATCCGCCTGGCCTACAACTGGCGCGGCGAGTTCCTCGCGAGCGTGGCCGACAACGGCAAGCCGAACCCGCAGTACGTCGAGCCGTACGGCCAGACCGACCTGTCGATCGGCTACAACGTCAACAAGAACCTGAGCGTGTCGCTCGAGGCGATCAACCTGACCGACTCGACCCAGCGCACGCACGGCCGTACCGACCAGCAGGTGCTGCAGGTCACGACCGGCGGCCCGCGCTACATGCTGGGCGCGCGCTACAAGTTCTGATAGATGACGGGCGGCGCCGCGTGCGCCGCGCGTAACGACGGGCCGTCCTGCGGGGCGGCCCTTTTTTTCGGGGTCAGAGCCCGTTTTTGGGCAATTTCCAAAAACCGGGCTCTGACCCTAATACCGTTAAGTTAAGCGGCAAGTTCAGCAACGATCGCTTGTAAACGAGGCCGCGGGCTGTTAACCTGCGGCCTTCATGTTATCTGAATCCCTACCACTTGTTACTGTCGACTTGGCAGCCCCTGACTGGAGGCGGCTGGGCGAGCATCTTCCCGCCGAGTGGATCGAGGCGGCACTGAACTATTCTGGCAAGGCCAGCATCCGCCAGCGGCGTTTGCCCGCGCAGCAGGTAGTATGGCTGGTGATTGCGCTGGCCTTGTACCGACACCGGTCAGTACGTCAAGTGTTGGCGGAACTGGACTTGGCTTTACCGGACCTGGAGGACCGCTGTGTGACCGATAGCGCCGCAACCCAGGCGCGGCAGCGGCTTGGCGAGGAGCCGCTGGCCTGGTTGTTCGCCGCCTCGGCCCGGCGCTGGCACCAGCAGGATGAGCAGCGGTATCAGTTCAAGGGCCTGCAACTTCTTGCCATGGACGGGACCACACTCAAGCT
>NZ_JAXOFN010000044.1:0-48365 GCF_034420155.1 Massilia luteola
CCAGCGAATCGTCGACGTCGGCCTTGATGCGCTGCAGCGCGTCGAGCAGCATCTTGTCGGTGTCTTTCAGCTCGACGGTGACGTCTTGCATATAGGGCTTCGAATCCTTGTCCGGATCGTAGCGGTAGATTTTCAGGTGGACTGTGCGTGCCATGGTTTGCCTAAATTAGAACGTGCGGGGCTTCGGTTTGAACGTGTCGACGGTGAGCGGCTTGGTCGTGACCGGCTTGTAGTCGAGGCGATTGCCTTCCGAGTAGAACAGCGTGTGCTTCATCCAGTTCTCGTCGTCGCGGTGCTCGAAATCGCTGTGGGCGTGGGCGCCGCGCGATTCCTTGCGCGCCGCCGCCGACACGACGGTCGCCTTGGCCACTTCGATCAGGTTGTCCAGTTCGATCGCCTCGATGCGCGCCGTGTTGAACACCTTCGACTTGTCCTTGAACGAGACGTGCTTGCGGCGCTCGTCCAGCGCCATGATCTCGCGCACGCCCTCGTCCATCAGCGCCTGCGTACGGAACACGCCGCAGTGCTTCTGCATCGTGGCGCGGATCGCGTTGGCCACGTCCTGCACCTTTTCGCCACCGGTCGAGTTTTCCAGGCGGTTCAGGCGGCCCAGCGCGTAGTCGGCGAAGTCCGCCGGCAGCGCGCGGTTGCCCTGCTCCTTCAGGTTCTGCGCGACGATGTGGTTGCCGGCCGCGCGGCCGAACACCACCAGATCCAAGAGCGAGTTCGTGCCGAGACGGTTCGCGCCGTGCACCGACACGCACGAGCATTCGCCGATCGCGTACAGGCCATTGACCACTTTCTGCGAACCGGTGCCGTCCGGGGTGACGACCTGGCCGTGGATGTTGGTCGGGATGCCGCCCATCTGGTAGTGGATGGTCGGGACGACCGGGATCGGTTCCTTGGTCGCGTCGACGTTGGCGAACTTGTGGCCGATTTCCAGGATCGACGGCAGGCGCTTGCGGATCGTGTCCGCGCCGATGTGGCGCAGGTCGAGCAGCACGTGGTCCTTGTTCGGGCCGACGCCGCGGCCTTCCTTGATTTCCTGGTCCATCGAGCGCGACACGAAGTCGCGCGGCGCCAGGTCTTTCAGCGTCGGGGCGTAGCGCTCCATGAAACGTTCGCCGTTCGAGTTGATCAGGATGCCGCCCTCGCCGCGCACGCCTTCCGTGATCAGCACGCCCGCGCCGGCCACACCGGTCGGGTGGAACTGCCAGAACTCCATGTCCTGCAGCGGGATGCCGGCACGCGCCGCCATGCCCAGGCCGTCGCCGGTGTTGATGAAGGCATTGGTCGACGCGGCGAAGATACGGCCCGCGCCGCCCGTGGCGAACACGGTCGTTTTCGCCTGCAGCATCATGACGTCGCCCGTTTCCATTTCCAGCGCGACGACGCCGAGGACGTCGCCGTCGGCATTACGGACCAGGTCCAGCGCCTGCCACTCGACGAAGAAGTGCGTGCGCGAGCGGACGTTACGCTGGTACAGCGTGTGCAGCAGCGCGTGGCCGGTACGGTCGGCGGCGGCGCAGGCGCGCTGCACCGGCTTCTCGCCGAAGTTGGCGGTGTGGCCACCGAACGGACGTTGATAAATCGTGCCGTCCGGGTTGCGGTCGAACGGCATGCCGAAGTGTTCGAGCTCGTACACGACCTTCGGCGCTTCGCGGCACATGAATTCGATGGCGTCCTGGTCGCCCAGGTAGTCGCCGCCCTTGACGGTGTCGAACATGTGCCAGAACCAGTCGTCTTCCGACATGTTGCCGAGCGCGGCGCCGATGCCGCCCTGTGCGGCGACGGTGTGCGAACGGGTCGGGAAGACTTTCGACAGCACGGCCACATTCAGGCCGGCTTCGGACAACTGCAGTGCGGCGCGCAGGCCGGATCCGCCGGCGCCGACGATGACCACGTCGAAATGACGGACGGGGATTGCGGGTTTGATTGCTGCCACGATTACACGCTCCAGAGAATTTGCACAGTCCAGGCGGCGCAGGCGAGCAGCCAGAGCACCGTGGCGATCTGCAGGGTCAGGCGGATGCCGACCGGTTTGACGTAGTCCATCCAGATGTCACGGATGCCGACCCACACGTGGTAGAACAGGCCGAAGAACGTGACCATCGTGAAAAGCTTGAACCACTGGCGGGCGAACAGGCCGGCCCAGCCTTCGTAGGTGAAATTCTGCCCGGTCAGGAACGAGACCAGCAGGATGACGGTAAACACGACCATCACGATGGCGGTGACGCGCTGCGCGAGCCAGTCGCGCATGCCGTAGTGCGCGCCGACGACGAGGCGGCGCTGTCCGATGTTGTTGGGGGTAGCCATGATTAAAACACTCCGAACAGTTTGAGGGCGACCAGCAGGGTCAGGGCCAGGCTGACGACCAGCACCCAGCGCGCGGTGCGCTGCGCGGCGTCCTTGTCGAGGGCCATGTGGTTGTCCATGAACAGGTGGCGGATGCCGGCGCAGAAGTGGTGCAGGTAACCCCAGGACAGGCCTAGGATGACGATCTTCGTGAACGGATGGCTGACGATCCCGGCGAAGTGCGCAAACGAGATCTCGGAACGGACGCTCTGCTCGAACAGGTAGAGCAGGAACGGCAGGAAGAGGAACAGCACGAAGCCGCTGATACGGTGCAGGATCGACACGATGGCTGACGGCGGCTGCTTGTAATTCATCGTGATGTCCGTAATGCTCACATTACGGATCGGCTGCCCTCTTTTTTGCGCGTTTTTCACGGCTTCGGACATTGGAACACCTCCCTTAAAACTGACTTATTTATATTGGAACCCGGACTACGCCGATTTTGCGACCTGCACGGATTCCGGCTTTTTCGCTGCCAGATCCAGGCTGAAACGCGCCGATCGGGCCTCTTCGACGCTTTCCCAAAATCGAAACATTGTAATCGCTGCCAGCGATTACTGCACCAGCATAGAGCCAGCGCAAAAACTATTCAGGACAATTCGTTTTGGTAATGATGCTTGGCGGTCAGATACAATCCGCGCCGCAATTCCACCGCTTTATCCCCATACGTGAACGACAGCCGGTCCGCGCACAGCAAGGGCGTTCCTTCCGGCACTTTCAGCGCCAGCGCGCTCGGCGCATCGGCCGCCACGGCCCGGATCTTTTCCGTCGCGCGGATCATGCGCGTGCCGAATTCCGATTCGAACAGGCCGTACATCGGCCCCTTGTATTCCGCCAGGCGCTCGCCCGTCAGTCCCTTGAACAGCTGCCCCGGCAACCACAATTCCTCGAGGATCGTGGGCGCGCCGCTGTCGCTCATCAGGCGCTTGATGTAGACCACGGCGTCGCCCGATTTCAGGTCGAGCAGGCGCGCCACCTCGGCCGGCGCGCGGATGCGCTTGACGTCGAGGTATTCGTGCTCGAAATGCTGGGGGACGCCTTCGTCGGGCATCAGCTTGAGGAAACGGAAGTGGGCGCGCGCCTCGTTGTGGGTGGCGACGAACGTGCCCTTGCCCTGGCGGCGCACGACGAGGTGCTCGGCGGCGAGTTCGTCGATAGCCTTGCGCACGGTGCCCTGGCTGACCTTGTAGCGGCCGGCCAGCTCGACTTCACTGGGGATCAGCTCGCCCGGTTTCCATTCGCCGGACTGCAGGCTCTGCGTGATGAGCGCCTTGATCTGTTGGTACAGTGGCGAAAATGTGGGCGATGGCGCCGCGCCGCCGACAGCGCTGCCGGCGCCCGTAGTCGTGGCGCCATTGCTGTTCGGATTGGACGAGGCTTGGTTCATAGACTGCGATTTTTTCATAAATCCCCTGGTCCGTCCAGTGAAGAAACCCTCGGATTATGTGTCTTATATAAGACATATGATATGAATTGACAGATGGAATGGCGCAGGACTACACTCGCGGTCGATCGAGCGTGGGCGCCCGCCTGCCAGCAATGCGCCACACGCCCGCTTCCCAAGATGGCGCTTTTGGTATCATTGCGGTTTTCCCAAACAGGCGTATCCTTCTGCGTCGCCCCGTTTTCTTTCCCACTTTGGAGATTCATCATGGCTAAAACCCCTAAGCGCGTTGCCGTAACCGGCGCGGCCGGCCAGATCGGCTATTCCCTGCTGTTCCGCATCGCCAACGGCGACATGCTGGGCAAGGACCAGCCGGTCATTCTGCAGCTGCTCGAAATCGACAACGAAAAAGCACAGAAGGCGCTCAAGGGCGTCATGATGGAACTGGAAGACTGCGCATTCCCGCTGCTGGCCGGCATGACCGCCCACAGCGATCCGATGACCGCGTTCAAGGATGCGGACGTCGCCCTGCTGGTCGGCGCCCGTCCGCGCGGCCCGGGCATGGAGCGTAAAGACCTGCTGGAAGCCAACGCCCAGATCTTCACGGTGCAAGGCAAGGCGCTGGACGCCGTCGCGTCGCGTGACGTCAAGGTGCTGGTGGTCGGCAACCCGGCCAACACCAACGCCCACATCGCGATGAAATCGGCCCCGAACCTGCCGGCCAAGAACTTCACCGCCATGCTGCGCCTGGACCACAACCGCGCCCTGTCGCAAGTCGCGGCCAAGACCGGCACGGCCGTCGGCGACATCGAGAAGATGATCGTCTGGGGCAACCACTCGCCGACCATGTACGCCGACTACCGTTTCGCCACGGTCAACGGCAAATCGGTCAAGGACCTGATCAACGACCAGGAATGGAACGCCAACACGTTCCTGCCGACCGTCGGCAAGCGCGGCGCCGCCATCATCGACGCCCGCGGCGCATCGTCGGCCGCATCGGCCGCCAACGCCGCCATCGACCACGTGCGTGACTGGGTGCTGGGCACCAATGGCAAGTGGACCACGATGGGCGTCCCGTCGGACGGTTCGTACGGCATCCCGGAAGGCATCGTCTTCGGCTTCCCGGTGACCACCGAAAACGGCGAATACAAGATCGTGCAAGGCCTGGAGATCGATCCGTTCTCGCAAGAGCGCATCAACCTGACGCTGAAAGAACTGAACGAAGAGCGCGCGGGCGTCGCTCACCTGCTGGGCAAGTAATCCCGGCAACGCAAACGTCTGGTGGGCACGGGGTGCCCACCCTACGAATTGCCGTGTGCCGGCGGCACGCACACGCTTGGTGGGCACGGGGTGCCCACCCTACGGCAATATACCGTTCGTAGGGTGGGCTCCCCGAGCCCACGTAATGCATATCCAGGACTCGACATGCATCCTTCCGAGGTTTTATTCCAGGGCCAACGCCAGCCGCCGCTGCTCCCTGCCTGCGACCACTACGCCGGCAGCGAGAAGCTGATGCGCAAATCGATGGCCCTGCAACAAGAACTTGGGCCGATTTTCGACATCACCTTCGACTGCGAGGACGGCGCCAGCGCCGGCGCCGAGCGCGCCCACGCCGAACTGGTGGCCGCGCTCGTGAACGGCGACGACAACCGCTTCAACCGCATCGGCGCGCGCCTGCACGACGTCACGAGCAGCCATTTCGAGCAGGACGTCGAGATCATCGTGGGCGCCGCCGCCCGCAAGCTCGGCTACGTCATGCTGCCCAAGCCGAACAGCCTGGAAGACGTCCTGCGCGCGCAGGAATCCGTCAACCGCGCCGCGGCGAATGCGGGACGCGACGCCCTGCCGCTGCACGTGCTGATCGAGACGCACGGAGCCCTGCACGACGTGTACGCCATCGCCGCCCTGCCCCAGGTCGAATCGCTGTCGTTCGGCATCATGGACTTCGTCTCGGCGCACTACGGCGCGGTGCCGGCCGCCGCGATGCGTACGCCAGGTCAATTTACCCATCCACTCGTCGTCCGGGCGAAGCTGGAGATGGTTGCCGCATGTCATGCACACGACAAAGTCCCCTCGCATAATGTGACGACCGAGATCAAGGACAGCGCGGTGGTCGCCAACGACGCGCAGCGCGCCGCCGCCGAGTTCGGTTTTACCCGCATGTGGAGCATCCACCCCGACCAGATCAAGCCGATCGTCAAGGCGTTCACGCCGCGCCTGGCGGAAGTGAACGAGGCGACCAACATCCTGGCCGCGGCGATGGCGAACGATTGGGGCCCGATTGCCCACGCCGGCCGCTTGCACGATCGCGCCAGCTACCGATATTATTGGACGGTGTTGCAGCGCGCGAAGCTGGCCGGCCTTGCGCTGCCGGATGCCGCGGCGGCACTCGTCAATCAACCGGAATCCATCTGATGTCCATCACTCTGAAACAAATCGCCGCCGCCTGTGCCCTCGCGCTCGCGGCCGCCGGTGTTTGCGCGCCGGCATCCGCCACCACCCACGACACGCACCCGAAGGCGACCAAGGTCCTGAAGGCAAAGGCAAAGGCAAAATCTTCCAAGCATAAAAAAGCCAAAAAGGAAGACGTCAAGCAGGAAGTCGCCGACGACGAACCGGAACCGGACGTCACGGACACGACGCTGGCCGAATACTCCTGCGAACTGGACAACAAGGTCGCCATCTACCGCAACCCGATGGACGACAGCCACATCGCGCTGCGCTGGAAGAACCACCTGCGCCGCATGGACAAGGTCGGCACGACGACGGGCGCGCAGCGCTACGAGAATGCGAAACTCGGCCTGGTCTGGATCGGCATCCCGTCGAAGGGTATGCTGCTCGATTCGAAGCAGAGCCGCCAGCTGGCCAACGAGTGCAAGGACGCCGAGCAGCAGGCCAAGCCGGTGATGGCCTCGGCACCGGCCGAGAAGAAAAGCTGATGCCTGGGCGCGGAATGCAACCGGGCGTCGTCCCCGCGTAGGCGGGGATCCAGTTTTGCGTCCCGGCACGCGTCCTGCCTGGGCCCCCGCCTCCGCTGGGGTGACGGCGTAGCGAACCGGGTTTATCGCAGCAACAACAAAATCCTCTACTGAAGGGAGCTTTTATGTCTCACAACACGCTGAACACGCTGAAGGAATTCCCCATCGCGGCGGGCCAGACCGGCCAGTTCCATTCCCTCCCGGCCCTCGCCGAATCCCTGGGCGTGAACCTGTCGCGCCTGCCGGTGTCGATCCGCATCGTCCTCGAATCCGTGCTGCGCAACTGCGACGGCAAGAAGGTCACCGAAGAGCACGTCCGCCAGCTGGCGAACTGGAACCCGACCGCCGCCCGCACCGAAGAGATCCCGTTCGTCGTCGCGCGCGTCGTCCTGCAGGACTTCACCGGCGTGCCGCTGCTGGCCGACTTGGCCGCGATGCGCAACGTCGCCGCCAAGAACGGCGCCGATCCGAAGAAGATCGAGCCGCTGGTGCCGGTGGACCTGGTCGTCGACCACTCGGTCACCATCGACCACTTCCGCACCCCGGACGCGCTCGACCTGAACATGAAGATCGAGTTCCAGCGCAATAACGAGCGCTACCAGTTCATGAAGTGGGGCATGCAGGCATTCGACACGTTCGGCGTCGTGCCACCGGGCTTCGGCATCGTGCACCAGGTGAACCTGGAGTACCTGGCGCGCGGCGTGATGAAGAACGACGGCATGTACTACCCGGACACCCTGGTCGGCACCGACTCGCACACGACCATGATCAATGGCGTCGGCGTCGTCGGCTGGGGCGTCGGCGGCATCGAGGCGGAAGCCGGCATGCTGGGCCAGCCGGTCTACTTCCTGACCCCGGACGTCATCGGCGTCAACCTGACCGGCACGCTGCGCGAAGGCTGCACCGCGACCGACCTCGTGCTGACCATCACCGAGATGCTGCGCAAGGAGAAAGTCGTCGGCAAGTTCGTGGAATTCTTCGGCGAAGGCACCGCCTCGCTGTCGACCACCGACCGCGCCACCATCGGCAACATGGCACCGGAATACGGCGCGACGATGGGCTTCTTCCCGATCGACGACAAGACCATCGACTACTTCCGCGGCACCGGCCGCACCGAAGAAGAACTGGCCGCCTTCGAGAACTACTTCAAGGCCCAGCAACTGTTCGGCATCCCGCGCGCCGGCGACATCGACTACACGCGCGTCGTGTCGCTCGACCTGGCGACCGTCACCCCGTCGCTGGCCGGTCCGAAGCGTCCGCAGGACCGCATCGAACTGGGCAACGTGAAGGGCAACTTCGCCGACCTGTTCTCCAAGCCGACCAGCGAAAACGGCTTCAACAAATCGCCGGAAGACCTGTCGAAGGTCTATGAAACGACCAACGGCCTGCGCGTGAAGAACGGCGACGTGCTGATCGCCGCGATCACGTCGTGCACCAACACGTCGAATCCGAGCGTCATGCTGGCCGCGGGCCTGCTGGCCAAGAAGGCCGTCGAAAAAGGCCTGACGGTGGCACCGCACATCAAGTCGTCGCTGGCGCCGGGATCGCGCGTCGTCACCAACTACCTGGAAGCGGCCGGCCTGCTGCCGTACCTGACGCAACTGGGCTTCGGCGTGACCGCCTACGGCTGCACCACCTGCATCGGCAACGCCGGCGACCTGACCCCGGAGCTGAACGCCGCGATCACGTCGAACGACATCATCGCCGCCGCCGTCCTGTCGGGCAACCGCAACTTCGAAGCGCGCATCCACCCGAACATCCGCTCGAACTTCCTGGCCTCGCCGCCGCTGGTCGTCGCCTACGCGATCGCCGGCAACGTCACGCGCGACCTGATGACGGAACCCGTCGGCAAGGGCTCGGACGGCGTCGACGTCTACCTGGGCGACATCTGGCCGACCTCGCAGGAGATCCACGACCTGATGAAGCTCGCGATGAACTCGGACGTCTTCAAGGCCAACTACGCGGACGTCAAGGGCAACCCGGGCGCGCTGTGGGAAGCCGTGGCGTCGGTGTCGGGCCAGGTCTACGACTGGCCGGAGTCGACCTACATCGCCGAGCCGCCGTTCTTCAGCGACTTCGAGATGACCCCGAAGGCCGCCGCGGCAGGCATCGCGGGCGCGCGCGCGCTGGGCGTGTTCGGCGACTCGATCACCACCGACCACATCTCCCCGGCCGGCTCGATCAAGGAAGACGGTCCGGCCGGCAAATGGCTGAAGGACCACGGCGTCATCAAGGCCGACTTCAACTCGTACGGCTCGCGCCGCGGCAACCACGAGATCATGATGCGCGGTACGTTCGCGAACGTCCGCATCAAGAACAGGATGATCCCGCCGAAGGCCGACGGTTCCGCGGTCGAAGGCGGCATCACGCTGCACCAGCCGGGCGGCGAACAGCTGTCGATCTACGACGCGGCCATGAAGTACATCGCGGAAGGCACCCCGACGATGATCTTCGCGGGCGAAGAATACGGCACCGGCTCGTCGCGCGACTGGGCCGCGAAAGGCACCCAGCTGCTGGGCGTGAAGGCCGTGATCGCCCGTTCGTTCGAGCGCATCCACCGTTCGAACCTGGTCGGCATGGGCGTGCTGCCGCTGCAGTTCCTGGGCGACGACAGCGTCGATTCGCTGGGCATCACCGGCAACGAAACCTATGACCTGAAAGGCCTGGAAGGCGAGATCCGTCCGCAGATGCAGGCGACCCTCGTCATCCACCGCGCCGACGGTTCGACGAAGGAAACGTCGGTCCTGCTGCGCATCGACACGCCGATCGAAGTGGATTACTACAAGCATGGCGGCATCCTGCCGTTCGTGCTGCGGCAGCTGCTGGCTGCCTAAGCCGAGGCAGTCAGGGGGCAGAGGGGTCAGAGCCCGGTGTTTCCTTGGGTCAGAGGGGTCAGAGCCCGGTGTTTCCTTTGGGGCTCTGACCCCGGTGCTTAGAGGCGTCGCGTCTAACCACCGGGGTCAGAGCCCAACCATCATCGGTGCTTAGAGACGTCGCGTCTAACCACCGGGGTCAGAGCCCAACCATCAACACCGGGCTCTGACCCCTCGCTCTGCCCCCTCGCTCTGACCCCTCGCTACGTCTCCGCCCACATCCGCAACAGGTTGTGGTAATGCCCCGTGAGCGCCACCAGCGCCGGCCCGTCCCCATGCTGCGCGCGCAAGGCCTGGATATTGGTGTCGAGCTCGAACAGCATCGCGCGCCTGCCGTCGTCGCGCACCATGCTCTGCACCCACAGGAACGATGCCACGCGCTCGCCGCGCTCCACCTTCCGCACCTCGTGCACGCTCGACGACGGGTACACGATCGCGTCGCCCGCCGGCAGCTTCACCTCGTGCGTGCCGTAGGTGTCGATCACGGTCAGCTCGCCGCCGTCATACTCTTCCGGATCGCTCAGGAACACGGTACACGACACGTCGGCGCGCACCGTCGCCCCGCTGCGCTGCGCGCGGATGGCGCCGTCGACGTGCGGGCCGTAATGCTCGCCGCCCGCATAGCCGTTGAAGTAAGGTGGCAGGATGCGCAGCGGCAGCACGCTCGAAAAGAACAGCGGGTGCGCCATCAGCGCGGCGCTCACGACCTGGCCCAGTTCCACGGCCAGCGGCGACCCTTCCGCCAGCTGGCGGTTGCGCTTGACCTGTGCGCCCTGGCTGCCGACGCTGGCGCGGCCGTCGATCCAGTCGGTGGCGGCCAGGCGCGCGCGCATGGACTTCACCTGGTCCGGGCTCAGCACGCCCGGGATATGCAGCATCATCGTTCACTCCTCATGAAACAAGCCCTCGACGCCGGGTAGCGCGGAGGGCTTGCGGTTCGCTGGCGGCTCGCGGAGCCGGATCAGAACCTGACGTTGGCCGACAGCGTCGCCGACCGTCCCGGCGCCACGCCGGCATAGTGCGGCGACGAGACTTTGTCGAAGTACAGCTTGTCGGTCAGGTTCTGCACGTTCAGCTGCAGGCTGACGTCCTGGTTCAGCGCATAGGTGGCCATCGCGTCGAAGCGGGTATAGCCGGGCGCCCACTTGTTGTTGTTCACGTTCGCGTAAAGCATCGACATCGAATTCAGGCCCATGCCGAACGTGAGGTCCTTCGTGACGGCATACGTCGTCCACAGCGACGCCGAGTGCTTCGGCGTCGCCGGGAAGCGGTTGCCGTTATAGGGCGATGCCGCGTACACCGGCGCCGCGGTCGTACCGACGTTCAGATAGCCATTGTCCGCGATTTCCGCGTCCAGGTAGGTGTAGCCGCCGAACACGCTCCACTGCGACGACAGCTTGCCCGAGAAGCCCAGCTCCACGCCCCTGACTTCCTTGCGGCCGACGTTCTGCACCGTGCCGTCCGGGGACGTCACGCGGGCATTGTTCATCGTGCTCTTGAACACGGCCGCCGTCAGCGACAGCCGGCCGCCCGGCATCACGTCCCACTTGGTGCCCAGCTCGATGTTCTTGCTGCGCTGGGGCTGCAGGTTCTGCACGGCCACCGTCAGCGCATCGAGGCCGTCGCCGCCGTCGTTGCCCGGCGGCGTCGCCGACGTCGCATACGCCAGATAGATGCTGCCGTTAGTCGCGGGCTTGTACACGAGGCCCGTCTGCCAGCTCCAGAAATTGCTGTCGACGTCCGCCTGCACGGCCGCCGTCGTCGCCGTCGGCAGCGTGTTCAGCGTGCTCTGGAAATCGTCGTACCGGCCGCCCACGTTGAGCTGCCACTGCTTGTTGAATTCGATGGTGTCGAACGCGTACGCCGACTTCGTCTTGGTGTTCACGTGCGTCAGCGCGCCCGACACGGTGCGGGTGTACGCCCACGGATCGTACGGGTTCGGATCGGCCAGCGTCGTGCAGTTGTACAGCGTCGTGCTGCCCGACGTCGGGCAGGTGAACGTGCCCGTCAACGGATTGTTCGTGCCCGGCGTGAAGACGTAGGCGGCGCGGTCCGTCGTCTCGCGGTCGAACTCGATACCCGCGTTGTACGTGTGCCTGACGCCCGCCGTATCAAGATTGCCGGAGAGGCTCGTCACGTTCGTCGCGGTGCGGGTTTCCGTCACGCGCGTGTTGGCGCGGCGCCAGACGGTGCCGTACAGGACCGTGTTGCCCTTCGAGTCGTCGGGCTGGGTCCAGACGTAATCGTTGTTCGACTTGCCGTAGCGCGTGACGTTGCGCAGGGTGATGCCGTTGGCCAGCCGGTGGCGCAGGTCGACGGTGGCGATGTCGCTCTTGGTGTCGCGGAAGTCGCGGTTGGCCAGGCCGTAAAAGGTCGAGCGGTCGACGGCGAACGGTTCGCCGTTGCCGTTCTTCGCGACGTTGAGCCCGGTCGTGACCGGGTTGTTGAACGGGATGCCGGTGTCCGGGATTTCGTGCGACGTCATGTGGTAGACGCTGACGATGGCGCGCGTCGGGCCGGTCAGGCCGAAGGTCACGGTCGGTGCGATGCCCCAGCGCTTGCCGCCGACGACGGCGCGGCCCGGCACGTCGGCTTCGTGCGCCATCACGTTCAGGCGGAAGGCGCTGTCGCTGCCGATGTTGCGGTTGATGTCGCCCGTGAGGCGGCGGTATTTGTCGCTGCCGATGCCGATGCCGGCGTGGTTGAAGTCATAGGCCTGCGCCGTCTTGGTGACGAGGTTGACGCCGCCGCCGGCCGACGAGCGGCCGCCGTAGGCCGAGTTCGGGCCCTTCACGACTTCGACCTGTTCCACGTCGAAGATCTCGCGCGACTGCGAACCGGAATCGCGGATGCCGTCGATGTACGTGTCCGTCTGCGCGTTGTAGCCGCGGATGAACAGGTTGTCGCCGACTGGGTTGCCGCCCTCGGCCGCGCCGATGGTGATGCCGGGCACGGTGCGCAGCGCGTCCGTCAGCGACGTGGCGCCCGTCTGCGCGATGACGTCGGCCGGCACGACCGTGATGGATTTAGGCGTGTCGAGCAGCGGCGCGGTGAATTTGTCGTTGGCCGATGCCTGCTGCTGGTTGGCGCCCGTCACCTGCACGCTCGGGATGGTGGGATCGGGTGCGACGTCGGGGCCGGCATGCGCGACGGCGGGCAGCGCCAGCGATGCCAGCACGGCCAATGTGGGGCCCGGCAGCGTGCGCGCGTGCTTGCGGCTCGTGATGAAGGACGTCGGGGTGGCGCTGTCGTTGTTCTTGATTGTCATGGTGTGGGGCTGGCCCTGCCGGGAGTCTCTGTGCGTCGCGACTGACAGGAATATTAATGAGAACGATTCGCATTATGATTCCTATTATTGCTTTTGACAAGCACTGACGGACAATCGATGCCGGGGCGACGCGCGAACACGACGGCACCGATATTGCCGCAGTGTTACTGGGGTGTGGCCGAATCAACTACAATACCGGGGATAAGGGTTTATCATGGCCCTTGGATCTCGATCCAAAGAATACGACCCACCCTTACCGAAGAGACTCCCCAAGCGTATGCGTCGCCCTTCCAAAGACTCACCCAAACTTTCGGCAGAAAGCCAGCGTCTCATCAGCCTCAGCAACGCCATCGTGCAGGCCGCCAGCCGCGTTGAAGAACGGGCCTGGGAACGCAACCTCGACGCCCAGCTGCAGAAACTGCTCAAGACGAACCACCAGGACACCATCGATGCCGCCCTCAACGTCCTGTTCAAGGGCGATCTCGCGGTCTACGATGTGCTGATGGACGGCGTCGAGGCGGTCAGCGAGTCCTCGACGATGACCGAGCAGGCCAACGACGGCGCCGAGACCACCTGGCAGGCCCTGCTCGTGGCCGCGCCGATCCTGGCCTGGACCCGTTTCTCGATCGCGTCCGGCACGATCCCCGGCGACATCCTGACCACGCTGACGGCGCACTTCGGTGCCCACCTGCTGGCCGACAACACCAAGGTCGCCATCGCGCCGACGCTGTACTCGATCGACCAGTTGCCGCGCACCCACGCCGAGACCTATACCCTGACGCACAAGCTCGCCGCCGCCGCCCACAAGGGCTCGACGGTGAAGCCGGCCGCGCCCGGCCCGGACACGTCGCAATTCCTGGCCGACACGCGCTACCTGCTGGTGGCCGTCATCGCCCCGCAAGGCGCCCCGCTGTTCCGCTGGCAGGAACCGCAGCACCACATCAACTTCGAAGCCGAGCGCGAAAACGCCCTCGAGCAATGGCGCGCCCAGGCCGGCCCGAACATCGGCCGCCTGCTGCCGGGCTGCGGCGTCGAACTGCTGCTGCCGGAAGCGTATTACGTGGCGTGCCGCGAGGCCGATAAGCTGATCCGCCCGGTGTCGATCCGCGCCGCCGTCCACTACCTGACGAACACGCTGGCCGTGGAACCGAACGACCTGCGCGCCGTCATCGCCGGCTTCGGCGACGAGATCAACGACAGCCAGGTCGACGAATACCGCGTCGGGTTCACCCTGCGCCAGTCGTCGGACGTCGTGTACGGCATCGTCTGGCCCCTGTACGGCCAGGAAGACGAGGAAGGCACGCCGATGGAAGGCCCGGCCGGCGGCGGCGACCGCCCGCTGGCGCCGCTGGACGAGATCGTCAAGCACCTGAACGACGTCGGCATCAGCCACGTCAAGCGCATCGGCGAACGCTATGTCGCCGAGTACTGCGACGACTGCGGCGCGCCGCTGTTCGCCGACCCGAGCGGCGAGCTCGTGCATGCCGAGATGCCGGAAGACACGCCGGCGGGGAACGAGCACTTCCACTGATCGTGCCGTCGGTGGGCACAGGATGCCCACCGTACCTGCTTTCCCCAAAGATCGTGCCCAAAACCGGGCTCTGACCCCGAATTGTCGGTTAGTTCGCCAGCCGCAAGGCGAATGCCGTGCCGCAGGAGTTAAACGCGCGCGCGGACCGGCGCCTCGCCCCCGCCCCGCACCACCGACAAGTCGACCCAGCCCGCGCGCCAAGCCTGCTCCAGGTCGCGCTCGATCGCATCCAGCGACGCATGCACGGCGCCGGGAAAGCCGCGCACGCCGTAGGCGCGGTTGCGGCCATGCGATTTGGCCAGCAACATGGCCATGTCCGCGAGGTTGACGACCTGTTCCCACGTCAGCGCAGTGCCGCCGAGCGCCAGCGGGAACGGCGCGTAGCCCACCGACACGCTGACCGGGACGCTGCCGTTGCGGTATTCGACGGCCTGCGCGGAGATGCCGTGCAGGATACGCAGCGCCACCTCGTCCAGGTCGTCGTGCGCGACCGCGGGCACGAACGCGAGGAATTCCTCGCCGCCCCAGCGCACGATCATATCGGTGTCGCGCAATGCCGCGCGCAGGTCGTGCGCGACCGTCTTCAGTACGGCATCGCCGGCCGCATGGCCCAGCGTGTCGTTGACGTCCTTGAAATGGTCGACGTCCAGCAGGAACAGCGCCCCCGCGGTCGCATCGACGCCCGTGCGCCGCTCATTGCCGGCACGCGCCATGAATTCCTGGAAGTGGCGGCGGTTGTACAGCAGCGTGAGCGGATCGAGCGCGCCCTGCCGCTTCAACTGCAGGTTTTTTTCTTCCAGCGCGGTGTTGGCGCGCCGTACTTTCCGGTAGAGCAGTCCGACGACCACCGTGGCCAGCGCGCAGGCCACGGCCAGCAGCCACCAGACACGCTGCTGCCAGCGGCGATTGTCCAGCTCCGCCCTGGCGGCGCGGTTCTCCTGGCGCAGCGCGTCGATCCGGCGCTGCTTTTTCTCGGCGTCGTATTTCTGCTGCAGTTCCATCACCGCCTTCTGGCGCTCGCCGGCAAAGATCTCGCCCGACAGGCCGCGCTCGCGGTCGTAGGCGTCGACGGCGCCCTTGTAGTCGCCGGCGTGTTCCAGCGCGCGCCCATACTCGCGCAGCACCGCCAGGAGTTCCGGCTTGTCGCCCTGTCTTTCATACGTGGCCAGGCCCGCCTCGAACTGCCGCTTGCCCTCGGCCAGGCGCCCCTGCCCGAGCAGCGCCTGGCCCAGGTTGACGCGGGCGGTGGCGATGTCGTTGTTGCTCCTGACGTCGACGGCGGCGTCCAGCGCTTGCGCGGCATAGGCCTCGGCCTCGCGGAACCGGCCCTCCTTCAGGTAACAATCCGACAGGTTGACGAGCGTGGTGGCGCCCATCTGGCGTGCGCCCATGCTGCGTTCCAGGCCGAGTTCCTCGAACAGGGCGTGGCGCGCCCGCTCGAATGCGTTCTGCTCGACGGCCAGCGCGTACTCGTCGCCCAGCGCCGTCGCCACGTATCCCGGCGACGCCATCTTCCTGGCCACGGCCAGCGATTCCCGCTGCACTTCCCAGCCTTTGTCGAGCTCGCCCAAATTCAGGTACAGCTGCACCAGCGCGTGCAACGCACTGGCCAACGGCGCGGTGTCGGTGCCGATCTGGCGCGCCATGCCGACGGCGGCGTGCAGTTTCGCCAGCGCGGCCGGATAATTCCCCTCTTCCTGGAATGACTGTCCCGCCGCGATGGTCGCCAGCACCGTCGTCGGGATGTCGGCGGTGGTCCGGGCGACGCGTTCCGCCTCGAACGACGTTGCATGGGACGCGGCCAGGTCTTCCCGCAGGTAGAGCGTATTGGCGCGCCCGATCAGGCCTTTGGCCAAGGCGACGTTGTCATTGTTCCGCTTGCCATAATTGATCAGCTGGTCGGCCAATGTCAGCGCATGCGTCAGGTCGCCGGTGCCGCGCTCGGCGGTGCTGTAAAAATACAGGAAGTCCGTCCGCAACGACGTGGGCGCGGTGGCCATTTCCCACTCCATGTCGCGCAGCCGGCTCGACGCCTGGTCCGGCACGAAGCGGGCCATGGCGCCGGCCTCGCGCAGGCGTTGGGCCAGCGGCTGGTCGGCGCGGGCCGTGAACGGGCACAGCAGGATCGCAACGGCGCAGTATGCGCGCATGCTGGATTGTGACAGGACGGGAAATACCATTGCGCTCCTCGGGCTGCGGCGCACACAGTACGGCCGCGTGGCGAGGATTATGCCTGCTGTCATCTAGAAGGTTCAACCGAACGGTGTCCCCTTCCGCACGCGCCGCCGGTCAGCGTTGGGCGAGCGACGCCAGGTAGCCGTGGATCTGCGCCACCGCCGCGGCGCCCTCGCCCGCCGCGGCCGCCACGCGCTTGGTCGATCCGCCGCGCAGGTCGCCCACGGCGAAGATGCCGTCCACGCTCGTCTCGAGCGTGCGGGCGCCACGTTCCGGACGCGTCTCGGCACCGGTCAGCACGAAGCCCTTGTCGTCCAGTTCGACACCGCATTCGTGCAGCCAGTCGCTGTTCGGATCGGCCCCGATGAACAGGAACATCCGCCGCACCGCGAACTCGCGCGTGTCGCCGCCGTCGCGGCCGCGGCAGCGCACGCCCGTCAGGCCGTTCTCGTCGCCCAGCAGCCCGACGATTTCGCGCCGCGCGTGCAGGTGGATGTTCGGCGTCGCCGCGATGCGTTCGATCAGGTAGCTGGACATCGTCGCCTCAAGCCCAGGTCCGCGCACCAGCAGGTGCACTTCCGACGCGTGCGCCGCGAGGAAGACGGCGGCCTGTCCGGCCGAATTGCCGCCGCCGACGAGCACGACGGGCTCGTTGCGGCACAGCCTCGCTTCCACGGGCGAGGCCCAGTAGTACACACCGCGGCCTTCGTAATCGGCGATGTCGGGCAGATCGGGCTTGCGGTAGCGCGCGCCGGCCGCCAGCACGACGCTGCGCGCCTGCAGGCAGGTGCCGTCGTCCAGTTCGACCTTGAGGGGGCGCTCGTGGCACAGCAGGCGCGTGGCGCGCGCGGGGATTGCGATCTCGGCGCCGAATTTCAGCGCCTGCACGTAGGAACGGCCGGCCAGCGCGCGGCCCGAGATCCCCGTCGGGAAGCCGAGGAAGTTCTCGATGCGCGCGCTCGCGCCCGCCTGGCCGCCATACGCGCGCTGGTCCAGCACCATCACGCGCAACCCTTCCGATGCCGCGTACACGGCCGTCGCCAGGCCGGACGGGCCGGCCCCGACGACGAGCACGTCGAACACGGTCCCGCGCTCGATGCGTGGCAAGGTGCCGAGGCAGCGGCCCACTTCGGCCAGGGTCGGGTTCTTCAGCACGAAGCCGTCCGGCAGTGCCACGAGCGGCCAGTCGGACGCCTGTTTCCAGTGCTCGCGCACGAGCTGGGCCGCTTCGGGATCGGTCTCGGGATCGCGCCGCGTGTACGGGTAGGCGTTCCGCGACAGAAAATTCTCCAGTTCGAACAGGCCCGCATGCGCGGCCGGTCCGATCAGGATGGGACCGCCCGGCTTATTGGTGATCAATTGCACGCGGCGGAGGATGAAGGCACGCATGAGCCGCTCGCCCAGTTCGGCCTCGGCCACGATCACGGCGCGCAGGCATTCCGCGTCGAGCACGAGGGTTTCCAGCTCGCCCACGGCGACCCCGTCGGCCAGCGGCGGCCGGCCGGACAATGTCGCCACTTCGCCGGCGAACTGGCCGGGGCCGTATTCCACCACCTCGACGCGCTTGCCGAGCGCATCGGTCCGGCTGCACGACAGCCGTCCCGCCAGCACGACGACCATGCCCGGCGAATCCACGCAGGCGCGGAACACGGTGGCCCCGTCCGGCCAGCCGCGGCACGTGCCGAAGCGGCGCAGGCGGGCGATGTCGTCCGCGCTCAAGGTGGGAAAGATCTGGTGGCCGCGCGTGGCCAGGTCGACGCCGGCGCGCGCGTCGGGATCGGCGACGAGGCCTTCGGGAATCAGTTCGGGAACGTGTTCGGACATGTCGGCCGCCTCGTGGTTGGGTATCGCATGCTAACCCAAGCCGGGACGCCGCGCACCTCTCAAAAGGCGGGGCCGTCGGCGCGCCGTCGCATCACGCCCTGTCCTGCCACCGCGCATAGGGATGGCGGATCAGGCTCGAGTTGTAGTAGCGCTTCTCGCCCGTGACTTCCGGCCCGATCCAGTCCGGCGTGTCGAACGCCTCGTCCTCCGCGCCGAGTTCGATTTCCGCCACGACGAGCCCGGCATTCAGGCCGAGGAATTCGTCGACTTCCCACGTGTGGCCGGCGTGCTCGATGCGGTGGCGGATCTTTTCCACTTGCGGCTGCTCGCACAGGCCGTCCAGCAGCTCGGTCGCGTCCGCCACGGGAATCTCGTACTCCCACTCGCCGCGGCTTGCCCCTGTGCTCTTGCCCTTGATGGTGATGGCGGCGCGCTCGCCTTCGATGCGCACGCGCACGGTCCGCGCGGCCTCGGCCACCAGATAGCCCTGGCGCATGCGCGTCGGGATGCCCTGCCCGCGCCAGCCCTCGTTGGCCAGCAAGAACTTGCGTTCGATCTCGACGCCCATGGGGTGCTCCGTTCAGTCGTCCAGCGATTGCAGGATCGGCTGCAGCATGGCCGCGCCGAGCGCGCTGCTGCGGGCGCCGTTCCAGCCGACGTACGGGTCGGGCAGGTTGGCGTTGTCCTTGAACGGCATCTCCAGCGTCAGCGACAGGCATTTGAACGTGTGGCCGATGTACTTCGAGGCCAGCGTCAGCAATTCCTCGTTGTACTTGCTCGCGGCATAGCCGTAGACGTTCTGGAAGTCCGGGCTGGCCGCCATGTAGCGCTCGATGAATGCGTTTTGCGCGGCCAGGCGCTCGGGCGTGAAATCGGTCAGCATCTCGCTGCCGGCCACGAAGTTGTACGGCAGCGCCTCGTCGCCGTGGATGTCGAAGAACATGTCGACGCCCGTCTCGTGGATCTTGTTCTTCACGCACAGCACTTCCGGGCTGCGTTCGGCCGACGGCGTCATCCACTCACGGTTCAGGTTGGCGCCGGCGGCGTTCGTGCGCAGGTTGCCGCGGAACGAGCCGTCCGGGTTCATGTTCGGCACGATGTAGAACACGGCGCGCTGCAGCAGCTTGCGCGAGACCGGATCCGAATTGTCGAGCAGCGCATCCATCATGCCTTCGACGAACCACTCGGCCATCGTCTCGCCCGGATGCTGGCGCGCGATCACCCAGATCTTCTTCTCGGCCTGCGGGTTGCCGATCACGACGAGGTTCATGTCGCGGCCGTCGACGGTCGTGCCGATGTCGTGCACGCGCGCGATCGGATTCTCGGCCACTTCACCGAGCAGGCGCAGGTGGCGCTCCCAGGTGTAGGGCTCGAAGTAGGCGTAATAAATGCTGTCCAGCTCGGGCGTGTGGTTGACGGTCATGACCTGGCCGTCGAACGAGGTGGGAACGCGGAACCAGTTCTCGGTGTCGTAGCTGGCCGCCACCTGGTAGCCCTCGAAGCCCTTGGGATAGGTCGCTTGGCCGGCATTCAGGAAGCGGATCGTGCAGGCCTTGCCGCGCGCGCCCTGCAGGCGGAAGTGGAACCACTGGTGGATGTCGGCTGCGGAATCCTTGCGCAGCTCGAGGTCGATCTGGCGCGGATCGGTGGCCTGGACGACGTCGATCGCACCGGAATCGAACAGCTGGCTGATCTTGATGGGCATGGGACTGGTTCCTCGAAAAGCGTTCAAAGAAGGCATGATAGCCGAGCCCACGCCCGCCGGCCATGGGCTGGCCAGGCCGGCGTCGCCGCTTACGCGTCGAGGTCGATCAGGTCCTTGCTGTAGGCCAGCATGATCTGGCGCATCAGCTCGACGTTGCTGCGGTCGAGGACGACGGTGAGGTCGGGTTTGCGGTCGAGGTTGTAGGTCATGCTGATCTTGCCCGGCAAGACCTTGCACTGCACGGTGAACGCGCGCGGGATGTTCGGATGGTCCCAGTCCCACTGCGTGATCTGCGGCCCGGCCGGCGGCGGCTGCAGGGCCGGATCCTGGTTGACCGGCAGATGCTTGATGAGCCAGAACACGATCGACGCCGGCACGAAGATGGCGACGTCGCTCGCCCCGTGTGCGGAGAACTTGGTCAGCAGCAGATTGCCGACCCGGTCGCACGACATGGACATGCTCTTGACTTGACGGATGACCGCTGATTTCACGACGAATTCCTATGGGCAGGTGATTGAAAACTAAGTGATCGAAAGCCCGGCGATTCTACCGCATCCAATTTCGAAATTGTGTTAAAGAAATGCAAAACGGGAAGCCTGCGCTCCCCGCGTGGATTTGTGGGCAGAGGGGACGGTACCGCCACCGTCCCGCCCGCACGGGATTACTGCTTGTTGCCCTTGGAGGAGCTGCGCGACGAGCCGGACGCCGACTGGCGGTTGCCATGGCTCATGCTGCCGGCGCGACGGGCCTCTTCCGAGGTGAACTCGTGCGCGGTGCCTTTCTGGTGGGCGGCCTTGCCGCCCTCGCTGGCGATCTGGCGCTGACGCTCCGGATCCATCGATGCGAAACCGCGATTCTTCGTACCGCCACTCTGTTTGTTGCCCTGATTGCTGGATGCCATGGTGTTCTCTCCTCATTGCAGTTGAAACCGCCGCGTCCTGCGGCAGGCCTGCCGATGCCATCGGATGAGCGCTCGGTCGGAACACATCTTAGGCATGCCGATTGGATGAGACTATAGGAGCAATTCAGATGACTTTGTAGGACAATGTGAGACAGAAAATGCACTCTCGAAATTTTACTTCCAGTCGTAAATAACTCGTCGGTAATCGTCCTACATATACCCGCTGTGTCTTCCTATACTGAAGTCGGTCCCGGACGCGCATCATCCTGGTTCCAGATCGAAAGGAGACGACCATGGACGCGAACCAACGCAGCGAAGCGAACAACCAGACGAACAACGGCGCCAACGAAAAATGGACGCCCGGGTCCGAGGGCGCCAGCGCCGACCGCGGCCAGCCGCTCGACCACACCTACGCGCACGGCGCCGGTACGCAGCAGGGCAACCAGCAGCGCGACGTCATGGGCAACGAACAGGGCGGCATCGGCGGCCGCGAATACGGCGAGGACGCCGGCATCCCGGGCGGCTCGATGGACAACCAGATCAACGGCGGCTCCGGCGCCGTGCAGGGCGTGACGGACAGCCACCAGCGCCAGATGGAACAGAAGTCCGGCGCCTATGGCCTGCTGGAACAGGCCGTCGGACACCGTCCGAAAGACTCGGGTGTAAATCTGAACCAGCAACTGGCCACGCAAGGCGGCGGCATGCACGGCCCGCGCAGCGAACTGCCGGCGCAGCCGCCGGGCGGCCCGGCGGGCAACCGCCAGTCCGGCGCGTCGTCCTCGACCCAGGGCGGCGGCATGCCGGGGCCCGGCAGCGCCGGCGGCCATGAGGCCCAGCGCGGCAACACGCAGCTGGAAGTGACCGGCTCGCGCTCGCTGGCCAACCAGAATTCCGACTACGGCGGCGTGCACGAATCGAACGACGTGGCCGGCGGCCTGCCGCGCTCGCCGGGCAACACGGGCGCGGACAGCACCGACCGCCAGGGCTCGCAGACGGGCTCCACTGCGTCGGCGGGCGGCCCGGCGGTGCACAAGTCGAACGATGCGGCCGGCGGCTACCCGCGCAGCCCCGGCTTCGCCAACAAGCTGCACGGCGACGAGAACATGGACGACGACACGGGCTTCAAGAGCAAGCCCTGAGTCCCTGTTGCGCCGGCCCGTCGCGCGGGCCGGCGCTTCCCCTTCTCTGTTCTTGATCCAGATTCAAGCGCCGGACCGGTTCCGGAACCCAGCCATTTCCCTCGCGGTCGAACCTGACACATTGCCAGACTGCGAGCGAAGCATGCCGAACGAGAACGGGATTGCACGAGGGCGCCGCACCGCCGCGCGCGCCGGGGAGGCGCCCCGGCCATGAAAGCCGTATTCCTCGACAAGGACGGCATGCTCGTGGACGACCGGCCCCACGACGTCGAGCCTGCGCACATCGTCCTGTGCCGCGGCGCCGGCCCGGCACTGCGCCTGATGGCGCGCCTCGGCTACCGCCTGTTCGTCGTCACCAACCAGCCCGGCATCGCGTTCGGACGCTTCGCCGCGGCCGCGATGGACGGTGTCCGCGGCCGCCTGCGCGACCTGCTGCTCGACGAAGAGCTGGCGCTCGACGGCTTTTATTATTGCCCGCATCACCCGGAGGGAACGGCCGCGCCCTGGGCCACCGAATGCCATTGCCGCAAACCGCTGCCGGGCCTGCTGTTGAAGGCGGCGCACGAGCACGGCATCGACCTGCGTGCGTCGTGGATGGTGGGCGACATCCTGCACGACGTCGAGGCCGGCAACCGGGCCGGCTGCCGCACCATCCTCATCGACAACGGCAACGAAACGGAATGGCGGCTGGGCCCCCGCCGCGTACCGACGCGCATGGCGCCCGACCTCTACTCGGCCGCCGTGCTGATCGCCAGCCACGGAGACGCATCATGACGGCGCCCTGGCAACGGGCCCGGCGCATCCTGTGCGTGCGTCTCGACTCGCTCGGCGACGTGCTGATGTGCACCCCGGCCATGCGCGCGCTGCACCGCGCCGTGCCGGGACGCACGCTGACCCTGCTGGGGTCCCCATCCGGCGCGGCCGCGCAGCCCTGCATCCCGGAACTGGACGACGCCATCGCCTGGAGCGCGCCATGGGCGCACGCCGGCACCCGGCACCTCGCCCCGCAAGCGCACACGGCCGGCCTGGCGCTGATCGCCGCCCTCGCCGGGCGCGCCTTCGACGCCGCCGTCATCTTCACGACCTACACCCAGAGCGCGCTGCCGGCGGCGCTGCTGTGCCAGCTGGCCGGCATTCCGCTGCGGCTGGCGCACTGCCGCGAGAATCCCTACGGCCTGCTGACCGACTGGATTCCCGATCCCGAGCCGACGGCCCTCGTGCGGCACGAAGTCCAGCGCCAGCTGGCCCTCGTGCAGCGGGTCGGGTGCCGCGGCGCCGAACCCGGGTTGTCGTTCGCGCCCGCTGCGGCCGACGTCGCCGCGGCGCGGATGCGCCTGTCGGCGGCCGGCGTCGATCCGGACCGGCCCTGGATCCTGCTGCACCCGGGCGCCGGCGCCGCCTCACGCCGCTATCCGGCCGCGCACTGGGCGCAGGTGCTGCGCCTGCTCGCGCACGATCCGCGACTGCCCCTCGTGCTCACGGGGAGCGCGGCGGAAGCGGAACTGGTCGACGGCATCCGGTTCAGCGCCGCCGTGCCGGCTGTCGCGCTCGCGGGCCGGCTGTCGCTGGGCGAACTGGGCGCCGCGCTGGGCATGGCCGCCGTCGCCGTGACCAACAACACCGGACCGGCCCACATCGCGGCCGCCGTGGGCACGCCCGTGGTCGACCTGTACGCGCTGACCCATCCCCAGCACACGCCGTGGCACGTGCGCAACCGCGTCCTGTTCCACGACGTCCCCTGCCGCTTCTGCCTTCAGAGCACATGTCCGCACGGCCACCACGCGTGTCTTGCCGGCGTCGCCCCGCAGCGCGTCGCCGATGCCGTGCACGAGCTGCTGGGCACGGCGCGGCCGGCCGCGCCGGCATTGCCGGCCGCAGCGCCGGACACCTCGGTGCCCGGCTGACGGGGAGGCGACGATGCTGCCGCGCGGATCGCCATCCCCACTACCTGCCCGCTGCGCTGCGCACCGGGTGCGCCGCCGCGGGTCCGGCCGCCGATGTGTCGGCCACCGATGTGCCGGCGGCCGATGTGTCGACAGCCGATGCACCGGCCGCCGGGACGCCGGCCGCAGGGACGCCGGCCGCCGCGGCATCGACCGCGTGGGCGCGCACGAGCACCTGCAGCGCGTCGCGCTCGACGGTCTCGTGGTCGAGCAGTTGCCGCGCCAGCGCGTCCAGCAAGGCCCGCTGCTCACGCAGCGTGGCGCGGACGCGCTGATGGGCTTCGTCGAGCAACCGCGCGATCTCCGCGTCGATCAGGCGCGCCGTGCGTTCGCTGTACGTCGTATGCTGCGTCGCCGGGGCATAGGGCGCGCCGGCCGGCTGCTCGAAGGTCGCCAGTCCGACGCGGTCGCTCATGCCGTATTGCGCGACCATGTGGCGCGCGAGGTCGGTCGCCATCTGCAGATCGTTCTGCGCCCCCGTGGACGCGTCGCCGAACACGAGCTCTTCCGCGACGCGCCCACCCAGGAACACATCCATCCGGTCCAGCAGTTCGCTCTGCTTGAGCAGGTAGCGGTC
The DNA here is from genome assembly GCF_034420155.1 of Massilia luteola. NCBI lineage: Bacteria > Pseudomonadati > Pseudomonadota > Betaproteobacteria > Burkholderiales > Oxalobacteraceae > Massilia > Massilia luteola. Next base: position 24,654 of record NZ_JAXOFN010000044.1, read on the forward strand.
CTCGGTCGGCAACTGCTGCGTGTAGCCGAGCGCGGCGATGCCACGGGGGATGATCGACACCTTGGCCACCCGGTCGGCGTGGGCACGGCATTCCGCCGTCACGGCGTGGCCCGCCTCGTGGAAGGCCACCGTTTCCTTTTCCATCGGATTGATCAGGCGCGAGCGTTTTTCCAGGCCCGCGACGACGCGGTCGACGGCCTCGTCGAGGTCGCTGCGCTCGACCCGGTCCTTGCCGCGCCGCGCGGCCAGCAGGGCCGCTTCGTTGACCAGGTTGGCGAGGTCGGCGCCCGCCAGGCCCGGCGTCTTGGCGGCCACGGCGGCCAGGTCCACGTCCGGCGCCAGCGTGACCTGGCGGGCATGCACCTGCAGGATCTTCTGGCGGCCCTTGAGGTCCGGCCGGTCGAGCGCGACGTGGCGGTCGAAGCGGCCGGGCCGCAGCAGCGCCGGGTCGAGGATCTCCGGGCGGTTGGTGGCGCCGAGGATGATCACGCCCTTGTTGGTGTCGAAGCCGTCCATCTCGACGAGCAGCTGGTTGAGCGTCTGCTCCTGCTCGTTGTACCCGCCGACGACGCCCGCCACGCCGCGCGCGCGGCCCAGCGCGTCGAGTTCGTCGATGAAGATGATGCAGGGCGCCACCTTCTGCGCCTGGACGAACAGGTCGCGCACGCGCGCGGCGCCGACGCCGACGAACATCTCGACGAATTCCGAGCCGCTGATCGAAAAGAACGGCACCCCGGCCTCGCCTGCCACGGCCCTGGCCAGCAGGGTCTTGCCGGTGCCGGGCGGCCCGACGATCAGCACGCCTTTCGGAATGCGCCCGCCGAGCCGCCGGTAGCGTTGCGGGTTCCTGAGGAACTCGACGATTTCCATCAACTCGTCGCGCGCCTCGTCGATCCCGGCCACGTCGTTGAAACTGACGCCGGTCTTGCTCTGCATATAGACGCGGGCCCGGCTCTTGCCCACATCAAACAGCCCCGCCGCCACGCCGCCCCGCTTCGCCAGCCGGCCCCACATCCAGAACAACAGCAGCAACGGCAGCGCCCACGACATCAACGTACTCATCCATTCGCTGCGCTGCTGGCCGACGTAGCGGACGTGCGCCGCGTCGAGGTCCTTGACGAGATCCGGGTCGGTCACGCGCACGGCGCTGAACGGACACAGCCCGTCCGCGCCGCACTTGATCGACTGCGCGCGCTCGCGCGGCAGGATGGCGTCGAGGCCGCCGGACTTGAGGGTGCCGGACACGTTCGTGTCGGTCAGCGTGACATCGCTGACCTTGCCGTCGTGCAGCAGCTGCTTGAATTCGCTGTAGGCCAGCGGCGGCGGCGTCGCGAAGTCCGTCACCGATTGAAACAGCATGAACAGGACGATGGCCAACAGCCAGTACCACAGCAGGGGGCGAAGCGCATTGCTGCCGTTGCCGGGCGCGTTGTTCGGCGTGTCGTTCGGCGTGTCGTTCGGCGCGTTGCCGCCGGCCGGCGTATCCCTGTTATCGGACATATCGTTCACGCACCCTCCCCGCGCCGCTCGACCGGCACGCCATATCGGGCATGCCGCTGAGCATCTGAAGCACGCACGCCTTGAACCACTGTCTTACAGATTACTCCCCCGTAGCTTTGATTTACATCAAAATCGCGCTCTTGCCTGTCAGGCGCCTCGCCCGGACCCGCACGTTCACGGGAGCCGTTCCAATTGCGCGATCCGCGCATCACATTCGCGCTGCTCGCGCCGGTCGCGACGATAGGTGTACACGGTATTGGTCACGCACGTCAGCACCGCGGTCGCGATACCAACGGCCGTTCCGACGTCCGCCAGGGTCAACGACGCACCGATCGATGCCGCACCGGCGACGTAACTGACCACACCGAAGATACTTGGTCTGCTCATAGCTGTTCTCCCCCATCGACATTTTCCGATCCCCCCTTCACAAGGGCCGGTCAGTCGGGTAGAGTATAGAACTCTAAACTGATCAACGTCAAGAACACTAAACTTAAAGTTTAGAATACTTAACATGAACCTCTTATCCGAGCGCCTCGACTACATCTACAACACCACGCCGCAACTGGAAGGCGAGCGCGGCCAGACGGGTCTCGTAAAGGCCTCGGGCGCGTCGAAAAGCGTGGTGAACCAGTGGCTGACGGGGAAGATCAAGTCGATGGACATCCGCTACGCGCTCAACGTCGAGCGCGAGCTCGGCTTTTCGCACATCTGGCTGATGACCGGCGAGGGCGACCCGCGCCAGGCGCCCTTCCACCGCCTCAAGGGCGGCATGCCGATACGCTCGCTCGACAACGACGACGCGGAATTCGTCCAGATCCGCATGGTCAAGCTGCGACTGTCGGCCGGGATCACCGGTTTCCAGACGGAGCCGGAACGCCGCGACGGCGGCACGCTCGGCATGCGCCGCACGTGGATCGAACGGCACAACTTCCATCCCGACCACCTGATCGCCATCCTCGTCAAGGGCGAGAGCATGGAGCCGTCGCTATACGCGGGCGACATCGTCATCATCAACACGCTCGATACGAAACTCGTGGACGGCGCCGTGTATGCCTTCAACTACGAGGGCGAAGCCGTCGTGAAGCGCCTGGCGCGCGATGCCGGCAAATGGTGGCTGACGTCGGACAATCCGGACCAGCGCAAATACCCCCGCAAACGCTGCGAGGGCAATACCTGTCTCGTGCTCGGCCGCGTCGTGCGCAAGGAAAGCGACCGCATATGAAACTCGAGGTCGCCCTCGCCGAGCTGAAAGGCGTGCGCGTGGCGCTGGCCTTTGCGCCGCCGGCCTGGGTCGCGCCCGGCGTCGGCGACGTCCTGCTGGAGCGCCTGCGCCCGCACTTCCCCACGCTGCCCGTGATGCTCGTGTCGGTGGACAGGCATGGCGTGCGGGCGCATGCCGCGTTCCAGGCGCAGGCGCTCGTCGACGGCGCCGACCTCGCGCACCTGCCGCGCACGCTGATCGACCTCGACGTGCCGCCGGCGCCGGCGGACGTGCCGCCGCCGTTCTGACCGCCGCCAGAGCAGGCAAAACGTTTTCTCACCCATGCCTCTCCCGCACGTATTCCGCGCAAGGATATTTCGCAGCGCAGCAGTATAAATGCCCGGTTCGCACCCGTAAAAAAATCTAGTTAAGCGTTTTCCTATTTTTGTTGACATCGCCTCGTCTTCTGATTACGATTTGCTCAACAACGAGAAAATCGAGGAGACGGAATCCATGTTCGACCGGGATATCCGGCCTGCGAGGCGGGCTGCGAAAACGATTATCTGCAGTGTCCTCCTGGCCGTCTGCGGCTTGTCCGCCGCGCACGCCGCCGCCACCGCCGCCGAACCGATCGCCGCGGTCGTCGACCGGGATATCCAGGTCGCCGCCGCGCAGTACCGCGTCCTGCTGGCCAAGGTCGCCGGCAAGCCCGGTTTTCCGCGCAGCGTGGCGCACGGCGACGTCAGGATGGTCGGACCGGGCGACTGGACCGCCGGCTTCTTTCCCGGCTCGCTGTGGTATCTGTTCGAAGCGACGGGCGACGCCACGTGGAAAACGGCCGCCATGCGCTACACGGCGCTGACGGCGCCCGCCAAGTTCGACAAGAGCCAGCACGACCTCGGCTTCATGCTGGGTGCCGGCTACGGCAACGGCCTGCGTCTCGTCGACGATCCCGCCACCCGCACGGCCTATCGCGACGCCCTGCTGGCCGGCGCGACGACGCTGATGACGCGCTTTAATCCCAAGGTCGGCAGCATCCAGTCGTGGGACCTGTGGCCGCATACGACGTGGGCCTTCCCCGTCATCATCGACAACATGATGAACCTCGAGCTCCTGATGTGGGCCGCGCGCGCCGCCGACGAGCCGCGCTACCGCGAGGTCGCCATCGCCCATGCCGACACCGCGCTGAAAAACCACTTCCGCCCGGACGGCTCGAGCTTCCACCTCGTCGACTACGATCCGAACACGGGCGCCGTGCGCGCGCGCGTGACCGTGCAGGGCTACGCGAACGGCTCCGCGTGGGCGCGCGGCCAGGCGTGGGGCCTGTACGGCTACACGATGATGTACCGCGAAACGCACAAGGACGAATACCTCCAGCAGGCGCACCGGATCGCCCGCTTCTACATGAACCATCCACGCCTCCCCGCCGACAAGATCCCGTTCTGGGACTTCGACGATCCCGCCATTCCCGCCGCCCCGCGCGACAGTTCCGCCGCCGCCATCGCCGCGTCCGCGCTGCTGGAGCTGGCGTCGTTCTCCGACCGCGACACGGCCGCGCGCTACCGCGACTTCGCCGAACAGACCTTGCGCAGCCTGTCGTCGAGCGCCTATCTGGCGCAACCGGGCGACAACGGCGGCTTCCTCCTCAAGCATGCGACCGGCCACAAGCCGGCCGGCATGGAGATCGACGGTCCGCTGAACTATGCGGACTACTACTTTCTGGAAGCGCTGCTGCGCATGAAGGCGGCGCGTACCGGGATCGGCAGTTTTCATTAGAAAAACAAGGAGACGTTGTGAGCAAGCAGAGAACATCGGGCGCGCGGATCGCGGTCAAGCCCGTGGCGGCCGTCGTCGCGGTCGCCGTCGCCCACTGGGCGGCGCCCGCATGGGCGCAAGAAGCCGAGGCAAACCCGAACCAGCTGCAGACCGTGCTGGTGACGGCCAACAAGCGCGTGGAGCGGCTGGACAACGTGCCGGAGTCGATCTCCGTGCTGTCCGAAGCCGAGATCCAGCGTAACAACGTGCGCGAGGTCGAGGACGTCATCAACCTGACCCCGTCGCTGACGCTGTCCTCGGGCACGACGGCCGCCAACAACGCCATCTTCATGCGCGGCATCGGCACCGTTTCGGTCGGCATCGGCGTGGAGTCCGACGTCTCCGTCATCATCGACGACATCCCGATCGCGAGCCAGTTCCAGGCGTTCCGCGACCTCGCCGACGTGTCCCGCGTGGAGGTATTGAAAGGACCGCAATCGACCTTGTTCGGCAAATCGGCGGTGGCCGGTGCCATCAACATCGTGACGAAGCCGATCAGCGGCCCGATCGTCTACCGCGCCAACGCGTATTACACCAACGACCACGAGTGGCGCGCAGGCGCGTCCGTCGGCGGCAAGCTGCGCGACGATTTCGGCATGCGCATCGCCGTCAACAAGAGCGACATGCCGGGCAACTTCACGAACCTCACCAACGGCCAGAAGGTCAACGGCTCGGGCGGCAGAACGATCATGGCGAAGTTCCAGTGGACGCCCATCAGGGATCTGGAAATCGACTTCACCCCGCATTACAACACGCAGGTAAACAGCCGCGGCGTGACCGCCGTGAACGGCTTCTACCGCACCACCGGGTCGGCCGCGGCGGGCAATCTCGTGACGACGCCGGCCGACCTGTCGACCGCGTACATGAACGGCAATCCGCAACTGCCGGCATCGATCACGCTGGCGGGCATCAACCCGTTCGACCGGAACAACCGCAACGTGCGGCGCGACTTCCCGACCGGGATCAACTCGTCCACATTCGGGTCCGGCCTGAAGCTCTCGTACGCGCTGCCGAACGACGCCACCCTGATGTCGATTTCCTCGTACGAGCATTACAAGGCACACGATTACCGCGACCAGGACTTCGTCGACGTGCCGACCATCGCGAAGCCGGGCGAGACCAGGTTCTCGGTCGGGAACGCGCAATTCGGCACGTACGACATCCGGTCCAAGACGCAGGAAATCCGTTACGTGTCGCCGGACGCCGGCGCGCTGCGCTACGTAGCGGGCCTGTGGTGGGCACAGAACGGGATCGACCGCCACTTCATCCGCGGCTTCTGCGTGCAGCCGAGCGTGTGCACCGCGAGTTCGCCGTCGAGCCCGACCAACTACTACACCGACATCTACAACGTGAACCGCGCCGTGTTCGGCCAGGCCACGTGGGACCTGTATCCGACCTACACGCTGGTGGCGGGCATCCGCCGCAACGAGGAGACGTCGGGCTTCAACTACCTCCGCAATTTCTACACCGACCAGCTGGACCGCTCGACCTTCGTGCCCGGCCCCGTCGGCCGCGACCAGTTTTCCAGCAGCGGCAACCGCGACTGGGCGACGACGGGCAAGCTGTCGCTCCAGAAGCAGATCAACAGCGACTGGATGGTGTACGCGATGACGGCGACCGGCTACAAGGGCCTCGCGTACGACGTGACGAGCGGCCTGAAGGCGGCGGCCGCGTTCCCGGTATCGCCGGAGACGAGCCGGAGTTACGAGCTCGGGACCAAGGCGAACCTGTTCCACAACCGCATGTCGCTCGCGGCCACGCTCTACCGGACGGACTTCAAGAACTACCAGCAGAACACGTCGTTCGTGCTGCCGAACGATCCGACCATCTATACCCAGCTGAACTCGATCCCGAAGATCCGCACGCGCGGCCTCGAACTCGATTCGCACTTCCTGCTGACGACGAACTGGTCGATGAACGTGTCGTACGCGTACACCCGTCCGGAGATCGTCGACTGGAAGAACGGCCCCTGCTACCAGGACAACACGAACCCCGCCATCGGCACGACGGGGCTGGGCGAAGGCGGTTCGCTGGGCGGCTGGAACCGCGCCTGCTTCCCGATCCGCACCGGCTCGACGACGGGTGTGCAGAACCTCTCGGGCGGCATCTTCCCGGGTACGCCGAAGAACAAGGTCAACATCGGCACCAACTACGATTACCACTTCGCCGACCGTCCGTACTGGGCGTTCGTGAACGCCAACGTGCGTTACCAGAGCGCGTACCAGACCAACATCAACAACGACCCGCGCTCGGTCAACAACGCGTACCCGATCTCGGACCTCGGTTTCGGCGTGCGCCAGAACAACGATATGTGGCGCCTGTCCTTCCGCATCAACAACCTGTTCGACCGCTTCTACATCGGCAACGCCAACGCCAGCGGCCCGGCTTACCGCACCGGTCCGACGTCGTCCTCGCCGGGCATCACGGTCAACAGCTGGGTACCGCCGCGCGACGTGTTCCGCTTCTACAGCGTGCGCCTGGACCTGAAGTTCTGAGTTTCCTCCGCGGGCCGCGGCCCGCGTTTCCTCGATGCCGCCGGGGCGACCCGGCGGTTTTTTTTCGACCTCAGTCCTCGTAGATCGGCCCCGCCGTCAGGAACGGCCCGCCCTGGTACACGCTGGCGATGTCGCCCGCGTCGGCCCATGCGCCGCCGGCCGGGAAACGGTCCGCGAACGCGCGCGAGCTGTGGCGCGGCTCGAAGCCCAGGTGGGCGGCAGCGCCGTTGTCCCACCAGCGCACCGGGTTGTCCGAGACGCCGTACGTGATCGTGTGGCCCACGCGCGGCGTGAACAGGGCGCAGCGCACCAGTTCGACGAGGTCGTCGTGCGCGAGGAACGTCACCATCATGCGCGCATTGCGCGGCTCGTCGAACGAGGAGCCGATGCGCAGGCAGACCGTCTCGATGCCGAAGCGGTCGAAGTAATAGCGCGACAAGGCCTCGCCGAAGCATTTCGACACGCCGTAGATCCCGTCCGGCCGCAGCGGCGCGGCCGTGTCGACGACCTGCGTGGTCGGATAGTAGCCGACGACGTGGCTGGAGCTCGCGTAGATCACGCGCTTGATGCCGCGCTTGTGCACGGCCTCGTACAGATGGTGCAGGCCGAGGATGTTGGCGTGCATGATCGCCTCGAACTTGTCCTCGACCGAGACGCCGCCGAAGTGCAGCACGGCGTCGACGCCTTCCGTCAGCGCCATCACGGCGGCGCGGTCGCCCAGGTCGCAGCGGATGACTTCCTCGCCCGGGCCCGCGGGCGCGATGTCGCGGACGTCGCTGAGCCGGACCACGTCGGCCCACGGCTTGATGCGCTCGCGCAGCACGGTGCCGAGGCCGCCGCCGGCGCCGGTCAGGAGAAGACGGTGGAAAGGCTTGGACTCGGGCGCTTGGATCATGAACGGGCTCGCATTGGTGTTAAACGTTTAACCGAGTATATCCAAAACGCTTTCCTTGTCAATTTTTTGGCCGCCTTTTTTGCCCGGACGCCCCGGTGGAACAAGGGGAAACGATTCCATCGCCGTTTCCTTGCCCTGGCTCGGGTCCGGCTGCCGGGACGCATGCTAAGATGTGCCGCCGAGTAACGATTACCCTCCCATGAAAAAGACCGCTTCGACCATCCGCGACGTCGCCGCAGCCGCCCAGGTGTCCACCGCCACGGTGTCGAAATTCATCAACGGCGCGCAGCGCTTTTCGCCCAAGGTCGAGGCGGCGATCGAGGCCGCGATCGCGACCCTGGGCTACCGGTCGAACCCGCTGGCCAAGTCGATGATCACGGGGCGCACCAACACCATCGGCCTCTCGGTGCTGGACATCACCAACCCGCACTTTTCCAGCATCCTCAAGGGCGCGAACCGCGTGGCGCACGACCAGGGATTTTCCGTGCTGCTCGTCGACACCGAGGAAACGCCCAGCCGCGAGCGGCGCACGCTGGAAGAACTGAGCCGGCGCGTGGACGGCATGATCGTGTTCTCGCGCCTGCGCGAAAAAGAGATGGCGTGGATGGCCGAGATCGACAAGCCGCTCGTGTTCTTCGGCAGCCTGGCCGAATTGCCGCTGCCGACGGTCGCCAGCGACGACCACGCCGGCGCCTACATGCTGACCCAGCACCTGCGCATGCTGGGCCACCGCCGCATCGCCTACCTGGGCTTTTCCAAGTCGCGCCGCGACGAGGAGCGCCTGGGCGGCATCCGCGAATCGCTGAACGCGGCCGGCCTCGAACTGGCGATCTTCGATGCCGAGGCCCCGTCGCTGGCCGAGGGCGAGCGCCTGTGCTCCGCCATCGTCCTGGGCAGCCAGCGCCCGGACGCGCTGATCTGCTACAACGACCTGATGGCGCTCGGCTTCATGAAGGAAGCGTCCAACCTGGGCATGGCCATCCCGCAGGACATCTCCGTCGTCGGCTTCGACAATATCCCCTACGGCAAATACACGACGCCGGCCCTGACCACCGTCGACCTGCAGAGCGAACGCATGGGCGCGACGGCCATGGAAAAGCTGCTGGCCGTGATCCGCGGCGAGCACGTCGAGAAGCTCACCAAGGTCGCACCGCAGCTGATCCTGCGCACGTCGACCGTCGCCCGCCGGCCCTGATTACGCCCCCGTTTACTTTCCGGACGAGTTGGCCTATCCTTTTAGGAAAACGTTTAACTAGACCGGAGACACGCATGCGCCCTGCCCTGCCCGCCCTGATGTCGGCCCCTTTGCTGGCCGGCCTGACTTTCCTGCCCGCCGCGCCGGCGCGCGCCACGCCGCCGCTGCACCGGACGGTCGAACAGGCCTACCCGCAGCTGGATTACTTTTTCCAGAAGCTCGTGCGCGAACGGGATGGCATCACCATCGATGGGCGTGCGCCGTTCCAGAGCCACGACAAATTCCTGCCCGGGAAAATCGCGACGGGCCTCGCGGACGTGCTGCTGCACACACCGAAGGACGACCCGCGCCTGCCGGGCATGCTGCGCGATTACGCCGCCATCGCCGATCTGACGGTCGGCATGGAAAACGATACCTGGGGCATCTATTACTATATGGGCGCCTTGTACAAGCTGAAGCAGGCCGGCCTGCTGGCGCGCGCCGTGCATCCCGCCACGCTCGACCTGCTGCGCCGGAAGCTCGACTGGCGGACGTTCGTGCGCCAGCCCGCGTTCGAGCTGATCGACCTGCCGACCAATTACTACGGCGTCGCCTTCAGCATCGCGCGCCTGCGCCTGCTGATGGGTTGGGAGGATGCGCACGCGAGCGAGGTCCTGCTCGATAAGATGCTCAAGCATTACGCCGATTATTCCGGCACCTACGGTTTCTCGGACGAGACGGACGGCCAGGGCCGGTTCGACCGCTACAGCATCCTGCTGGCGGCCGAGATCTGCGAACGCTTCATCGAGACCGGCCTGAGCGTGACGCCGGAACTCAAGGCCTTGCTGCGCAAGTCGGCCGACGTCGCGCTGAACGCGGCCAATGCCGACGGCACCGGCTTCACGATGGGCCGCAGCCTCGGGCCGTACGGCGAGACGGCGATGCTGGAGATCCTGTCGACGGCCGCCTACCTCGGTGTCCTGAGTCCGGAAGAAAAGGAGTACGCGTATGCCTACTCGGCGCGCATCGGCGAACGCTACATGGATTTCTGGTACGACCCCGCGCTGCATTCCGTCGACATGTGGGGCAAGGGCCGGCGCACGGACACGTACCGCGGCAAGCACCGCATCCTCGGCGAGAACTTCTCGCTGCTGCACCAGTTGATCAGCACGGACGCCATGTGGAACCGCGCCGGCATGCGGGACGCCGCGCCGCGCGCCGACCTGGCGGCCTGGCTGGCGCGCGCGCGCCCCGCGTTCAGCCTCACGCGCTTCGCCGGCGGCGAGTACGACCGCGCCCTCGCCATCTGGCGCGACGGGCCGCACGTATTCAGCCTGTCGATGATCAACGGCGGTCCAAGCCAGCATGCGAACAGCCCGTATTATCCGCTGCCGTTTTCGTACGGGATCGTCTCGGGCATCGCCGACAGCGGCGCCGCGCATCCGCAGCTGCTGCCGAAATTCCGCCTGGCCGACGGCAGCGAATTGATCGCGACGGCCTTCATGAAGGACATCCAGGCGCACGACGTCGACGGTGGCTACCGCGTCACGTATCGCCAGGATGCGCTCACGAAGCTGGGCAAGAACCTCCCGGTCAAGGACCCGCGCATCGCCGTCGAGACGGAATACGTATTGCGCCACGGCGTCGTCACGCGCACCGACACCTATACGCCGGCGGCGCCGCTGGACGTGGCCGGCGTGAGCCTCGACTTCGCGTCGTTCTCGAGCGGCGCCAGCGTGGCCGGCGCCGACGTCGCTTTCCATGACGGCGTCGTACGCGGGTTCGCCGTGCAAGGCCTCGCGAACTGCCGCGCGGAGGACGTCGCGGGCAGCGAGGCGTATCGCGCGCCGTACGGGCCGATGGCCACGCTGGCCAGCTGCCGCACGGGCGCGTTCACCTTCGACAAACCGCTCAGGATCAGCTGGACGATCCGTTACCAGTGATGACGCGGTCGATCAGCCGCTGTTCCGCAAGCCGGCCGAAATGCCGTTGATCGACATGTGCAAGCCGCTGCGGGTCGCGTCGTCGTCCGTCCCGGCCCGGTAGCGGCGCAGCAGTTCGACCTGCAGGTGGTTCAGCGGGTCGATATACGGCAGGCGATTGCGCAACGAGCGCTGCATCTGCGGATTCGCGTCCAGCAGTTCGTCCTGTTCCATGATCCGGCCGAGGATGTCCACCGTGCGCGCATGCTCGGCGCTGATGCAGCCGAAGATCCGGTCGCGCAGCGCGGCGTCGCCCACCAGCGCCGCGTAACGGCTGGCGATCGCGATGTCGCTCTTGGCCAGCACCATGTCCATGTTCGACAGCAGGGTCGTGAAGAACGGCCATTCCTTGTACATCTTGCGCAGCAGCGCGAGGCGCTCGGCCGGCGCGTCGGCGATGAAGCGTTCCACCGCCGTGCCGAAGCCGTACCAGCCCGGCAGCATCAGGCGGCACTGGGCCCAGCTGAAGACCCAGGGAATCGCGCGCAGGTCTTCGATCGAGCGCGACTTCTTGCGCGAGGCCGGCCGGCTGCCGATGTTCAGGGCGGCGATTTCCGAAATGACGGTCGACTCCCAGAAATAGGTTTCGAAGCCTTCGGTTTCATACACGAGCGACCGGTAGGCGGACAGCGCTTCGGTGGACAGGCGGTCCATCGCCGCGACCTGCTCCGCGTCCGGCTGCGGCTGGGCATGCGACAGCAGCGTCGCTTCCATCGTCGCGGCGACCAGCACCTCGAGGTTGCGCCGGCCGACCTCGGCGTTGGCGTACTTCGCGGTGATGACTTCGCCCTGCTCCGTCAGGCGGATGCGTCCCTGCACGGCGCCCGGCGGCTGCGCCAGGATCGCTTCGTAGCTCGGGCCGCCGCCGCGTCCCACCGAACCGCCGCGGCCGTGGAACAGCTGCAGCTTGATGCCGTGCGCGCGGAAGACGGCGATCAGTTCCAGCTCCGCCTTGTGCAGTTCCCAGCCGGAGGTGACGTAACCGCCATCCTTGTTGCTGTCCGAGTAGCCCAGCATGACTTCCTGCAGGCGGTCGCGCGACTGCAGCAGGCGCATGTACAGCGGCAGGCCGAACGCCGCGCCCATGATGGCGGCGCCGGCGCGCAGGTCGTCGATGGTTTCGAACAGCGGAATGATGTTGACGTCGAGCGTGCCGAGCGTCGGATGCAGCAGGCCCGCTTCCTTCAGCAGCACGGCCACTTCCAGCAGGTCGGAGACGGAGGCGGCCTTCGAGATGATGTAGTTCGTGACGGCGTCGCGGCCGTAGGTCAGGTGCGCGCGCTTCGTCTCGCGCAGGATCGCCAGTTCGGACGCGGTGTCTTCCGAATACGCTTCGAACGGCGAGACGAGCAGCCGCGGCGACTGCAGCTCGTCCAGCAGGACCTGGCAGCGCGCGCTTTCGTCCAGCGCGAGGTAATCGACGCCGGGGCGCGCCTGCGCCAGCAGTTCGGCGATCACGCGTTCGTGCACGTCGGCGTTCTGGCGCAGGTCGACGGGCGCGAGGTGGAAACCGAATACCTTCACGGCGCGGCGCAGCAGGCGCAGGCGGCCGCGCGCCAGTTGACGGGCGCCGTTGGCGACGAGCGATTCGTGGATCGCGTCCAGGTCGGCCAGCAGCTCGGCCGCGCTGGCGTACGCCGCCGCGTCCGGGGCCGCCGCGCCGGCGACGAGCCAGTCGCGCGTCGCCACGAGGCGGGCATGCATGCCGTGCAGCGCCTGGCGGTACGGCTCGTCCTGGTGGTGCGGCGAGTTGTCCGGCGCGCGTTCGGCGATGCGGCGCAGCGCCTCCGTGCTGCCGCACAGCGACTGCGCCTGCGACAGCTGCGACGCCAGCGTGTGCAGCTCGGGCAGGTAGAAATCGAGCGCACGGGTCGACTGCGCCTTGAGCGTGGCGCGCAGGATGTCCGCGGTGACGAACGGGTTGCCGTCACGGTCGCCGCCGATCCAGCTGCCCACTTTCATGAACGACGGCAGTTCCGTGCCGGCCCAGGCGTCATCCTTTTGCGCCAGCGTGTCCTCGAGCGCGCAGTACAGGCGCGGCAGGCTCCTGAACATCGTGTAGTCGAAGAAGGACAGGCCGTTTTCCACTTCGTCCAGCACCGACAGCTTGGCGGGACGGAGCAGGCGCGTCTGCCACAGGGTCAGGATGGCGCGCGCCAGGGCTTCGTCGTTGTCCTGTTCCTCGTCGGGCGTGAGCTGCGTGCGGTCACGTTCGCCGATCAGGCGCGCGATCGCCATCTGGCAGTTGAGGACACTCTTGCGCTGCACTTCGGTGGGGTGCGCCGTGAACACGGGGCTGATGTGCGCGTTGTCGAAGAAGGCAGGCAGGTCGTCCATGCGGCCGGCGCCGAACACGCCGTCGACGGCATGCGCGATGCTGCCCTTCTTGGGCGCCGATCCGGCGGACAGGTGCGCGCGGCTGCGGCGGATGTGGTGCTGGTCTTCGGCGATGTTGGACAGCAGCGAGAAATAGGTGAACGCGCGGATCAGCTGGGTGCGCTCGTCGGACGAGATCCCGGCGAGGATCGCCGCCAGTTCCTCGTGCGCGCTGCCGTCCTGGTCGCGCCGGAAACCGATGGCGCTCTTACGGATCGACTCGATGCGGTCGAATACCCCGTCGCCCTCCTGGGCCCGGATCGTTTCCCCCAGCATGCGGCCGAGCTGGCGGATGTCCCGCCCCAGCAACTCTTCCTTGAAGTTCCGTGCCTCTTCAACGCTCATTCCAAGCTCTCCAGATCGATGCGTCGTGGGACGACGCAAAATGTAAATAATTTACAGAACACGCACCGGGTAACTCGCGTCAGCGCGAAATAGCTTATATATACAAACCCGTATCACCGTGTGCGGTGCAGCAAGAAATACAATGTTATGAAATTTTACTACAAACATTCATCGATTCGGTGCCCGAGTTGAAAAAATGCTACACATTCGGAACGATGTGCCGCAACGCACCCCAATCCGGCGCATCGGTAAAATCGAAAAAATCGGAAAAATCATGCAGGGTTGATAGACTTTTTTACGATCCTTGCTATCCTTCACCGCCAAGTATTCGCAAGACGTTCTCCATGAGCCGGTGTTGTCACGAAACCGGCCGCCCGCTCGCCCATCGTTTCGACCCAACCTGAAGGAGGCACTCGTGAGTACTGAAACCAAGTTCGCCGAACAGATCGCGTACGCGAAAATCCACCCGTCGGTCGGCATCGCGCGGGTCGGCAATTCCAGCAAGGAGGATGGCTTCTATGTGGGGCCCCAGGTGGTCGACCCGCTGCCTAGGCCCGAGAATTTTTACCGCGACGGCACCGGCGCGCTGAAACGCGAAGTGGCGGAATTCCGCATCTACGGCTACGACGCCCAGGGGCGCGTGCTGTGCGAGCTGGCCATGCAAGATGGTGTCGACATCGAGTGGACGGTCGAACTCGCCAACCACAAAGCGGCCTGGTACAACTTCGAGCTGGCGCTGGACATCCCGGAAGCGGCGACCGCACCGCCTTCCACCCGCCGCAACGCGAACGTGCCATTCCCCGAGCGCGGAACCTTGTCGATCCAGCCCGGCCCCCGCAGCATCGACGCGCCGGGCGCCGCCGGTCCGGCGTATCACTTCGATGGCGGCAGTTTCATGGGCATTCCGGTCCCCCTGGGCGAGTTGCGCACCGATCCGCGCGGCCGCTTGTGGGTGTTCGGCGGGTCCGGCAAGTCGGCATCGTTCGACGGCTGCGCGCCCACCACGTTCGCGAACAACGATGGCTGGTATGACGACACCAGCGATGGCCCGGTGACCGCGCGCGTGCGGGTCGGCGGACGCGAACTGCGCGTCGCGCCGGCATGGGTGGTCGTGGCGCCACCGAATTACGGGCCCCAGCAGAAATCGGTGCGCACCATGTATGCGTTGATGACCGACGTCGCCGTCCAGTCCGGCCAGCTGCCGGTGCCGACGCGGCCTTCGTTCAAGAACGACCTGCTGCCCATCTTCAAGGCGCTGTGCGACCTGCAATGGATGAACGCCGGCTTCGCGGCAGGTTTCGGCTACGGCATGCCCCAGTACTTCCTCGCGCCGGCGTACTTGCGCAAGCTCGCGCAGGAGGGCGACACGTACGCGCAACTGCGCAAGACGGTCGCCAACGCATTCCGCAACCCGCAATACGAGGACGCGTCGATGAAGCCGTGGCCGTGGACCTATGGCGATGCGATGGATGTACCGATGCCGCCGATCCCGCGGGCCATGAATGCGCTGACGACCACGCAGTTGGCGATGCTCGAACGCTGGGCCGACGGCCACTTCATCGCCGATTACGATCCCGATGCGGCGGCCGGTCCCCACCAGGACATCGCCGCCGTGCCGCTGGAGGAGCAGCCCGCCATGCTGGATCGCGCCGCGCTGGAATTCTGCCTGGCCGACGCATTCCATCCCGGGTGCGAGATGACCTGGCCGGTGCGCCATGCCTCGATGTACAGCGAGCCCTATCGCTGGCGCCACCGCGCCAAGGACGATCCCGAACCGGACTACGGCAAGACCTTGACGCCATCCGAGGCCTGTTCCTTCAACGGGCCGTTGTACGGACAGTTTCCGGGTTCGGTCACGCGCTGGATGGCGCTACCCTGGCAAACCGACACCGCCAGCTGCCGCTCGGGTTACGACCCGCAGTACGACCCGTACCTGCCCACGTTCTGGCCGGCGCGGGTCCCGAACCAGGTGCTGAGCGTCGAGAACTACGACAAGGTCATGGACGAGGAACTGCCGCGCGCGGAGCGCCTGGCGGCGTTCAACGACCGGATGGACTGGGACCGGACGCTGGGCGTCGGGTATCAGCAGCAATTGCAGGCCATGGTGAGCCATTTCGACCGGCAAGGCATCGTCGAGGTACGCAAAGGCATTCCCGATGACCCCGATTTCCCCCCGGTGATGCAGGTCGAGGATCGCGGCGGACAGCCGATGTCCAGCGAAGAACGCAAGGCCACCGACAGCCAGATGCGCCAGGTGGCGCGGCGCGGCACGCCAAAGCACTCGGCGTGAACACCCGCCCGCCGGACCGCGTGCCGACGGACTGGGACGCGATCATCGTGGGCGCCGGGCCGGCCGGCGCGGCGCTGGCCCGGCGCTTGCGGCCGCGGTGTCGCGTGTTGCTGCTGGACCGGCCGCAGGCGCGGGCGATCGACACCGCGCGCATCGGAGAATCGTTGCCGGGCGCGGCCCGCATGCTGTTGCAGCGCCTCGGGATCTACGAGCGCTTTCTCGTCCAGGGGCATGTGGAACGCGGCGCGTCCGTCGCGCAGTGGCACGCGGGCCCGCCGACGTGGTTCGATCCCGTGCGCGATCCCCTCGGTGCGGGATGGCATCTGGATCGCGCGCGCTTCGACGCCGGTCTGCGCGAGGCCGCCTTGGCGGCAGGTGCGGCGCTGGACAACCACGTCCGGCATCTCGAGGTGGCGCACGAGGACGGGCGATGGCGTGTCGATTTCCAGAGTCCGGAGCAAGCCGGTGCACCCCCGTGCCGTCGCACGCACCGCGCGCCGGTGCTGGTCGATGCCAGTGGCCGGAGCATGATCGCCGCGAGGCAGCTCGGGCTGGCCCGGCATGGCGAGGATCGGCTGGTCTGCCTGTACGCGCACCTGCCCGCGGACGAGCGCGATGAAGACCAGGTCACCCGCATCTGCGCCGACACCAACGGCTGGTGGTACAGCGTGCGCGTGCCGTCGGGAAAACGCGTGCTGGCACTGCACCTCGACAGCGACGACGACGAGCTGAAAACGCTGCGCGCTCCGGCGCGGCTGCTCGCCAAAGCCCATCGTCATCCCTTGCTCGGCGAGATCCGCCCCGCGACGCTGGACTTTCCGGTACACGCGCAGCCGGCCGGTGGTGGTGGACTGGATCCCGGCGCCTTGGGCCGACTGCCCGCAGGCTTCTTTGCGGTCGGCGACGCGATGTCGGCCTTCGATCCGATCGCATCCCAGGGGCTGTTCAACGCGCTGGCGACGGCCGAAAGCGCAGCCCATGCCATCGAGCGGCACATCGACGGCGCCGCCGATGCGCGCGCGCGCTACCTCGACGAGATGCGCGCGGTGGGCGCCCGGTATCGGCAGCGCCGTGGCAAGACTTATGCGGCAGTGACGCGCTATGCGCGGGAGCGGTTCTGGCGGCGCAGGATCATGGCGGGCGAGGCGGCCGGTAGGCTCACAGCAGCGCCGCCGCATGTTCAAGAAGGAAAAGGACGGGAAGGCGCCGTCAGCGCGGAAGAAGCATCGTAGCGACAATACGCTCGTTCTGGTCGGTGGCCTCAACAGCACCTGGAGTTTGCTCAGCTTTGTTGTAGTTCTGAACCTCATCTGCTTTGGGTCTTTGCGTTCAGCACCTGGCCGCGCGAGCGCACATGAGGGCCGCGTTCTTGGACTAGCACGCGCCCTCAGTGCAGCGTTCGTCCAAGCCAGCGCGCATCGGCCCCGGCTCCGCTACCGCGGCATCAGGATGCAACTCCGGGTGACGCATCGAAGTCGACGTCGAAGCCCAACGAAGCCAAGCTGCTGTCCCCTCTCCACTACACGGCCAAAGATGGGCATAAGGTTCAACTCCTGCCCGATCGGCACATGATCAAGTGCCGGTCGGCACAAGTGCGCGGTGCCGGGATGGCACGTGCTCGTTCAGTCAACATCGACGAGGGACGTGTTCGCATCATGGTCGAGTAGCGAACTGGCTGTAGCGAGCGCCGGGACGATCCTCTCGGCCATGCTCCTACGAGATTAGTTCTCAGCCAAAGTCGAATTCTTTCTGGTCACCAAACCGGTCTCGAATTTTCTGCTCATATTCCTCCTTGGTTTTTGATGATTCGACCATTTCAAGAATACGGCCGAGGTGAATGCGCAATGCGCGGGTTCCAATCTCGGAAAGGAATTGGTGCAGCTTCTTCGTACGGTTGCCACTGGCGGCCTTATTCGCTTGCATTAACTCCAGGAGCTTGCCGTTACTCTTGGCCAGCGGGAAATAGACGTGGTTAAGCGTAAGGATTTTAAACTCCCAAGGGCGCCCCCTTTCGAACTTCGGCAAATCATACAGCTTATACCATTCCTCGTATAACTGCGGCGGGAACTCCTTCTCATATTCTTTAGCCTCTTGCTGCACGTAGTGCTTGAACGCCGTGATGATCTCTTCGCGGGTCGCATCGTATCCAGACAGCGCATACACTAACCCCTTGATACCAGCCTTTGCCGACGCGCCTACGATCACATGCGCCTGACGAGCGAACGCTTCCTGGCTCTTGAGCAACTTCCCATCCGCTTCGGCACTAATGATGGCCTTACACAAGTCGATAAGGATGGTGACGTCGTATCCGTACGTTTGGGCTTTTGCCTGGGCATTGGTACCAACCCCAAGCCCTTGAAAAATAATAGGTTTTTCCAGTTTCTCACGTAGTTCCTGCCCGACATATTGCGAAATGGTTTTGCCCTTGATAAAGGCCGGCAGACGACTACCTCCCTCGCCAAGGCCAATCGCCGACCCCATACCTCGCTGACTGATAACGGCAGTCTTGCTCTCGTCATTTAAGACGTAGCACTCGACATCAATCCCGAAGTCGTCTTTAAAATTTCCTTTATGGGTTGCCTGCAGCGGTTTTGCGCCCCACCGGGCTACGGCGGCTTTTTTTGCGATGGCCTTACGAGCCTCGGGGTCTAGCGCCTTGGCACGGGCAACGCCCCCCTTCGCCTTACTCAAGTTTTTCTCAGACTCGGACATGCAAGCAATCCTCATATGTTGTGGTGCTTGCATCCTATCATGACTAAAAATCTGCATGCAAGCATAATTCAAATAATTATGCTTGCATAATATTTCGCGACCGAATCCGCTTCAGCTGCTCTGACTAGCTGAGGCCACTAGCAAGGTTTCGCGTATGCAACCTTCCCCATCGAGGTCTACGCCCGCCGGATCGTCGGCTGGCATGTCCGCAGCTCAACGCGAGCCGACTTCGTCCTCGCTGCGCCGAAGCAGGCGCTGTACGCCCGTCAGCCGGAATGAAACGCGTTGGTCCATCACAACAGTAGGGGCTCGCAATATGTGTTGATAAAGTACAGCGAACGCTTGGCAGAAGCCGACATCGAGCCGTCCGTGAGCAGCAAGGGCGACAGCTACGATAATTCCCTGACCGAGACAATCAACGGGCTTCACAAGGCTGAGTTGATACACCGACGCGCTCGTTGGAAAACACATGAGGCCGTCGAAGTAGCTGCGCCGGAATGGATGTCCTGGTTCAACCACCACCGCTTGCCCGAACCGCTCGGCTATATACCGCCGGCCGAGGCTGAGGCAAACTACTACAAGCAGCTGAACAGTCAGGTCGTCCAAGCCTGATTTACACCAACCGGCCTCCACGAAAGTCGGGGCGGTTCACTTCGTGGCCGAAGCGCCGGGTCTGAAAGATCTCTTGTTTACCCCAAGCCGTAAATTAAAGAATGCTTTAATATATCCATTCATATTAAAGGACTCTTTAAAATGTCCCGATCTACCGGTTCGATTGTCACCACGACAACTCTAGGCGAGAGTGTACACGCTTTCGTGCCCAACCCCTTGCCGCCCACTGCGCCGCCAGTCGCGCCTGAGTCCTATGCCGCCGACAACCGCGCGGCTGAACTGGCGCTGGCCAGACTCAACGGCGTTTCGGGTCTGGTCCCCTCCGAAGACTGGCTGCTCTACGCCGCCGTGCGCAAAGAGGCATTGCTCACCTCGCAGATTGAAGGCACGCAAGCGACCCTCGACGACCTGTTCGAAAACGAGGCCGGAATCGAGGTGGACAACGCCGACGACGTTGAAGAAGTGACCAATTACCTGCGCGCATTCCGCTTCGTGCGCGAAAATTTGCAGGCGGACGACGGCCTCCCCATCAGCGCGCGCCTCATCTGCGAAGCGCACCGGTTGTTGCTGGACGGCGTGCGCGGCGCGGGCAAGCAGCCTGGAGAGTTACGCCGCTCGCAAAACTGGATCGGCGGCACGCGCCCCGGGAATGCCGTCTTTGTGCCGCCACCGCCCGAACGGGTGCCGGAGCTGCTGGCCGATCTGGAGCGTTTCGTCCACAGGGAACACGGCGAACTGCCGCCCCTCGTCAAAGTAGCGCTGGTGCACGCGCAATTCGAAACCATTCATCCTTTCCTCGACGGTAACGGCAGGATGGGCCGGCTGCTGATTTCCGCCCTGTTGGAGCACTGGTCCTTGATGCAGGCGCCACTGCTTTACATCAGTGGCCACCTCAAGCGGCACCAGGCCGAGTATTACCGCCTGCTTTCAAGCACACGTACCGAAGGCGACTGGGAAGCGTGGATCGCCTTCTTCCTCGAGGCAGTCGCGGCAGCGGCGGCGCAAGCGGAGCGCACGATCGTGGACCTGGCGACGCTAATCACCAATGACCGGCGCCGGCTGCTGGAGTCACCCAAGGCCGGCGCCGTTGCCTACCGCCTGTTTGAATCGCTGCCCATGATGCCGCGTTTTACCGTCGAACAGGTGAAGCAGCGCCTGGCGACGACCTACCCGACCGCCAACGCGGCGGTCAAGGCCCTCGCCGACCTTGGCATCGTGCGCGAGATGACAGGCCAGCGCAAGAACCGTAGCTTCGGCTATCAGTCATATATCGATCTGCTTTCCGCATGAAAGACAACCCGCATGCAAACCTACGCTGACAAGAAGAGTTGCCAAATCTGGACCGGGGATCAATGGGAAATGTGGCCGGTATCGGCCGTCTATCCGCATCGGCGATCAGCGCTGTTTCGATGCCATGAATGCCACGGCCCCATCGTCTTGATGCAAGAAAGCAAGGACGGGCGCAACGCTGCCCATTTTGAACACAAGCCTTCCCATGCAGGATGTTCGCTCGTGCACAGGTACTACTCGGGCATAGGCTCACTCCACCCGAATGCCGTCCGCGATCCGGCGCGCTCCACGCAGCTTGCATTTGCTGACTACATTTCCGACAGAGCGGCGGAGGAAATCATCGGTCCGGTTTCCGCAACCGAAAAGGAGCGACTCCTACTTGCGCGCGTTGGCCAAGGGTCGTACCGGAAGAAGCTGGTAGCCCGGTGGGGCACCTGCAGCGTGCTCGGATGCGGTCCGGAAACCACGTTGATCGCGTCCCATATTGTTCCGTGGCGCGAATGCGAAACCAACGACGAACGCCTTGATCTGGATAACGGCCTTCTGTTGAGCCCGAATCTCGACAAGCTATTCGATCGAAAGCTGATTTCATTCTCGGATACGGGCGCCCTGCTGGTCAGCCCCGCGCTGGCCCCGGCTGACGCATCAGCCTTAGGAATTCGACAGGAAATGCGGCTACGAAAAATCCCGCCTGGGCTCATCAAATACCTCGCCCGCCACCGCGAAGGTATCCAATGGATAACACGGATCATAGCGGACGCGCATTTCCCATAAGAACCCAGCGGTCACGACTTCGGTGCAAGGCGTTGCTGGCAGAACGTCGATCAGCACGCGGCCGCGGCGCATGCCGGTGCGCACGCCGGCGTCCAGCGCTTCCTGCAAGGCCACCAGCACGCGCTCGTGTTCGAGCACGACGCTGCCGGTGTCAGTGGACCAGCTCGGTGTGAAGACCCCGAGCGATAACCGGGGCAGGTGTAGTCCGATCCACAGGCGCATGGCGATTGGGCAGGTGGTACTCCAGGGCGTCGTCGGCCAGGTTGTACAACTGTTGCAGCACCAGGATCTTGATCATCAGCACTGTCGGGTAAGGCGGACGACCACCCTTGGCACGAGAAGGCCTCGGCGCGGCTGCATCAATGCGAGCGGCCAGTGCGTCGAAATCGACGTGCTCGGCCAGTCCTACCAAAGGATCGCCTATTTTTGCTCGCCGGTCTTCGCGCTCCTGCTCGGCAAATAGGCTGATCCGGGGTTTCATCATGACGACACTCGCTGGCTCGTTCGATGTCAAGATTTTACCCAGCCGTCGTCAGGTCAGCCGAGGTTTTTCGAGGTGCCCTCATGCTGACGCAGTCGTTAATCGCCTTACCGCTAACGGTCTATACGTGGGTTACGTTCATATTTCTTAATTAGGTAAATTCCATCTTGACACGTTCTGGATAGCTGCATCTTCCCTTAATTCAAACCTGAACAATGCTTTTAATAAATTTAGATCCCAAGCTATCTCCGTAGTTGCTACACGCACATGATTGGGAAATACCTCTGCCATTGCTTTAAAAATCGCAAATGTCGATGGGTCTCCGTGTTCGTTACCTGGATCCACTGATGAAGCGATGTAAACGTCGGTCGGATTTTCGATGGTACCCCGGGCGTACGCCGCCAAAGTCTTTGCATGTATCACACTAGTGTTATCTATATGAGCAAGGCCAATGTATAGCTCGCTGACCACAAGCACAGCTACGCATGGGCCGAGCCCAGCTGTAGCGATATATTTGATATGAGTGTCATGCCACTGAACCAATGCAGCCTCCCCTTGCTTGACGTAAACGTACTGTTCAAGAGTAGGAACGCGCACTCGTTCTCCCTTAGGGAGCCGCTGATCAATTCATCCGCCGCAGGTGCCACAGGCCTGCCCATCTGCGATAATTTCAACCCATCCAACGCTGTCGTGTCGATCATGCAAAAGAGCTTCTCGGACCTTGAATACGCAAACAAGAAGAAGCTGACGCGGCGCGACCGCTTTCTTGCGGAGATCGAAAAGATCACGCCGTGGGAGCCGCTGCAGCGGGCAATCGAACCGTTCTACCCCAAGATCGTCGGTGCTGGCCGCCCGCCGATCGGCTTGGCACGCATGCTGAGGATGTATGTGGCCCAACAGTGTTTCGGGCTGTCGGATGAGGGCATTGAAGACGCGATCTACGACAGCCAGGCCATCCGCGCCTTTGTCGGCATCGACCTCAATCGGGAGTCTGCGCCGGACGCGACGACGCTGCTCAAATTCCGGCATCTGCTCGAAGCTAACGGGCTGACGAAAAAGATCTTCGACACCATCAACGGCCACCTTGCCGAGAAGGGTCTGATGATGCGTGAGGGGACCATTGTGGATGCCACGCTGATCGCGGCGCCGCCTTCGACCAAGAACAAGGACGGCAAGCGTGATCCGGAAATGCACCAGTCGAAGAAGGGCAACGAGTGGCATTTCGGGATGAAGGCGCACGTGGGAGTGGACGCCGCGTCCGGCCTCGTGCATACCGTCATCGGCACTGCCGGTAACGTCGCCGACGTCACACAAGCGGGCTCGTTGTTGCACGGCGATGAATCTGCGGCGCTTGGCGATGCCGGCTACCAAGGCGTCGAGAAACGTGCAGAGAATCTCGGCAAATCGGTGACCTGGCACGTGGCGATGAAGCGCTCCAAGCGCAAGGCCCTGCCCAAGAACAAGCTCGGCCGCATGCTCGAAAAACTGGAGCATCTCAAGGCCAGCGTGCGGGCGAAAGTCGAGCATCCGTTCCATGTCATCAAGAACCTGTTCCGTCATCGGAAGACGCGCTATCGCGGCTTGGCCAAGAACACGACACAACTGTTTACGCTGTTCGGCTTCGCCAATTTGGTACTGGCTGGCCGGCGATTTACGGTCACCGACACCCGACGTGCGTCCTGAGTGCCGGAAGGCAAAAGAAATACTGCCGACTTGCTGAACAATTGCCTGTGGCCGGGCCAAAAACATCTTTCGAGGTGCCAAGCAACC
>NZ_JAXOFN010000045.1:0-45154 GCF_034420155.1 Massilia luteola
ATCGGCATAGGGGGCAGCTAATGTTAGCTGCGCCCCTGCCACACCACCCGGCATGCGGGTCCGCACCGGGCGGTTCGAGTAGTTGAGGTCAGGACAAGCGTGGTACTCCCGACCGGTCGAAGTAGGCAACCGTAAGGACTGACTTCAACAGCCGGTCGGCGTTGCGCCACCAGCGACGGCTATTTGCCGCAACCTGCTCGGCAACAGCAGGCATTGCCCCGAGTCGAAGCAGTTCCCGATACATGGTCGTCCCGCGTTTCCAGTGCTTGAGCTGGATCGCCCGGAGCCTGTGACGCAGCCATTCGTCGAGTTGTCTCCATATCTTCGGGGTTTCGGCATATTTGAAGTACCCTTTCCAGCCAAGCATGTAGGAGCGCAGCCTCTCGACGATCTGGAGCATGCTGCGGCCGCCAGAGCGTCTTGTCAGTTCGCGGATGCGTTGCTTGAATGTTGCCAGCGGCTTCTCCGCGACCTTCAATTTCACCACCCTCCCCCTTCCCACCCACAGGCTGTAACCGAGGAACTTGCGACCGAAGGTGCTGCCGACCGCGCTTTTGGTTTCGTTGACCACGAGGTGCAACTTGGCATAGAGGCGGCGCAACAGCACCATCACCCGCTCGCCCGCACGCTTGCTGCGAACGTACACGTTCGCATCATCGGCGTAGCGCGCAAAGCAATGGCCGCGTCGTTCCAATTCCTTGTCCACTTCATCGAGCAGGACATTGGCCAGCAAGGGCGAGAGCGGACCGCCTTGCGGCGTGCCTTCATGCCGAGACTGCACCACGCCATGGTCCATGATGCCGCTGTTCAGATAGGCGCGCACCAGCCGGATCACGCCAGCGTCGTCGATGCGTTTCCGTAAGCGGTCGATCAGGATGTCATGGTTGACCCTGTCGAAGAATTTCGACAGGTCCACATCCACCACGATCCGCCGCCCCGACTGGACGTACGCTCGGGCGGCAAGTACCGCGTCCTGCGCACGCCGGCCTGGGCGGAAGCCGTAGCTGTGCTCGCTAAATGTGGGGTCAAGAATCGGTTGCAGCACTTGGAGCAGTGCCTGCTGGATCAGCCGATCCGTCACCGTCGGGATGCCAAGCTCGCGCTCGCCACCGTCGGGCTTCGGAATCGTTACCCTGCGTACCGGGCTGGGCCGGTACGTCCCCGCCAACAATTGTTCGCGTATCCCCGGCCAGGCCACGGCCAGGTAGCGCGAGGTTTCGTCGATGTCCCGACCATCCACCCCGGCTGCGCCCTTGTTGGCGCGCACACGCTTGAACGCTTGCAGCAGGTTTTCCCTTCTCAACGCTGCATGCAGCAGCATTGATCCCGCGTCTCCTGACGCATGTCGCGGGCGACAGGCTTCGTCGCTGGAGATTTCAGCCAAGGCTTCACCCTGACCTACGGCCTCCCGCCCCGCCTTGGCGGGCATCTGACGCATTGCCTGTCGCATCGACATGCCGGACAACACTCCTACTCGTTCGGTCCTTCGTCGGCGGGGTCGAGCCTTCCCGGCGCTACCGCCAACTACTATGACCTCTGCTGAGACCCCGCTACGGCAGCGCCGCCGCCCTTTCAGGCGTGAGGCGGGGCGTCCCCAGGTAAGGGCCGCACTCCTTCATCACACAACCGCCGCATCTACGCCGCTTCGCCTCGACCACAAGAGCTTCGCGGTTTGTCGCCCGCTCGCCCTGCTCGGCAGCGCCTTCTATGCGATTCTTGTCCATCGGCTCATGATTTACGATTCACGCTTCCTCCCCACGGTCGATTACTCTTCCGCAGTTGCGCTTCACTTCGCTCGCTGTGGTCAGCTTGCGGCGGGACTTTCACCCGCAAGAGTGCGCCCATGCTGGGCGCACAGCAAAAAAAAATGGGCCCGCAGGCCCTTTTTTCTCGACGTCAACCGGGACGCTTAGAAACTGTAGCGCGCACCCACGGTCAAGGCGTCGGCCTTGGCGCCGAACGACTTGCTCTTGCCGTAGCGCTCATACTCGGCGGTCAGTGCAACCTGCTGGTTGAGGTTGTACTGCAGGCCGACTGCGCCATAGGCACCGGTGTCGGTGTCCTTGAGGTTCAGGGCGGCGCTTTCCAGCTTGCGCTCGCTGTGCTGCAGGCCCAGCTTGCCGTACACGGCGAACTGGTCGTTCACAGGCATGTTGTACTTGCCGGCGACATAGTAGCTGGAGCCCTTCGTGCGGCCGCTCGCGTTGGTGCCGTTGGCGCTGTAATTGAAATCGGCGTTGCGGAAGTCGGTGTAACCCGCTTCGACGCCCCAGTTCTGGTCGAATTCATAGCCACCGAAGATCTTGCCCGACGCCTTGTAGCCGTCGCTGTCGACATTGCTCAAGCCGCCGACCGACGAATTCTCGTGGTCCGCCGTGGCAATGCCGACGCCGACGTAGGCGTGCGGTTGGGTGGTCTGGGCTTGGGCCGCGCCCATGGCGGCAGTACTTGCGATCAGTGCAACGATGAGCTTTTTCATATTGCGAATTCCTTTGCGTTGTTTGACTGGTTCGCAATTCCAGCGAATCGCGATGTGGTCAAGATAGCAGCGCAAATTGGTGAAGTCCGTCCGGAACTCGTAAGACTTGTAATCGAATGTAACTTAATAACCCTAAGTTCAGTAGTTATTTAGAGAAAATTGAGCCTAGATAAAACCAATTTAACTCACGTAACGAAAAGTTAGGTTGAGCCGTGGTCCAACCAGTTTGGCCGTCTTGTTGATGCCGTGCTGCCAGTGCGCCTGCAGCGTCCCCGCCATCAACAACAGGCTGCCGTCCGTCAG
This sequence comes from Massilia luteola, assembly GCF_034420155.1. Lineage (NCBI taxonomy): Bacteria > Pseudomonadati > Pseudomonadota > Betaproteobacteria > Burkholderiales > Oxalobacteraceae > Massilia > Massilia luteola. The sequence goes on from NZ_JAXOFN010000045.1 coordinate 2,783, forward strand.
GTCGAGTCTTACGGTGCGGTTAGTATGCCGATGGCGCAGGAGGAACGTGCGGGTGGCGCCATAGCTGAGCGAGGCGATGACCGGTTGCGGGCCCAGCTCCGGCTCGTCGTCGCTGTGCATGCCCATGCTGTCGGCGCCGTCGCGGTAGTAATTCAGCAACACGCTGTTGTAGCGCTGTCCGGTGACGTGCTCGACCGCCGCGCGCAACTGCGCCAGCAGCGGCGTCAGCGGCAGCGGTTGCAGGGTCAGGCCGGAATACGTGTAGCTCGCCTCGCCATACCAGGCCGTCAGGCGCGGCTGCAGGTAGCGCTTGCCGTACACAACGACGGTGTCGGCACGCCACGGCGTTTCGTCAAGGAGACGCGCCAGGATCTCGGCATTGCCGATCGGCATGGGAAGTTGGGTCAGCATGGACAGTTCGCCATCCGCGATGGGGATAGCGACCAGCTCTATACCTGTGGAAAACAAATCCATTCGACAATATTGCTATGATGGCGATATCCCATCGACCAGGCATTTTCTCATGAACAAACGCCAGTTCCTCGGCGCCGCGGCGGCCGCCGGCGCCTTTCCCATCGCCAGCCAGGCGGCACGGCCGTCCGAACGCGGCCCCACCCTGCTGACGGTCACCGGCGCCATCGCGCGCAGCAACCGCGGTCCGCTCGACCCGGCGCTGGACCAGATGATGCACAAGCACCAGGTCACGTTTACCAAGGCGTGGACCTTCGATTACGGCAGCCTGCTGGCCCTGCCGCCGCAGACGATCCGCCCGACGCTGGAATACGACGGCAAGCCGCATACCCTGCGCGGCCCGCTGCTGCTGGACGTGCTGGCGCATGTCGGGGCGACATTGAACGACAAGGGTAGCGTGGTGCTGCGCGCCGTGGACGGCTACAACGTCGAACTGCCGGTCGCGCAGGCGCGCGCACGGCGCTTCATCGTCGCGACGCACATCGACGGCAATCCGATGCCGCTGGGAGGCCTTGGGCCGCTATGGGCCGTGTACGATGCCGACCGGGTCCCGGAGATGGCGGCGCTGCCGTTGCCGCAGCGCTTTCCAGCCTGCCCGTGGGCGCTGTATCACGTCGAAGTGGATCACGTCGACGCGAAGGGGTGAACCGGATCAGGCGTAGGCTTCGGCCAGGCTCATCACGCGCGGCGCGACCTTGATGCCGACGTTGCCGAACAGGGTGTCGATCGCGGCCAGGTTGGCGGCGCATTCGTCCGTCTTCCAGCCGTTGAAGAGGTCGGTGCCATTCTTCTGGAAGTGCATGTCGAGCACCTTGCCCTTATCCTTGTGGATATAGTTCTGTTGGTAGATGTTCTCGAATCCGAGCTCGGCCAGGGCGGTCAGCACGGCCCGCGGCGGATTGTCGGGGTCGGTGGCCAGGAATACGCCAAACGTCTTGCCGGGCGGCTTGGCCGCCACGTCGACTTCGTAAATGCCGGGTGCCTTGGTGACACTGGTGCTTTTCAGGAACAGCATGCCGTCTTCCTCCACGCATGGCGGATCGGGCCGCCATTCAATAAATTGAAATCAGACACAGCTTATTGCAGTATGGGAACTTTGTCGACCAATGGTTTTCGAGATTTTGCTCTACTGCAACAGCGCACTGTGAACTTATTGTGACAACAGTCCGATCGCACTGCCCGCGACGAGCGCGCCGCACGCGACCATGCCGACGATAAAGCCGAGCTCGCGCTTGGACGGATCGCGGTAATACCCCAGCGCATACAAGATCCGCCCGACGCACCACAGCAGCCCGCCCGCGGCCGCCCAACGGTCGCCGAGGTAGTGGCCGCACAGCCACAACGGGCCCAGCACGAGCGGCAACTGCTCCAGCGTGTTCGCCTGCACCCGTTGAAAGGCCTGGAACGGCAGCGGACCGTCCATCGACGGCGCCGGGACCTGGTATTTGTTTCGCGCCCAGCCGGCCATGATGCCCGTCCAGAAATAAACGCCGAGTGCGGCCAGCGTCGCCCATGCGGTCAATACCATGTCATCTCCAATCTTCATTTAACAAGCACGCTTGCGCCACGCCACGTCCCACGTCGCCGTGGCGAGCGCGTCGTACAGCGCTCCCGTCGGGCCGTCCCAGGCCGCGACCGCTGCATGCTGACGCGCCACCGTCGCCGCGTCGCCGCGCGCGATCGGTCCGGACAGCGCCGCTTCCGGCCCGAGCCTCAGCACGTTCGACAACGTTTCGGTGGCGAGGGGCCGCGCCAGTTCGCGCGCCACGTCGGCCGGGATGCCGGCGGCCTGGTAGGCGCGCAGCGCGGCATCCATGACGGTCACGAGGTAGTTCGACGCGAACACCGCGGCCGCGTGATAAACGGTCTTGGCGGCCGAGTCGATTCGCACGGGCCGCGCGCCGATCGCCTCGAACGCGGGCAGCAGCACCGCCAAGGCGGCGGCATCGCCCTCCACGCCGCAGAACGTGCCGTCGAACGCCGCCGCGACGGCGGCCGGATCGGCGAAGCTGCGCACCGGATGCACGCTGGCGACCGAGGCGCCCGCGCGGCGCAGCGCATCCAGTTCGTTCGATGCCTTCGCGCCGCTGCAGTGGAACACGACCGCCCCTGCCAGCGACGCCGATTGCGCCAGTGCGGCGGCGACGTCGGCGATCGCGTCGTCCGCCACGGCCAGCATCCACACGTCGGCCGGCCGCAACGCGCCGGCGACCGGCGTACCGGCACCGATGAACGCGGCGGCCGCGCGCGCGCTGTCGCTGCCGCGCGTTTTGATGTCCTGGACAGCGAACACGCCGCGCCCCGCGAACAGGCGGCCGAGGGCGCGCCCCACGTGGCCGGCGCCGACGATGTTCAGGGTTGGCAGCATCAGAAGCGCGAACCCGGCTGGCGCAGGAATTCCACTTCTTCCGGCGTCGAGGCGCGCCCGAGGATCTCGTTACGGTGCGGGAAGCGGCCGAAGCGCGCGATCACGCCGCGGTGGCGGTGCGCGTAATCGAGCATCTCGTCGAAGCCCGGCTGTTCGGCGGCCAGCACGCCGAACAGTTCGACGGCGCGCTCCTGCATGGAGGCGTCCTCGGCGTGCTCGAACGGCATGTAGGCGAAGGCGCGCTGCAGCGGCGCGAGCGCGCGGTCGGCGCCGCCGTCGACGAGCGCGCGCGCCGCCGCCAGCGCCAGCGAATCGCCGGCGAACGACAACGGCGTATTGCGATGCGCATTGCGGGTGAACTGGTCGAGCACGAGGATGCGCGCCAACTGGCCTTGCGGCCCCTGTGCGTCCCATTCGCGCAGGCCGCCGGCCAGCGCCTGGGCGATCGTCGCGCCGAAGCGCGTGCGGATGGTGTCGTCGAATTCGTCCTGCTTGATGAACCATTCGCGGCGCGGCCGGCCCGCCTCCGGGCTGCCGGGGGCGCCGAACCAGAAATCGAGAACGTCCTGGGCTGTCATCGTGTTCCTTTGCATGTCCTTGTCAGTTGCGTGCGTGCGAAAGCTGGAAGCCGTCCACGCCCTCGAACGTCGCCAGTTCGCTGGCGAGCAGCGACAGCGGCGCGCCCGGCTTGCCGGCCAGTTCCAGCGCGACGAAATGCCATTCCTGGCAGCCCTTCTCGCTGGAGATCGTCAGCGAGCCGCCGGCGATTTCGTAGCCGCGGTCCAGCGCCGCCTGGCGCAGCGTCTCTTCCTGCGGATAGACGCCGGGCTTGAAGTGCAGCGTGACGGCCACCGCATGGCGCGAAGGCAGCAGTCCGATCGCCTTGTTCAGGTAGATCATGATCATCGCGGAGAAAAACGCCAGGCCCATCGCGGCCATGTAGAAACCGAGGCCGACGAGGATGCCGATCACGGACGACGACCAGATCGACGCCGCCGTCGTCAGGCCGCTGATGTTGAAGCCCGAGCGCATGATCACGCCGGCGCCGAGGAAGCCGATGCCGGTCACGACGCCCTGGACCACGCGCGTGGGATCGACCAGCGCGACGGACGAACCGTGCCCGCCGAACCAGTGGCTCGGATAGCCGGCGACGATCGTCAGCGCGCACGACGCCATGCACACGAGGCCATACGTGCGCATGCCGGCCGCGCGGCCGTGATAGGAACGCTCATAGCCGACCATGAGGCCCAGCAGCAGCGCGCCGAACACGTTCAGCAGGATCAGGCCGTTCGTGGCCAGTTCCGCCTGCGACCAGTAGGCCCCGACCAGGTCGGGCAAGGTCAGGCCCAGGTCATTCGATACGGGGCCCGTCAAGGCTTTTTCCTGACCAGCTGTTTTTCGAATTCGACGTCGTGCTTGCTGACGCGTTTTACCTCTTGCGGGCCGAGGCCGTTGACGAACGCCACGAAGTCGTCCAGCTCGAGCGGCGCGCACAGCGGCGGCGCGCCCGGTTTCTCGGACAAAAAGAAATGACCGTTGCCGGTGCGCGCCATCGAATACGAGGTCACGCCGGTGCGTCGTTTGAGCCGCTCGACGGCGGCGCTGGCGCGGGTGGAACGTGCGCTCGCCATGTCAGATCTCCTTGGTGCGCAGTTCGAGCCAGTCGCGCGCGGCGCCGCTCACGTGCGGCAGCAGGCGCGCGCGCACGCTGCGGTGGTAATCGTTCAGCCACGCGACCTCGTCGCCGCGCATCAGCGAGAGGTCGATGCAGCGCGTGTCGATCGGGCACAGGGTTAGCGTTTCGAAGTCGAGGAATTCACCAAATTGACCATCGACGCCACTGTCGGCCACGCGCGCCAGCACCAGGTTCTCGATGCGGATGCCCCACAGTCCCGGGCGATAGATGCCCGGTTCGTTCGACGTGATCATGCCCGGTTCGATGGCGGTATGCGGCTCCGGCGGCGCGGACGGCGAGATCACCTGCGGGCCTTCGTGCACATTGAGGAAGTAGCCGACGCCGTGGCCGGTGCCGTGGCCGTAATCGATGCCGGCGGCCCAGATCGGGGCGCGCGCCAGTGCGTCGAGCATCGGACCTTTCGTCCCGCGCGGGAAGCGCGCGACGGACAGGGCGATCATCCCTTTCAGCACCAGCGTGAAATCGCGTTTCTGCGCGGCGGACGGCGTGCCGACGGGGACGACGCGCGTGATGTCGGTCGTACCGCCCAGGTACTGGCCGCCGGAGTCGATCAAGAGCAGGCCGTCGCCTTCGATCACCGCGCAGTGTTCCGGTGCGGCGCGATAATGCATGATCGCGCCGTTGGCGTTGAAGCCGGCGATGGTGCCGAAGCTGGGACTGACGAAGCCGGGCCTTTGCTCCCGCGCGGCCGTGATCCGTTCGTCGATGTGCACTTCGTTCAGCGGCGCGCGCTGCGCATCGGCCAGCGTCGCTTCGAGTCCGGCGAAGAATTCGCACAGGGCCGCGCCGTCCTGCTCCATCGTGGCGCGCACGTGGTCGATCTCGGCATCGAGCTTGCGCGATTTGGCGAACGTCGTCGGGTTGATCGCCTCCACCACGCGCACGCCTTGCGGCACGGCGGCGCGCATGCCGGCCGTGATGCGGCGCGGGTCGATCAACAGCGAGCTGTCGGCCGGCAGCGCGGCGAGCGCCCGCTGCGCCTGTTCGTACGGGGCCACGCGCACGCCATCCTGCTCGAGCCGGGCGCGCAGGCCGGCGTCGATCTTGCCGTCGGCGACGAACAGCGTGGCACCCGTCGCTTCGACGAGCGCGTGCGCGAGGAACACGGGATTGAAACTGACGTCGGCGCCGCGCAGGTTGAACAGATAGGCGATGTCGTCGAGGGTCGAGATGACATGGCGCTCGCCGCCCAGCTTCGCCATCGCATTGCGCGTAGCGTGCAGCTTGTCGGCGCACGCGAGCACCGCGTATGGCGCCACGTGCTCGTACACCGGCGCGGGCGGCAAGCCGGGGCGGTCGCTCCAGATCTCGTCCAGCAGGTCGAGGTCGGTGCGCAGTTTGACGCCACGCGCGGCGAGCGCATCGCCCAGCAGGCGCGCCACGGCCAGGCCCAGCACGCGCGCGTCGACGGCGACGGTGTTGCCTTCGTCGAGGTTGGCGGCCAGCCAATCGATGTGCAACAGGCTGGCGCCGGACGGGATCTTCATCAGCTGGATTTCCGTGCCGCCCAGTTCCTGCTCCGCCTGCGTGTAGTAGCGGCCGTCCGTCCAGACGCCGGCGAAGTCCCGCGTGGCGATGAACGTCCCGACGGAGCCCGTGAACCCGGACAGCCATTCGCGGCCTTTCCAACGGCCGGGCAGGTATTCGGACAGGTGCGGATCGGCGGACGGCACGATGACGGCGTCGACCTGGTGGCGCGCCATCGCGGCGCGCAGCTGGGCAAGGCGCGCGGCGCGCACATCGGGGGTGTCAGGTGCTGGCATGGAGCTCAATTGGAGGTTCGGTTTATCAAATCGGTATGATACGCCGTCCGCACCGGCATCGCGCGCGGACGCAATCTGGCGGATAATCGCCTACCCAAGGATCATCGAATCCTACAACCGACCCTGAAATATCATGCAAGACTTTCATTACAACCGCGCCCGCGCACTGCTGGCCAACGCCGAGGAAATCGTCAGCGCGGACCAGGTGCAAGCGGCCGTACGCCACGTCGCCGACGTGCTGAACCAGCGTTTCGACAACGACGAGGCGAGCGATTTCCCGCTCGTGCTGGGCGTCATGGGCGGCGCGGTGGTGTTCACCGGCAACCTGCTGCCGCAGCTGAGCTTTCCCCTCGAATTCGACTACATCCACGTGACCCGCTACGGCGACCTCGATCGCGGCGGCGAAGTGGTGTGGAAAGTGATCCCGCGCCAGGACGTCACGGGCCGCACGATCATCATCGTCGACGACATCCTCGACGAAGGCGAAACGCTGGCCCACGTGAAGCAGCGCCTGCTCGACATGGGCGCCGCCGAGGTGATCCTGGCCGTCTTTGCCGACAAAGATCTGGGTAAAGTAAAACCGGTGCAGGCGGACATCGTCGGCCTGACGGTGCCGAACCAGTTCGTCGTCGGCTTCGGCATGGATGCGCACGGGTACTGGCGCAATCTGCCGGGACTGTGGGTGATCCGCGACGCGGACAAGATACTCGGCTGAACGTCACAAGCATGTCGCCCCCGCCTGCGCGGGGCGACGTGCCAGCGCCAACGCGCCGCGCCTTTTATCAGGCCCGCACGCCCAATCTCTCCCTGGCCGCCTGGTACTGCTGCGTCAACCGCGCCACCATCTCCGCCACGGTCGGCACATCATCCATCAGGCCGACGCCCTGTCCCGCGCCCCAGATATCGCGCCACGCCTTCGCGCTGCCCGAGCCGAAACTCATCTTGCTCTTGTCCGACACGGGCAGGTTGTCCGGGTCCAGCCCCGCCGCCACGATCGATTTTTTCAGGTAATTGCCGTGCACGCCCGTGAACAGGTTCGTGTAGACGACGTCGGCCGCCGTCGACTCGACGATCGCGTCGCGGTAGGCGTCGGTGACGTTCGCTTCGCGCGTGGCCAGCCAGCGCGAGCCGATGTAGGCGAAGTCGGCGCCCATCGCCTGCGCGGCGAGGATGGCGTCGCCGGTGGCGATCGAGCCGGACAGCGCGATGGGACCGTCGAAGAACTTGCGCACTTCGCCCACCAGCGCGAACGGCGACAGCGCGCCCGCGTGGCCGCCGGCGCCGGCCGCGACGAGGATCAGGCCGTCCACGCCCGCTTCCAGCGCCTTTTCGGCGTGGCGGATCGAGACGACGTCGTGCATCACGATGCCGCCGTAGGCATGCACGGCATCCAGCATTTCCTTCGGCGGCGCGCGCAGCGACGAGATGATGATCGGGACCTGGTGCTTCACGCACACGTCCACGTCGTGTTCCAGGCGGTCGTTCGACTGGTGCACGATCTGGTTGACGGCGATCGGCCCGACGTTCTTGTCCGGATGCGCGGCCTGGTAGTCGGCCAGCTCCGCTTGCAGGTCCGTCAGCCACGTGTCGAGCTGCGCGGCCGGGCGCGCGTTCAGCGCGGGAAAGGAACCGACGATGCCCGCCTTGCACTGCGCGGCCACCAGCGCGGGACCGCTGGCGATGAACATCGGCGACGCGATGACGGGTAAGGACAGGTTTTGCAGGACGGGAGGCAGCGCCATGGATTTCTCGCGATAGTTGATCGGACCCATCGATTATGGATTAAAAAAGCACGACCGTGCTAGATACCCGGCTCTAATTCTTCGTCAGGGTTCGACGAGTGTAGCGTCCTCGACGCGCGCCGCACCCGCTTTCACGAGCGCGCGCACGAGCCGGTCCGCCAGGTCTTCGCCGCTGCCGTGCAAGAAGCGCTCGCGCGCCAGCACGAGCAGCGGCACCGTGGCGCACAACGTTTCGACGTCGGCCAGCGGAATGCGCCGCCGTTCCAGCAGCAGAAATTTTAATAGCACCCTGGCGGCGTTCTCGGCATTGCGCACCGGGTCGGCCGCGAGGTAATCCAGGCGCGAATACGCGCGGTCCAGCGCGGCCGCCACGTCGGCGAACGGCGCGCCATGGCCGGGGATGACGACGCGAACGTCGAGCGTCGCGATCAGGTCCAGCGTGGCGCGCACGTCGATAAAACCGGGTTCGCCGGCCAGTTCCGGGAACACGACGCCGAAGCCGTTCCGCCACAAGGCGTCGCCGGAGATCAGGATGCCTTGCGCTTCGCACCACAGCAGCAGCGCGTGCGGATCGTGGCCGGGCGCCGCGAGCGCCTGCCAGTCCAGGTCGCCCATGCGCAGGCGCTGGCCGGGTTGAATTGCCTCGTCATACGCAAAGCGCGGGCACTGCTGGGCCGTGGCGCGGAAACTCAGCACGTCCTCGTCCCACGCGTCGACCTTCGCGCATTCCGCCCTCGGGATCGCAATGCGGCAGCGGTAGGCGTCGCGCAAGGCCGCGTTGCCGCCGCAGTGATCGGAATGCAGGTGGGTGTTGACGATGCGGTCCAGCGGACGCTCCTGCAGCGCGTGGCGCACGAGGGACAGCGTCTGCGCCGCGTGCGTCACATAGCCCGTGTCGACGAGCGTGGCGCCGTCCCGTCCCGTGATGAGGATGTTGTTGGACGACAGCCAGCCGCGCTCGAACACCCGGACCGCTGGCGGCAACGTCGGCATCAATCGAACGGGATGTGCGCTTCACGCCGGCGGATTTCTGCCCACACGGCGCGTTTATAGTCGTCGTCGGCGCGGCTCCAGGCGACGATTTCGTCGATCGTGCGCAAACAACCTTCGCACAAGCCCGTGACGGGCGACATCTTGCACACGTTGATGCAGGGAGAAGGGACCGGCGTTTGCCGTTCCGGCGGCACGCTTGCGTCGTTCACGCCGCAACCCGCGCAATCTTGCCGACGAGATATCCGGTGGCGAGCACATCCGGCAGGTCGGGACAAAATGGGGTATCGTGGAACGGCAGGGAGCGCCACTCGAGACAGATGCCGGGTTGGAATATTGGACACATGGAGCGCAGATTAACGTATCCGGACGAATCGCGCTTGACCGGCGGGCCGGCCTGGGTAGACTGAACTCGTCCGTTGCGCTTATCCCATCTGTAAGGTTCGCGCAAGCTTCGCCATCAAGACTGAACCCTCGCTCGATGCCTCAGCCACGCGCCGGCGGCATTGCCGACACACCCCACAAGGAGTGCCGATGACCCTGAATCACAAGTTCCTGGCGCAAATGCGTGCCGCGACCCGATCCCTGATACGCCGCGGCCCCGCCGTTGCCCGCACCGTCCTCCGCGAATCCGTCAAAAACGCCACCGCCATGCAGGCCGCGGCCGTCAACAGCGTCGAGCCGGTCGCGCCGCCCGCCTCGAACCAATCGACCTACGACGCCTTTTCCGACATGCTGGCCGACCTGTCGCGCCTGGGCCAGAGCGCCAACCCGTTCAACCTCCCGCCGCTGTCGACGGGCGCGGCGGCCATCGGCCTGCCCGGCCACTTCGTCGACGCCAGCCATACGAACGACGCAGGCACCCGCGACTACAAGCTGTATATTCCGAGCACGTATGCCGGCCAGCCGTCGGCGCTGCTCGTGATGCTGCACGGCTGCTCGCAGCATCCCGACGACTTCGCGCTCGGCACCGGCATGAACGCGCTGGCCGAGGAATACGGCTGCCTCGTCGCCTATCCGGCCCAGTCGCAGCAGGCCAACGCCACGCGCTGCTGGAACTGGTTCAGCGCGGCGGACCAGCAGCGCGGCCAGGGCGAGCCCGCCATCATCGCCGGGCTCACGCAGGACATCATGGCGCGCTACGTGATCGATCCGAACCAGGTGTTCGTCGCGGGCCTGTCCGCGGGCGGCGCGATGGCGGCCATCATGGGCACGCTGTATCCGGACCTGTATGCGGCCGTCGGCGTCCACTCCGGCCTGCCGTTCGCGGCCGCCCACGACCTGGCCTCGGCGATGGCCGCGATGAAAGGCGATTTCCGCACGCACCACAAGCCGGGAAAATCCTTGCCGATCATCGTGTTCCACGGCGACCGCGACACGACCGTGCACCCGGCCAATGGCGACGAGCTGATCAAGCGAAGGCGACGCCATCCGTCGGAAGACGTCGTCGTCGAACCCGGTGCCGTGCCGGACGGCCACGCCTATACGCGCACGGTGCACCGCAAGCCTGATGGCAGTATCCACGCGGAACACTGGGTGATCCACGGTTCCGGCCACGCCTGGTCGGGCGGCGACATGCGCGGCAGCTATACAGACGGCAGGGGGCCGAACGCGAGCCGCGAAATGATGCGTTTTTTCCGGACCGCGCGCTGACGGTGTGTTACGTGGCCGGCGGCGTATCCGGCGCCCTGGCTGTCCGTTGCGCGATATGCTGCTCGAGGCAGGCCGGACACCAGCACCCGGCCGCTTCGCCCGCGGGCGGGAGCGCGGCGACGGGCGGCAGGCGCGTGCACCAGCACGGTGCGCCGTCGTTGCCATCGACCATCGCGCAACCGAATTCGGCGCCGCAGCGGGTACAGGTACTCATGTGAAAGATTACCGTCGTGTATCCATATGTAAGGCACCTTAACGGCGGGCGCCAGAAAATACAACATGGAGCTTCTAAAATGATCACTGCGGCAGGCTAATGCCTGTAAAATCTCGCAAATTCTTTTTCGGACCCCTAATGAACGCTACGCTGACCTCGATGACGGGCGACGACCAGAATAACGACCTGACTGCGGTCTCGCCGCAGATCAAGGCGCAGATCCTGGCCGAAGCACTCCCCTACATCCGTAATTTCCACGGCAAGACCATCGTCATCAAATACGGCGGCAATGCGATGACCGAAGAACGCCTGAAGCACGGCTTCGCGCGCGACGTCATCCTGCTGAAACTGGTCGGCATGAACCCGGTCGTGGTGCACGGCGGCGGTCCGCAGATCGACAACGCGCTCAAGAAGATCGGCAAGCAGGGCACCTTCGTGCAAGGCATGCGCATCACCGACGAAGAAACCATGGAAGTGGTGGAGTGGGTGCTGGGCGGCGAAGTCCAGCAGGACATCGTCATGCTGATCAACCACTACGGCGGCCAGGCCGTGGGCCTGACCGGCAAGGATGGCGGCCTGATCCGTGCACGCAAGATGGCGATGCCGGACAAGGACAAACCGGGCGAGTTCCTCGACATCGGCTTCGTCGGCGACATCGAGGCGATCAATCCGGCCGTCGTGAAAGCGCTGCAGGACGACGCCTTCATCCCGATCATTTCGCCGATCGGCTTCGGCCAGGACGGCCAGGCGTACAACATCAACGCCGACGTCGTCGCCGGCAAGATCGCGGAAATCCTGAAGGCCGAAAAGCTGATCATGATGACCAACATCGCCGGCGTGCAGGACAAGCAGGGCAACCTGGTGACGGACCTGTCGGCGCGCGAGATCGACGAGATGTTCGCGGACGGCACGATTTCCGGCGGCATGCTGCCGAAGATCTCGTCGGCCCTGGACGCCGCCAAGTCGGGCGTGAATACCGTGCACATCATCGATGGCCGCATCGAGCACTCTTTGTTGCTGGAAGTCTTGACCGAACAGGCTTTTGGCACTATGATCCGCTCGCATTGAATTTTTGTGGCGTCTCAACAGCGCCACAAACGTTGTTTGCCCTTGTAGCTCAGTGGTAGAGCACTCCCTTGGTAAGGGAGAGGCCACGTGTTCAATCCACGTCAAGGGCACCAGGATTTGTTCCCATTCCCGCCTGTTGTGGTATCCCCGATGCCTGACGTAACGGATAAGACAGACTCTTGTCCACGCTGCGCGTTTGCCCGCCGCAGCAGGAAATGAGGAACACTCGCGGCGCGATGACAAGCGTCACATGAGCGAGACAGCAGGAAAGCTGGAGCGGTAGTTCAGTTGGTTAGAATACCGGCCTGTCACGCCGGGGGTCGCGGGTTCGAGCCCCGTCCGCTCCGCCAGAATTCATCTCCCATAAAAAGTGCCTCCCCTGCGGGAGGCACGGTTTTGGGCTCGAAGGGTTTCGCCTGCAAGCGAAACCGCGGCCCGCGGAACGTGGGCGAGCCCCGTCCGCTCCGCCAGAATTCAGAGAAGGGTCCGATTCGTCGGACCCTTTTTCTTTTTCGTCAGTGATCCTGTCTATAATCGCGGATCCCTCTGTCCGTTTTCCTTTCCCGTGCCCACGCCCTCCTCTCCCGTCTGGCTGTTCGACCTCGACAACACATTGCACGACGCATCGCACGCGATCTTCCCGGCGATCAGCGCCAACATGAACACGTATATCGCGCGCGTGCTCGGCGACGGCGTCACGCCGGCGAGCCAGGAAGCCGTCAACGCGGCCCGCGTCGGCTACTGGAAGCGCTACGGCGCCACGTTGCTGGGCATGATCCGCCACCACCGCGTCGATGCGGCCGACTTCCTGCGCGAGACGCACGACATCGGCGCGCTGCACGACCTGGTGCGCTACGAGCGCGGGCTGGAGCGCATGCTGCGCCGCCTCCCGGGCCGCAAGATCCTGCTGACGAACGCGCCGACGGCGTATTCGACCGGCGTGGTGCGCCACCTCGGGCTGCAGCGCCAGTTCGCGCACCACGTCTCGATCGAAGACATGCGCGTGCACGGCCAGCTGCGTCCGAAACCGTCGAAGCTGATGCTGCGCCGCCTGCTGCGCCGCCACGGCCTCGCAGCCAGCCGCTGCATCCTCGTCGAGGACACGCTCATGAACCTCAAGCGCGCCAAGCAGCTCGGCGTGCGCACGGTATGGGTCACGCAATACCTGCGCTACGCCGATCCGATCGGCAAAGCCCCGCTGCCGAAGATGGTCAAACGCCCCGGGTACGTCGATGTCAAAGTAAAATCCGTTCTTCGGCTGCCCGCGCACCTGCGCCGGCTCGCACTTCGACCACACACGGAAAACGTCTAAGAACATGGCAAGCACCAAGCCTGGCCAACGCAAACAGCAGATCCTCCAGGCCCTGGCGGCCATGCTCGAACATCCGAAGGGCGAGAAGATCACGACGGCGGCGCTGGCCGCCCGGCTGTCGGTGTCGGAAGCGGCCCTGTACCGTCATTTCGCCAGCAAGGCGCAAATGTTCGAAGGCCTGATCGAATTCATCGAGGCGACCGTGTTCACCCTGTTCAACCAGGCCGCGGAGCGCGAGGACAACGGCGTCACCCGCGCGCATGCGATGCTGCAGATCCTGCTGTCGTTCGCCGCCAACAATCCCGGCATGACGCGCGTGCTGATCGGCGACGCCCTCGTCGGCGAGGACGATCGCCTGGTCGTGCGCATGAACCAGTTCTACGACAAGGTCGAGCTGGCGTTCAAACAGGCGCTGCGCGTGGCCGCCACGCAGGGCCACGGGCGCGAGGAAGACGTGGCCGCGCGCGCCGCCATGCTCGTCGCCTACGTGACGGGTCGCTGGCACCGCTACGCCAAGAGCGGCTTCAAACAGCACCCGACCGAGAACAGTCCGCTGCAGCTGGCCCTGCTGCTCGCCGCCTGAATACCGCCATGGACGCCACCGTGTTCGCCCTCCTCGACGACGCGAGTCCTGAAGGCCATGCGCAGGCGCGTTCGCGCCTGTACGACGGCTACGCGGGCATGCTGGCCTGCCAGCGCATCGAGGACTGGCCGCGCCTGCTGGACGGCATGCAGGATGCCCTCGCGCGCGGCTTGCACGCCGTTCCCGTGCTGACCTATGAACTGGGCGAGCAGCTCGTCGGCAGCGCGCCCGCGCGCGAGCCGCACGCGCCGCTGGCCCAGGTGCTGCTGTTCGAACGCTACGACATGCTCGATGCGGCCCAGGTCGACGACTGGCTGGCGGCGCGCGCGCAGGAACAGGGGAACGGCCCGGCCGGCATCGGCGCCATGCGCGCCAACGTCGACGAGGCCACGTTCGCGCACGCGATCGAACGCATCCGCGACTACATCGCGGCCGGCGACACCTACCAGGTCAATTACACCTACCGCCTCCGCTTCGACGCCTTCGGCCCCGTGTGCGCGCTGTACGCGCGCCTGCGCGCACGCCAGCCGGTGCCCTATGGCGCCCTGATCGGCCTGCCGGACGGACGCGCCGTGCTGTCGCTGTCGCCCGAACTGTTCGTGCGCCACGACGCCGGCCGCCTGCTGGCGCGGCCGATGAAGGGCACGGCGCCGGCCGACAGCGACGATCTCGTGAACGCCGTGCGCGCCCAGCATCTGGCGGCCGATCCGAAGAACCGCGCCGAAAACCTCATGATCGTCGACCTGCTGCGCAACGACCTGGGGCGCATCGCGCGTACCGGCAGCGTGGGCGTGCCGGCGTTGTTCGAAGTGAAGCGCTACAGCAGCGTGCTGCAGATGACGTCGACCGTGCAGGCCCAGCTCGCGCCGGGGACCGCGTTGCGCGACATCTTCGCCGCGCTGTATCCCTGCGGTTCGATCACGGGCGCGCCCAAGCGCCGCACGATGGAGATCATCCGCGAACTGGAACCGGCCGCGCGCGGCATCTACACCGGTGCGATCGGCTGGATCGATCCGCCGCCGCCCGGTGCCGGATTCGGCAGGCAGCAGGATGCGCGCGCCGGTTCCCGCGCTGGCTCCCGATTCGGCGATTTCTGTTTATCGGTCCCGATCCGCACCCTGACGCTGCAGCCGGAACAGAACGGCGTGCGCCACGGCGAGCTGGGTGTCGGCGCGGGCATCGTGTACGACAGCGACGCCGGCGCGGAGTATGCGGAATGCCGGCTCAAGGCGCGCTTCCTCACGGGGCTGCCGAACGACTTCGAGATCTTCGAGACGATGTACGCCACGCGCGCCGGCGGTTGCCGCCACCTGGAGCGCCACCTCGCGCGCCTCGGCGCCTCCGCGGCGTATTTCGGCCATCCGTTCAAGCCCGACCTCGCGCGCGCCGCCGCGTTGGAAGCCTGCGCCGCGCTGCCGGACGGCCCGCACCGCGTGCGCCTGGCACTGCGGCCAAGCGGCGAGATCGTCGTGCAGACGGGCGCGCTGGCGCCGCTGGACGAGCCGGTGCAACTGCTGCTGGCGGACGAGCCGACGCACGCGCACGACGTGTTCCTGCGCCATAAGACGAGCATCCGCGGCCGCTACGACGCCGCGTGGCGCGCGGCGGAAAGCGCGGGCGCCTTCGACACGCTGTTCTTCAACGAACGCGGCGAACTGACGGAAGGTGGACGCAGCAGCGTGTTCGTACGCATCGGCGGCCGCTGGTACACGCCGCCGCTGTCCGCCGGCGTGCTGCCCGGCGTGATGCGCGGCGTGCTGCTGGACGATCCGGCGTGGGACGCGATCGAGTGCCCGCTCACGCGCGCGAGCCTCGCGCGGGCGCAGGAGATCGTCGTCTGCAACGCGCTGCGCGGGCCGCTCAGGGCCGTGCTGCATCGATAAGGGTCAGCCGCCCAGCGCCTGCTCGATCTTGCCGACCAGGGTCGGATCTTCCGGCGTCACCTTGCTCGGGAAGTAGTCGATGACTTTACCGTTCCGGTCGATCAGGTACTTATTAAAATTCCACTTGGGCTGGTTGCCAGTGGCCTTGATCAGCTCCGAATACAGCGGATTGGCGCGCGTGCCCGTCACGACGGTGCTGGTGAACATCGGGAATTTCACGCCGTAGGTGTTGTAGCACAGGTCGGCGATCTTCTTGGCGTCGGCGTCTTCCTGTTTAAAATCGTTCGACGGAAAGCCCAGCACGACGAGGCCGCGCGGCGCGTACTTCGCGTACAGTTTTTCCAGCCCTTCGTACTGCTTGGTAAAACCGCAGTAGCTGGCCGTGTTCACCACCAGCACGACCTTGCCGCTGTACTGGCACAGGTCCTGCGGCGTTTCGTCCTGCAGGCGGTTGAAGGTGTGCTTCAGCACGGCCGGGCAGCTGGCCGGATGGGCGGACGGCTGGGCAGCGGGCGCCTGCGCCAGCGCGGGCGCCGGCATCGTGGCGGACAACGTCGCGGCGGCGCCGAGGGTGAGCAGCAAAGCGGTGGTCTTGAGCATGATCGGAGGGTGCGCGGGTGGGTGGATCTTCATTCTATGACAATCCGCGCGGCCCCGTGGCTCAGTCGTCGATCTTCACCTTGGACATGTCCGCCTTGGGCGCCGGCCATGCCAGCTTCATGCCCCGCATCGTCTCCAGCAGCAGGTGGGCGATGATCAGGTTGCGGTGGGTCTTGGAGTCGGCCGGCACGACGTACCACGGCGCATGGTCGCGGTCCGTCGCGTTGATCATGTCGGCGTAGGCGCGCTGGTAGTCATCCCACTTGGTGCGCGCGGCCAGGTCGGCCGGATCGAACTTCCAGTGTTTCTCCGGATCATCCAGGCGTGCCTGCAGGCGCGCGCGCTGTTCGGTCTTGGAGATGTGCAGGAAGACCTTCACGATCGTCGTTCCCGTCCCGGCCAGCATGCGCTCGAAGTCGCGGATCTGGGCGCAGCGGCGCTCGCGCGCGTCGTCGTCGAGATCGCCCGACAGGCGCGGCACGAGCACGTCTTCGTAATGGCTGCGGTTGAAGATCCCGATCTCGCCCCTGGCGGGCACGCGCGCATGCACGCGCCAGAGAAAATCGTGCGCCTTTTCCTTGTCGGTCGGGGCCACGAAGCCGGTGGCGTGCAGGCCCATCGGGTTGATCTGCGAGAACAGCGCGCGGATCGTCCCATCCTTGCCGGACGTGTCCATGCCCTGCAGGATCAGCAGCAGTTTTTGATCGCGCGCCGCGTACAGTTTTTCCTGCAGCTTGGCCACCTCGGCCGTCAGCTCGGCAGTGAGCGCGCGCTCGCGTTCCTTGATCTCGCCGTTTTTGAGCTTGCCCTTCTTGTCGTCGCGCAGCGGGGTGTCGCCGGCATCCTTGTCGCGCAGCTCGAGGTCCTTCGGCGCGCGGAAGCGTTCCAGCATCGACGTGCTCATGCGGCCTGCTCGCCCAGCTTGCGGTGCTCGATCAGCATGCAGCGGTTCATCACCACATCCAGGCCGGCGGCGCGGGCCAGGTCGGCGGCGACCTGGTTCTCGATGCCGAGCTGCATCCACAGGCAACCGGCACGCACGTCGATGGCATCCTTGGCGATGGGCGGGATCTCGTCCGGCTTGCGGAAGCAATCGACGACGTCGATGCGCGCGCCGCCGGGCGCGAGCGCGTCGGCCGCTTCCTGCAACGTGGCGTACACGGTTTCGCCGAGGATCGCCTGGCCGGCGTAGGCGGGATTGATCGGGATGATGCGGTAGCCCTGCGCCTGCAGATAGCTGGCGACCTCGAGGCTGGCGCGCCCGGGCTTGTTCGAAAGCCCGACCACAGCCACGGTCCGGGCGGCGCGGAGGATTTGTTCGATGGTTCGCATGGCCTGTTATTCGTTGTCTTGTCGTTGACGCTAGCTTATCAGGTTTGCATCATCGGACGGCGCCAGCGAGCACCGGGGTCAGAGCCCGAATTTTGGCAATGTACTGCAAGTCATTTCCAAAAACCGGGCTCTGACCCCGGTTTTTGGAAATAAAAAAGCAGCCCGCGGGCTGCTTTTTCGGGGCGCTCGGAAGAGCGATCAGCGTCCTTTATGACGCAGCTTGGCGATGGCCGCCAGTTGGGCGATCGCCGCCGCCAGTTCGGCTTGCGCCTTGGCGTAGTCGATCTGCGAGTCCTTGTTCAGCATCAGCTCTTCGGCACGGCGCTTGGCTTCCTGGGCTTTCGCTTCGTCCAGGTCGGCACCGCGGATCGCGGTGTCGGCCAGGACCGTCACGCCTTTCGGCTGGACTTCCAGGATGCCGCCGGCGACGAACACGAACTCTTCGTCGCTGCGGCCCGGCATTTTGATGCGCACGGCACCCGGGCGGATGCGCGTGATCAAGGGGGTGTGCATCGGGTAGATACCCAGCTCACCCGATTCACCCGGCAACGCGACGAACTCGGCTTCGCCCGAAAAGATCTGCTCTTCGGCCGAGACGACGTCAACGTGAATGGTATTTGCCATGTGTGTCCTTTGAAGAGGCTAAGCTATCAAGCAGCCAGCTTCTTGGCCTTTTCGATCGCTTCTTCGATGGTGCCGACCATGTAGAACGCCTGCTCCGGCAGGTGGTCCAGCTCGCCCGACGCGATCATCTTGAAGCCCTTGATCGTGTCCTTCAACGAGACGTACTTGCCCGGCGAACCCGTAAACACCTCGGCGACGTGGAACGGCTGCGACAGGAAACGCTGCATCTTGCGGGCGCGGGCGACGACCAGCTTGTCGTCCGGTGCCAGCTCGTCCATGCCCAGAATCGCGATGATGTCGCGCAGTTCCTTGTAGCGCTGCAGGGTGCCCTGCACGGCGCGTGCGGTCTCGTAGTGTTCCTGGCCGACGACCAGCGGGTCCAGCTGGCGCGAGGTCGAGTCGAGCGGATCCACGGCCGGGTAGATACCCAGCGACGCGATGTCACGCGACAGCACGACGGTCGAGTCCAGGTGGGCGAAGGTGGTGGCAGGCGACGGGTCGGTCAAGTCGTCCGCAGGGACGTACACGGCCTGGATCGACGTGATCGAACCGGTCTTGGTCGACGTGATGCGCTCCTGCAGGCGGCCCATCTCTTCGGCCAGGGTCGGCTGGTAGCCCACCGCGGACGGCATACGGCCCAGCAGTGCCGACACTTCGGTACCGGCCAGGGTGTAGCGGTAGATGTTGTCCACGAAGAACAGAACGTCACGGCCTTCGTCACGGAAGGACTCGGCGATCGTCAGGCCGGTCAGCGCGACGCGCAGACGGTTGCCCGGCGGCTCGTTCATCTGGCCGTAGACCATCGCCACTTTCGAGTTGCCCAGGTTTTCCAGGTCGACGACCTTGGAATCGGCCATCTCGTGGTAGAAGTCGTTACCTTCACGGGTACGCTCACCGACGCCGGCGAACACGGACAGACCCGAGTGCGCCTTCGCGATGTTGTTGATCAGTTCCATCATGTTGACGGTCTTGCCGACGCCGGCGCCACCGAACAGGCCGACTTTACCGCCCTTGGCGAACGGGCAGACCAGGTCGATCACCTTGATGCCGGTTTCCAGCAGGTCCTGCGACGGCGACAGCTCGTCGTATTTCGGCGCTTCGCGGTGGATCGATGCGGTGCGCTCCAGGCTGACCGGACCGCGCTCGTCGATCGGGTTGCCCAGCACGTCCATGATGCGGCCCAGCGTGGCCGGACCGACCGGCACGGTGATCGGCTTGCCGGTGTTCTGGATGCTCATGCCGCGACGCAGGCCTTCCGAGCTGCCCAGAGCAATGGTACGGACCACGCCGTCGCCCAGCTGCTGCTGGACTTCCAGGGTCAGTTCCGAGCCTTCCATTTTCAGTGCGTCATAGACCTTCGGCATCGCGTTACGCGGGAATTCCACGTCGACCACGGCGCCGATACACTGAACGATTTTGCCATCAGCCATTTTCGTTCCTTCAGATATAGTTTTAATTCGTTAAGATCTTTGGAGGCGGCGTCAAGCGCGCCCGCGCTCGCCACCGCCCCGCGATCAAAGAGTTTTCGTCAGGCGCTGATAGCAGCCGCGCCGGAAACGATCTCGGAGAGTTCCTTGGTAATCGCAGCCTGGCGGGTCTTGTTATAGACCAGCTTCAGTTCGCCGATGACGCTACCCGCGTTGTCGCTTGCCGCCTTCATCGCCACCATGCGCGCCGATTGCTCGGACGACAGGTTCTCGGCGACCGCCTGGTAGACCAGCGCCTCGACGTAGCGCACCAGCAGCTCATCGATGACGGCAGCCGCGTCCGGTTCATAGATGTAATCCCATCCATAACCGGCCTTGTCGGCTTCGAGGGCCTTGGCCGGCAGCGGCAGCAGCTGCTCGACGACGGGCTCCTGCTTCATCGTGTTGATGAACCGGGTGTAGCACAGGTAGACGGCGTTCAGCCTGCCATCCTGGAAAGCGTCCAGCATCACCTTGACCGGGCCGATCAGCTTTTCCAGGTGCGGCGTGTCGCCGATCTGGGTCAGGCTCGACACGACGTTCACGCCGATACGATTGAGGAAACCGAGGCCCTTGTTGCCGATGGCGACAGCCTCGATCCTGGTGCCAGCCTGTTCCAGCTCGCGCGTCTTCTGCGTCACCTGGCGCAACACGTTGGTGTTCATGCCGCCGCACAGACCCTTGTCGGTGGTGACGACGATGAAGCCGACCGCATTTTGCTTCGCATCCTTGGCCGTGGCCATGAACGGGTGCGTGTACTCCGGATTAGCGGAAGCAAGATTGGCGGTGATGTTGCGAATCTTCTCACTGTATGGACGGGCGGCACGCATCCGTTCCTGCGCCTTGCGCATCTTGGACGCGGCGACCATTTCCATCGCCTTGGTGATCTTCTTCGTATTCTCTACGCTTTTGATCTTGCCACGTATCTCTTTGCCTACTGCCATGAGTCCTTACTCCTTTGGTTTGAGGGCCGCAGCCAGCTTCCAGCGGCCCTCGCCCTGATGGATGGGACGGGCGCACCGCCTCGGCGGCGCGTCCGTCCCCGATCGATCAGAATGCTTTCTTGAAATCAGCAACGGCGGCGGCCAGCACAGCTTCGCCGTCCTTGTCCAGTTGCTTGGTTTCTTCGATCTTCGACAGGAGGGCAGCTTGCTTGGTCTTCAGGTAGCCGTGCAGGCCGGCTTCGAAGGCCAGCACTTGCTTGACGTCGATGTCGTCGAAGTAGCCCTTGTTGACGGCGAACAGCGACGCGGCCATCAGCGAGATCGGCAGCGGCGAGTATTGCGGCTGCTTCAGCAGTTCGGTCACGCGGGCACCGCGGTCCAGCTGCTTGCGGGTCGATTCGTCCAGGTCCGATGCGAACTGCGCGAACGCGGCCAGCTCACGGTACTGCGCCAGGTCGGTACGGATACCGCCGGACAGGCCCTTGATGACCTTGGTCTGGGCGGCGCCACCGACGCGCGACACCGAGATACCGGCGTTGATCGCAGGACGGATACCGGCGTTGAACAGCGAGGTCTCCAGGAAGATCTGGCCGTCGGTAATCGAGATCACGTTGGTCGGCACGAAGGCCGAGACGTCACCCGCTTGCGTTTCGATGATCGGCAGTGCGGTCAGCGAGCCGGTCTTGCCCTTGACGGCGCCGCCGGTGAAGGCTTCGACGTAGTCGGCGTTGACGCGTGCGGCACGCTCCAGCAGACGGCTGTGCAGGTAGAACACGTCGCCCGGGTAGGCTTCGCGGCCCGGCGGACGGCGCAGCAGCAGCGAGATCTGGCGGTAGGCGACTGCCTGCTTCGACAGGTCGTCGTACACGATCAGCGCGTCTTCGCCGCGGTCGCGGAAGTATTCGCCCATCGCGCAACCCGAGTAGGCCGAGATGTATTGCATGGCGGCCGATTCCGAAGCGGAAGCGGCGACGACGATCGTGTACTCCATCGCGCCGTGCTGTTCCAGCGAACGCACGATGTTCTTGATGGTCGATGCTTTCTGGCCGATCGCAACGTACACGCAGGTCATGTTCTGACCCTTCTGGTTGATGATCGCGTCGACTGCCACGGCCGATTTGCCGGTCTGGCGGTCGCCAATGATCAGCTCGCGCTGGCCACGGCCGATCGGCACCATCGAGTCGATTGCCTTGAGGCCGGTCTGCATCGGCTGCGACACGGATTCACGCGCGATCACGCCCGGCGCGATCTTTTCGACGGCGGCGGTCAGGGTGGTGTTGATCGGACCCTTGCCGTCGATCGGCTGGCCCAGGGCGTTGACGACGCGGCCGCGCAGTTCCGGGCCGATCGGCACTTCCAGGATGCGGCCGGTGGTCTTGACCACGTCGCCTTCCGAGATGTGCTCGTAGTTACCCAGCACCACGGCGCCGACCGAGTCGCGCTCCAGGTTCATGGCCAGGCCGAAGGTGTTGCCGGGGAATTCCAGCATCTCGCCCTGCATCACGTCCGACAGACCATGGATGCGGCAGATACCGTCGGCGACGGAAATGACCGTGCCTTGATTGCGAACTTCAGCGGAACCCTCGAGACCCTGGATCCGGCTCTTGATCAGTTCACTGATTTCAGATGGGTTAAGTTGCATGAGTGCTAACTCCTAATAGTTTCTTGATGCGTAGGGCAAGGGCGTCGGGCGCCGGCGTATCGTGCGAATTCCTCAGGCCGTGAGCGCAACATGCATCTGTTGCAGCTTGGCACGCACCGAGGTATCGAGCACTTCGTCGCCAACGACCACGCGCACACCACCGATCAGCGAAGGATCCACTGTCACCGTTGGGTTCAGCTTGCGGCCAAATTTCTTTTCCAGCGATGCGGCCAGCTGCGCCACCTGCGCCGGGGCGAGCTCGAACGCACTGAAGACGTGCGCGTCGGCGGCGCCTTCCTGCGCATTCTTCAGTTCGTTGAACTGGGCGGCGATTTGGGTCAGCAGGACGACGCGGCCGTTTTCGGCCAGCATCGAGATAAAGTTCTTCGCTTCAGCGTTCAGCGGCGACTTGACCAGGGACGCAATCGTGTCGGCCAGCTGGGCTTGCGTAACGTTCGGGTTCTGGGCGAACGCTTGCACGTCGGCACTGGCACCGATCTGGGCCAGTTCCGACACGACGGCCGACCAGGCGTTCATGTCGCCGGCTTGGGCGACACGGAACAGCGCTTCGGCGTAAGGGCGGGCAACGGTTGCGAGCTCAGCCATGATTACAGCTCGGTCGCCAGTTGGTTCAGCAGGTCGGCGTGGGCCGCTGCGTTCACTTCGCGCTTGAGGATCTGCTCGGCACCCGCGACGGCCAGCGTGGCCACCTGGGAACGCAGCTCTTCACGGGCCTTGCTCACTTGTTGCTCGGCTTCGGCACGGGCCTGGGCGATGATGCGGTCGGCTTCGGCCTGGGCATTGGCCTTGATCTCGTCGGCGACCATCTGGGCGCGCTTTTCGGCGTCGGCAATGCGCTTGGCGCCTTCGTCGCGGGCGCTGGCCAGTTCGACCTGCACGCGTTTCTCGGCAGCGGCCATGGCCTGCTTGCCCTGGTCGGCCGCGGCCAGACCTTCAGCGATTTTCGTTGCACGTGCATCCAGCGCCCCCATCACCGGCGGCCACACGAATTTCGCGACGACCCACGCCAGGATGAGGAACACAATGGACTGCACAAACATTGTGGCGTTTAAGTTCACAGCTTTTTCCTTCTCAGAATGAAGTACGCCGGGCCGACGCTGTTTGCGTCGCTGGCCCGGCTATTCAAGAGTCCGGGGGATTACCCGCCGAAATTCGGGGCAGCGAAGGCGAACATCATCGCGATACCGACACCGATCAGGAATGCGGCGTCGATCAGGCCAGCCAGCAGGAACATCTTGGTCTGCAGGGTGTTCATCAGTTCAGGCTGGCGAGCCGAAGCTTCGATGTACTTGCCGCCCATGATGCCGATACCGATACATGCACCGATAGCACCCAAACCAATGATCAGACCGCAAGCCAGTGCAATGAACGCGACGTTAGTCATCAAAAACTCCTTAGATAATCAAAAAAAGTAAAAAATAAAATTACTGGATACTGCAAAAACGAGATGCCGCTTAATGACCCTCATGCGCCTGGCCGAGGTACACCAGCGTCAGCATCATGAAAATGAAAGCTTGCAACAGCACGATCAGGATGTGGAACACTGCCCAGATCGAACCGGCGAAGATGTGCAGGCCCGACAGCAGGACACTCTGGGTCGTGAAGCCAACCCACTGGGCGCCCAGCAGCGCGATCAGCAGGAAGATCAGTTCGCCAGCAAACATGTTGCCGAACAGTCGCATTGCGAGCGAGACAGTTTTTGCAGCGAATTCGATGAGGTTCAAGCCGAAGTTGGCCGGCCACAGTGCCGGATGGGAACCGAACGGGGCATTGAACAGCTCGTGCACGAAACCGCCCACGCCCTTGATCTTGATGTTGTAATAGAGCATGAAGAACAGCACGACCAGCGACATGCCCATGGTGCCGTTCAGGTCGGCGGTCGGGACGACGCGGAAGAATGGCTCATGACCCTCGGCATTATGGATGCCCAGCGCGCGGAAAATGGTGGCGAACAGGTCGACCGGCAGGAAGTCCATCGAGTTCATCAGGATGACCCAGATGAACACGGTCAACGCGAGCGGCGCGATGAAGGCGCGGTTGCCGTGAACGATGGCCTTGGACTGGTCTTCGACCATTTCGACGATCATTTCGACGAAGCCCTGGAAACGGCCCGGCACGCCGGTGGTGACGCGGCGCGCGGCGGCGATCAGGACGATCGAAGTGATAGCAGCCAGCAACACGGACCAGAAAATTGTGTCATAGTGAATGACAGAAAAGTCGATCGGTCCGTTTTGCAGGTGCGATGCATTGTGATGCAGGTGGTGTGTGATGTATTCACCAGTCGTGATGACGTGCTCACTCGCTGGTTGTGCTGCTCCCGCCACGTTTTCAGTAGTCATTTACGGTGCCTAAACAATAAGATGATGTAACTTTTGAGCGCCACGATGAAGCCGCCGAGGAGCGCCGGCCAGTTCAAGTCGTGGTACAGCCAGACAGTCGCCCCTAGGAAAGCGAGTGTCGACGCAATCTTTATAAATTCGCCGATGAAAAACGACATCGGGTTTGCGGCGCCCGGTCGGCGCGCGCTTGCGAACAGGCGCAGCGCGAACAGGCCGTTGGGGACGACACAACACAATCCACCCAGAACCGCGGAAAACATCGCAGCCCCGCCCCACAACAGTCCGGCGACCAAGCCAGCGACTGTCGTTGCTATTAATTGCAGGGAGACTATGCGCAGCATATTTTTATTTTCGCGCTAGCCGTCGGGAAACGAGTTACGGCGTGGTAATTACAGAAATCCCCGAGATTATAAGTGGTTGTAGTAAGTGGAGTCAAACGATTCTGCCCGGGTAAAGTTGCTTGATTTGATAACAAAAGCACGGAAAACGCGGCATCCAGATTGTGACGCGACACCGCCGCGTGTGCGTCCCGGAATGTGGGATAACGCAGCGCGCGCCATGGCGTGGCGCCCCGGAACGGAGGCGCGGCAACGTTTTTTTGACCTGCCGTGCATGAATCGACGCCGCGTGCGCGCGGGCGGCGCGCGCCGCCCCTGTGCCCAAATTACAACAAGCCCTGGGGTGACGGCGCCGCCGGGTGCGGCGGATGCTGCTCAGGCGCGCAGGCGCGCGAGTACGGTGTCGAGGATGTCGAGGTCGGCGAAGTCGATGATCAACTGCCCCTTGCCCTTCGGTCCCATCTTGAACGCGACGGGCGTCGCGAGGCGGTCCGACAGTTCTTCCTCGAGGCGTACGATGTCGCCCGACTTTTCCTTCTGGCGCGCGGCGGCCGGCGGCGCGCTCTGCTCTTCCAGCGTACGCGCCACCATCTTTTCCGTCTCGCGCACCGACAGTCGCTTGGCGATCACCTGGTTCGCCAGCGCGATCTGGCTCGCCGCATCGACGGCGAGCAGCGCGCGCGCATGGCCCATGTCGATGTCGCCGGCCATCAGCATCGTCTGCACGGGTTGCGCGAGGTTCACGAGGCGCAGCAGGTTCGACACGGCGCTGCGCGACCGGCCGACGGCCTGGGCCGCCTGCTCGTGCGTAAAACTGAATTCCGAGATCAGGCGCGCGATGCCCTGCGCTTCTTCCAGCGGATTGAGGTCTTCGCGCTGGATGTTCTCGATCAGCGCCATCGCGGCGGCGTTCTGGTCGTCGACTTCGCGCACGAGGACAGGGATCTCGTCCAGGCCCGCCAGCTGCGCCGCGCGGAAGCGCCGTTCGCCGGCGATGATCTCGTAGCGCGCGCCCGCGGCGGCACCATCGATCGGGCGCACCAGCACCGGCTGCATGATGCCCTGGGATTTGATCGACGCGGCCAGCTCGGACAGCGAGCCGTCGTCCATGCGCGTGCGCGGCTGGTATTTGCCGGCCTGGATCTGCGCGACGTGAAGCAGGGACGGCGCGCCGCTGGGCGCGGCCGGCGCCTGCTGGGCGTCCCCGCCGAGCAGCGCATCGAGGCCGCGGCCGAGACCTTTGAGTTTTTTGGTTGCCATGACTTGTTTATGTTCTGGTTACATTGTCTTGATGCGCTCGACCATCTCCGCACCGAAGGCGATATACGCCTGCGCGCCTTTCGAGGACGGATCGAACGTGACGCCCGGGATGCCGTACGACGGCGCTTCCGCCAGGCGCACGTTGCGCGGGATGATCGTCTTGAAGACCTTGTCGCCGAAATGCTGTTCGAGCTGGCTTGACACCTGCTGCGACAGCGTCATGCGCGGATCGAACATCACGCGCAGCAGGCCGATGATGCGGAGGTCATGGTTCAGGTTCGCATGCACCTTCTTGATCGTGTTCACGAGGTCGGACAGTCCCTCCAGCGCGTAATACTCGCACTGCATCGGGATGATGACGCCGTGCGCCGACACGAGGCCGTTCAGCGTCAGCATCGACAGCGCGGGCGGGCAGTCGATGAGGATGAAGTCGTAATCGGCGTCGACCTTGGCCAGCGCTTCCTTCAAGCGGCGCTCGCGGTTTTCCAGCTCGACCATCTCGACTTCGGCGCCGGCCAGTTCGCGGTTGGCCGGCAGCACGTCGAAGCGCCCCGCCTCGCTGCGCAGGCGCGCCGCGGCCACGTCGGCCTCGCCCAGCAGCACCTCATAAATCGACGAGGTCAGCCCCGCCTTGTTGATGCCCGCGCCCATGGTGGCATTGCCCTGCGGGTCGAGGTCGACCAGCAGCACGCGCTGGTCCAACTTGGCGAGACCGGCGGACAGGTTCACGCTGGTGGTGGTCTTGCCGACCCCGCCCTTCTGGTTTGCTACGCAAAAAATTTTCGCCATGTATGCCCTTGTCAGTCATACGGTTAATACCATTAAAACGATTTATACGATTTATATGGTTTTAATCGTATAAACTGGTTATACGGTTTATCTGCTTGTGCGTGGTTGCGGATGTTTGTGCGGATGTTTCACGTGGAACGTTCGATGAATACCAAATGACGCTCCGCGCCCAGCCTGGGCACTTGCAGCGGCTCCAGCCCGACCACCTTCCATTCCGGTGGCAGCCGTTCCTGCTCATCTTTCGGCGCCACCCCTTTCAGGGCGATATAGCGTCCGCCGTCGGCCAGCAGGTGACTGGACCAGTTGACGAAATCCGAGAGGTCGGCAAACGCGCGCGACGTGATGACGTCGAATTTGTCGCTCACCTGCAATTGCTCCACCCGCGCCGTGTACACCGTGACGTTGACCAGGCCCAGCTCAGCTTTCACCTGCGTCAGAAAGGCCGTCTTTTTGTGGACGGTGTCGATCATCGACACGTTCATGTCCGGACGCACGATCGCCAGCACGATACCCGGCAGGCCGCCTCCCGACCCCACGTCCAGCACATTGTGCGCGGTCGCAAATGCGGGCACGGCGGCCAGCGAATCCAGCAGATGGTGCGTGACCATTTGCATCGGGTCGCGCAGCGACGTCAGGTTGTAAACGGCATTCCACTTGAACATCAGGGCCAGGTAATCCATCAGCTTGTCCTGCTGGGCCGGGCTCACGTCGAGGCGCATCGCGGCGATGCCCTCCCCCAGCACGGCGGACAAGGCTGTACGGTCGAAATTCTTCATGCGGCCGATTCCTCATTCGGCACATTCGTAAAACCCTTGGCACCGCGCTTTTTGAGGTGCACGAGCAGCAGAGAAATCGCCGCCGGCGTCACGCCAGAGATACGCGAGGCCTGGCCCAGTGTCTCGGGACGCTGTTTGTCGAGCTTCTGGCGCACCTCGATCGACAAGGCCGTGATTTCCAGATAGTTCAGGTTCTCCGGCAGTTTCAGATTTTCGTAGTGGTCATGGCGCTCGACCTCGCGTGCCTGGCGGTTGATATACCCCGAATATTTCAACTGGATCTCGACCTGTTCCCTCACGGCCGGGTCAATCACGCCCGGGCCGCCCAGTGACTGGCCGTCGACGCCCTGCAGGCTCACCAGCTTGTCGTAATCGACGCCCGGACGGCGCAGCAGGTCGGCCAGGTTGTATTCGCGCTCGATGGCCTGCCCGATCACGCGTTCGGATTCGGCGGCGGCAAGGATGCGCGGGTTGACCCAGGTCGAACGCAGGCGTTCCAGTTCGAGCGCGACGGCGTCGCGCTTGCGCTCGAACGCTTCCCACTGGGCATGGCCGACGACGCCCAGCTTGCGGCCGATCTCCGTCAGGCGCATGTCGGCATTGTCTTCGCGCAGCGACAGGCGGTATTCGGCGCGGCTCGTGAACATGCGGTACGGCTCGGCCACGCCTTGCGTCGTCAGGTCGTCGACGAGCACGCCAAGATACGCTTCGGAACGGGACGGCGTCCACGCTTCCTCGCCCCTGGTCTGCAGCGCCGCATTGATACCGGCCAGCATGCCTTGCGCGGCCGCTTCCTCATAGCCGGTCGTGCCATTGATCTGGCCGGCAAAGAACAGGCCCTGGACCGATTTCGTCTCGAGCGACGCTTTCAGGCCGCGCGGATCAAAATAATCGTATTCGATCGCATAGCCGGGGCGCAGGATGAACGCGTTCTCCAGTCCGCGCATCGACCGCACGAGGGCCAGTTGCACGTCGAACGGCAGGCTCGTCGAGATGCCGTTCGGATAAAACTCGTTCGTCGTGAGGCCTTCCGGCTCGAGGAAAATCTGGTGCGATTCCTTGGCCGCGAAGCGATGAATCTTGTCTTCGATCGACGGGCAGTAACGGGGGCCGACGCCTTCGATCACGCCCGTGTACATGGGGCTGCGGTCGAGGCCGTTGCGGATGATGTCATGCGTCTGCGCATTCGTGTGCGTGACCCAGCACGGCAACTGCTTCGGGTGCATGGCCGCATTGCCCATATACGAAAACACGGGCACTGGATCCAGATCGCCCGGCTGTTCCGTCATGACGGAAAAGTCGATGCTGCGGCCGTCGATGCGCGGCGGCGTACCGGTTTTCAGGCGGCCTTGCGGCAGTTTCAATTCCTTCAGGCGCGCCGACAGCGAGACCGCCGGCGGATCGCCCGCGCGGCCGGCCGAGTAATGCTGCAGGCCGACGTGGATCTTACCGTCCAGGAAAGTACCGGCCGTCAGCACGACGGCGCGCGCACGGAAGCGCAGGCCGATCTGCGTGACGGCACCGACGACGCGGTCGCCTTCGACCATCAGGTCGTCGACGGCTTGCTGGAACAGCCACAGATTAGGCTGGTTTTCCAGGCGCGAACGGATCGCCTGCTTGTACAGCATGCGGTCGGCCTGGGCCCGGGTGGCGCGCACGGCCGGGCCCTTGGAGGAGTTCAGGATACGGAACTGGATGCCGGCTTCG
The DNA here is from genome assembly GCF_034420155.1 of Massilia luteola. NCBI lineage: Bacteria > Pseudomonadati > Pseudomonadota > Betaproteobacteria > Burkholderiales > Oxalobacteraceae > Massilia > Massilia luteola. Next base: position 32,364 of record NZ_JAXOFN010000045.1, read on the forward strand.
TCGGTGGCGATGGCCATCGCGCCGCCCATGGCGTCGACTTCCTTGACGAGGTGCCCCTTGCCGATGCCACCGATGGACGGGTTGCAGGACATCGCGCCCAGGGTTTCGATATTGTGAGTGAGCAACAGGGTCTTTTGGCCCATGCGCGCAGACGCGAGCGCCGCTTCGGTGCCGGCATGGCCGCCGCCAACGACGATCACGTCGAATTCTGTCGGAAATAGCATGATGGAATGTGTTGCGAGGAGGATTAAGGGTCGATTATAAATTCTTTTTCCACATCGCTTCTGCGCGGCCACGAAAACGACAGATTTTGTTTCACGTGAAACAGCGAATGCGAGCTCATGTTAGGCTTTTGCCACGCCAACTCTTCCTTCGCCACCATGCCGACACCTCGTTCGCTGACCTTCGCCCTGCTCGCCGTCACCGCCGCAGTCGGCGCATATCCACGTTCCGATCTGCCATCGATCTCGTTCGATTACAAGGATTGGGAACTTGCCTGCGACAACACGCGAACGTGCCGCGCCGCCGGCTACCATCAAGAAGATGACGAGGCGCCGAACGCCACCATCCTGCTGACCCGCGCCGCCGGTCCCGACCAGCCTGTCACTGTCCAGTTTCAACCGGCCGATGACCCAAACCACCCTGCACCCGACCAGCTCACGATGACGGTCGACGGCCGGGCGCTCGGGACCGTCCACATCGATGCGAAGTCGAACAGCGGCAAGCTGTCCGACGCGCAGGTCCAGGCGTTGCTACCGGCACTGATCAAGGACGGACCCGTCGCGTGGTCGGCAAAGGGTACGACGTGGACGATCTCGACGGCCGGTGCCAATGCGGTGCTGCTTAAAATGGATGAATTCCAGGGCCGGCTGGACACGCCAGGCGCCCTGGTACGCAAGGGCACGAAACCGGAATCAAATGTTCTACCGCCACTCCCGGCACCGGACGTCGCCGCAGCGCCGGTCAGCCACGACAAGCACCCCGTCACGCTGACGCCAGCGCAAACCCGCGACCTGATGGCCGCGTTGCGCAAAACCGTCAAGGACGGCAGCTGCGAACTGGTGGACACAAAGGCCGAGGAAACAGACGCGCCAGTCGTCCGCCGCCTCACGAAGGACAAGCTGCTCGTCTCGCACACCTGCTGGATGGCCGCGTACAACACGGGCGACGGCTACTGGGTCGTCGACGCCAAGCCGCCCTATTCCGCCGTCCTGGTGACAACCTCCGCAAGCGACTACACCGACGGCGTCATCTCGGCGACGCAAAAGGGGCGCGGTATCGGCGACTGCTTCAGCTCGGCAAGCTGGACGTGGGACGGTCGATCGTTCGCGCAGACATCGGCGACGACGACCGGGATGTGCCGCGAAATTACGGCCGGCGGCGCCTGGGATCTACCGACCCTCGTCACCCATGTGCGCAAGGCGCATTGACTGTTTCACGTGAAACAATCACCAACCAAGATGTTTAAACGTGTCGAACGCTGTCTTTACGATCAACAGCCCGACGACGACGAGGAACAGCTTGCGCACGAACCCACTGCCGTGCTTCAGCGCCAGCCGGGTTCCGACCAGTGATCCGGCGATCTGGCACACGGCCATCAGCAAGCCGAGTTGCCAGATCAAATGGCCGCTGTAACCGAACCAGATCAGCGCCGAGATATTGCACGCGACGTTGACGATCTTCGCCGCCGCCGACGCGCTCAGGAAATCGAAACCGAAGAAGCGCACGAACAGGAAGATCAGGAAGCTGCCGGTGCCCGGGCCAAAGAAACCGTCATAAAAACCGATCGCGGCACCGGCGCCCGTCGCCAACAACTTTTCCGTCATGCCGCTGTGGACCGGCGCGTGCACGGCGCCCAGGTTCTTTTGCTTGAACGTGTACACGGCAACCGCGAGCAGGATCAGCGGCAACAGGCTGCGCACGAAGTCGCCGGGCACGCGGGTCACGGTCCAGGCACCGATGAAGGACAGCGCGAACGCCGCGATGGCGGCCGGCGCCGCCGTGCTCCAGGCAACCGTCACGCGGCGGCTGTACCGGACGGCCGCGACGGCCGTCCCGAACATGGCTGCCAATTTATTTGTTCCCAGCAGCGTCGCCGGCACTTCCCGGGGAAACACGGCGAACATCGCTGGAATCTGGATCAATCCTCCCCCGCCGACAACAGCATCCACGAGACCGGCAACGAAGGCCGCGACGGCCAGCAGGGCAAAATCGAACATGATCAATCACGCGCAAAAGCGCCATTGTACGGCAGCCCTATTGTTGCGACGCAACAAATCACCGGCTTCAGACTGCGGTCGCGCGCCCTTCTTCGAAGAACTGGAGCAGCAAGCGGTTCACCTCGTCGGCCGCCGTCAATTGCAGCCAGTGGTCGGCGCCACGGATCCGCTCGAAGCAGAATTCGCCGTCGACGTAGTGCGCCGAATCGCGCATCTGCTTTTCGCCGAGCGCAGGGTCGCGGTCGCTCCACATGCCCATCACGGGCACCCTGGCCTGGCGATGCCCGCGCGGCAGCGCCAGGCTCAGGTTGGCGCGGTAATAGTTCAGCGCGGCCGTCAGGCGGCCCGGTGGCGACAGATCCCGCTTCCAGTGGTCGGCTTGGCCGGGCTCATCCGTAAACTGGCGCAGGATGAACCAGTCGGCCGCGCGCAGCGTATGCTCGGCCAGGACCGGCATGATGAAGCCGAGGATATAAGTCATGCGCAAGCGCTGCATCATGCCCGCGCGCGCGATGGCATACGGGTGCCCCGTCGACATCGCCACGTAGCGGTGGACGCGCTCCGGCGCCAGCGCCGCGATCTGCCAGCCAATGATGCCGCCCCAGTCGTGTCCGACGAGGAAGACCTTGTCGATGTGCAGGGCGTCCAGCAGGCCCAGCACGTCGCCGCGCAATTTGTCCATCGTGTAGTCGAAGACGCCGCCCGGCGCGTCGCTGCGACCGTAGCCGCGCAGGTCGGGCGCCAGCACGCGAAAGCCGGCGGCGGCCAGCGCCGGGACCTGCTTGCGCCAGACGATGTGCGTGTCGGGAAAGCCGTGCAGCAGCAACACGGCCGGTCCCTGCCCCGTCGTCGTCGTGTGGATGTGGATGCCGTTCACGTCCAGCATGAGGGATTCGTCGATCACGTGCGCCTCCTTGAAAGCCCAGTCCGGGGCCCGGCCTTATGCGGCCTCGCGCCGGCGTCCTCCGCGTGCCAGTGCCGCCGCGATCTCACCGACGATGCCCCGTCGGAACAACAGCACGCAGGCAACGAAAATGAGGCCGGTGACGATGCCCACGGATTCGCCGAGCGACGAAAACCATTCTACATGCGTCGTCTCGGCCAGGAAGTTCCCCAGGTCCCCCAATTTGTTTTCCAGCGCGACGATGAGGAAGGCGCCCAGGATCGGCCCGGCCAACGTGCCCATGCCGCCCACGAGCGTCATCAGGATGACGAGGCCGGACATTGCCCAGTGCACGTCCGTCAGGGTCTCGAAGCCGAGCACGACGGTCTTGGTCGCGCCCGCCAGGCCGGCGACGGCGGCCGACAGCACGAAGGCCACGAGTTTATAGCGATCCACGTCGTAGCCCAGAGAAATGGCGCGTGCCTCGTTTTCCTTGATCGCCTTCAGCACCTGGCCGAACGGCGAGTGAACGGTACGCACGATCAGGGCAAAGCCGCCCGCGCAGATCGCCAGCACGACAAAGTACAAGGTCACGTCGTTGCCGAGATCGAGCACACCCAGCAGCTTGCCGCGCGGGACGCCCTGCAAGCCATCCTCGCCGTGCGTAAACGGCGCGCGCAGCGCCGCGAAATACACCATCTGCGCGAGGGCCAGTGTGATCATCGCAAAATAAATGCCCTGGCGGCGGATCGCGAGCAGCCCCATCACGAGGCCGAGCGCAGCGGACGCCAGCACGCCCAGCACGAGCCCCGCCTCGAACGGCAACCCGAGCGCCGTCAGCGCGTATCCCGTGACATAGCCGGCGCCGCCGAAGAACGCCGCGTGGCCGAACGACAGCAGGCCCGTGTAGCCGATCAGGAGGTTGAACGCGCAGGCGAACAGGCCGAAGCACAGCAGCTTCATCAGAAAGACGGGGTAGCCGACGAACGGCGCCGCCAGCGCCACGATCAATGCGAGGCCGTAGGCCAGCTTTCGGTTCATATCGCTTCCTTATCGTTCTTGGCCGAACAGGCCGGCGGGGCGCAGCAGCAGCACGATCACCATCACGACGAACACGACGACTTCCGACGCTTCCGGATAGAACACGCGCGTGAGACCCTCGATGACGCCCAGCGCCAGGCCGGTGACGATGGCCCCGAGGATAGACCCCATGCCGCCGATCACGACGACGGCGAACACGACGATGATGAGGTTCGAGCCCATCAATGGCGTGACGTTGATGACGGGCGCCGCCAGCACGCCCGCGAAGCCGGCCAGCGCGACGCCGAAGCCGTAGGTCAATGTCACCATCAGGGGCACGTTGACGCCGAACGCCTCGACCAGTTTCGGATTCTCCGTGCCGGCGCGCAGGTAGGCGCCGAGGCGCGTCTTTTCGATCGTGAACCACGTCGCCAAGCACACGACGGACGACGCCAGCACGACCCAGGCGCGGTAGTTCGGCAGGATCATGAAGCCGAGGTCGGTGGCGCCGGACAGCGCTTCCGGCACGTCCAGCGTCTGGCCGGACACGCCGAAGAACGAGCGGAACACGCCTTCCAGCAGCAGGGTGATGCCGAAGGTCAGCAGCAGGCCATATAAATGATCGAATCGATACAGCCAGCGCAGCATCGTCCTTTCGATCAGGATGCCGAACGCCCCCACGACCAGCGGCGCCAGCACGAGCATCGTCCAGTAGTTCAGGCCGAACGACGTGACGCCGATGTAGGCGGCGAACGCGCCCATCATGTACAGCGCGCCGTGCGAGAAATTGATCACGTTGAGCAGGCCGAAGATCACGGCCAGGCCGAGCGACAGCATCGCATAGAACGAACCGTTGACCAGGCCCAGCAACAGCTGGCTCATCATCGCTTGCAGGGGGACGCCGAATATTTCCATGGGATCAGTCAGCAAACTACGATTAAAAACGACGGCGGCCGGTGCCGGCCACCCTGTGCCGGCGTCGTGCTCACTTCCAGGCCGCGCACTTCGTCTCGGCCTTGGTCGTGTACGCCTGGGCGCCCGGGATCGTCGCGACGACCTTGTAGTAATCCCACGGCGCCTTCGACTCGGCCGGCGTTTTTACCTGCATCAGATACATATCGTGCACCATGCGGCCGTCCGGACGGATCTCGGCATTCTTCGCGAACATGTCGTTGATCCTGGTCTTTTTAAGCTGGGCCATGACCTTCTCGCCATCGTCCGTACCGATCGCCTTGACGGCGTTCAGGTAGTTCATCGCGGCCGAATAATCCGCCGCCTGCAGCATGGACGGTTCCTTCTTCATCTTCGCGACGTATTTCTTGGCCCAGGCGCGCGTATCGTTGTTCAGGTCCCAGTACCAACCGGTGGTGAGATATAAACCCTGCGTCGTCGGCAGGCCGAGGGTGTGGATATCGTTGATGAACACGAGCAGGCCGGCGATTTTCATTTTGCTCGTCAGGCCGAATTCCTTCGCCGCTTTCACCGAGTTGATGAAGTCGCCGCCGGCGTTCGCCAGGCCCAGCACCTGCGCCTTCGACGCTTGCGCCTGCAGCAGGAACGACGAAAAATCGGACGCGCCCAGCGGGTGCTTGACGCTGCCCAGCACCTTCCCGCCATTCGCTTTGATGACGTCGGTCGTGTCCTTTTCCAGCGACTGGCCGAACGCGTAGTCGGCCGTGAGGAAATACCATGATTTGCCACCCTGCTTGACCATCGTGGCGCCCGTGCCGCGCGCGAGCGCGACGGTGTCATAGGCGTAGTGCACGGTGAACGGCGAGCACTGTTCGTTGGTCAGTTGCGCACTGCCGGAACCGATCGCGATGAACACTTTTTTCTTTTCCGCCGCGACCTTGGCCATGGCCAGCGCGGCGCCCGAGTTCGTGCCGCCGATCAGCATGTCGACGCCCTCCCGGTCGAACCATTCGCGCGCCTTGCTGGCGGCGATGTCCGGCTTGTTCTGGTGGTCGGCGACGATGAACTGGATCTTCTTGCCATTGATCGCGCCCCCCATGTCGGCGATCGCCATACGCACGGCTTCGGCGCCGCCATTGCCGTCGATGTCGGAATACACGCCCGACAAATCCGTGATCAGGCCGATCTTGATGGTGTCGCCCGAGACCTGGGCCTGGGCGGATAGGGACAAACCGGCCGCAAAGGTGGCAACCGTAAAGGCAATCGCTGTGCGTGTCGTGCGTTTCATGTGGTCTCCGTTATCGATGATCAAACGCCCAGCAGCTCGGTCAGGGCCGGCATGCTGGCCTGCAGCTCCGCGGCCGCGATCGTGGTGACGATGCGGCCGTGTTCCATGACATAAAACCGGTCCGCCAGCGGTGCCGCGAACCGGAAATTCTGTTCCACCATGACGATCGTGTAGCCCTTGGCCTTGAGCGTCGTGATCATGCGGCCCAGCGCCTGCACGATGACGGGCGCCAGGCCTTCCGAGATCTCGTCCAGCAACAGCAGGCGCGCGCCGGTGCGCAGGATGCGGGCCACCGCGAGCATCTGCTGCTCGCCGCCGGACAGCCGCGTCCCCTGGCTGTGGCGGCGCTCGACCAGGTTCGGGAACATCTCGTAGATCTCGGCCACGGACATGCCGGCGTCCCGCCCGGCAAGCCGCGGCGGCAACATGAGGTTTTCCTCGGTCGACAGCGACGCGAAAATGCCGCGCTCTTCCGGGCAATAGCCGATGCCGAGGTGGGCGATGCGGTGCGTCGGCAGGCGGATCGCCTCGACGCCATTGACGCGGATCGACCCGGTGCGCGCGCCCGTCAGGCCCATGATGGCGCGCAAGGTGGTCGTGCGGCCGGCGCCATTGCGCCCCAGCAGGGTCACCACTTCGCCCGGCTGTACCGATAAACCGACGCCGTGCAGGATGTGCGATTCGCCATACCAGGCTTGCAGATTGTCGATTTCCAGTGCCGGCGTCATCCGTGGGCTCCCGCCAGGTCGTTGTCGGCGCTGCCCATGTACGCTTCGATCACCTGTGGATTGCGCGCAACGTCGGCATATGCGCCTTCCGCCAGCACGGCGCCCCGCTGCAGCACGGAGATGCGGTCGCAGATGCCGGACACGACGTTCATATTGTGTTCGACCATCAGGATCGTGCGGCCGGCCGACACTTTTTTGATCAGTGCCGTCACGCGGTGCACGTCTTCATGGCCCATGCCCTGCGTCGGCTCGTCCAGCAGCATGAGTTCCGGCTCCATGGCGAGCGTCGTGGCGATCTCGAGCGCACGTTTGCGGCCGTACGGCAGGTCGGCCGTGACGGTGTCGGCAAAATTCTCCAGGTCGACTTCGGCCAGCAACTGTACGGCGCGATCGTTGAGCTGGTTCAAGGTCTTTTCGCTGCGCCAGAAATAAAAGCTGGTGCCGAGCGCGCGCTGCAGGCCGATGCGCACGTTTTCCAGCACGCTCAGGTGTGGAAACACGGCCGAGATCTGGAACGAGCGGATGATGCCGCGGCGCGCGATCTGCGCCGGTTTCAGCCGGGTGATGTCGGCGCCGTTGAAGAGGATGCGGCCGGCGGATGGGGCCAGGAATTTCGTGAGCAGATTAAAACACGTCGTCTTGCCGGCGCCATTCGGCCCGATCAGCGCGTGGATATGGCCACGCTGCACCTGCAGATTCACCTGATTGACGGCCGTAAAACCCTTGAATTCCTTCGTCAGATCGCGTGTTTCCAGAATGACGTCCGGCATTGCGCCTCCTCGCTGTCGTGATGCAAGCTTTACAAATCATACACACTTTTGGAACTCGTCAAGATACAGCACGCGACCGGTGAATCGCCGTGCGCTATGTCATGACGGCGCGCAAACCTGTTGTGCAAATATGCCCAGCTAGCGCCAGTCGCGAGAAATCAGCTGCGCCGTCTTTTCGGCGATCATCAAGGTGGGCGCGTTCGTATTGCCGGACGTGATCGTCGGCATGATGGAGGCGTCGACCACGCGCAATCCCTGGACCCCTTTCACGCGCAACGCGCTGTCGACGACGGCGAGCGGATCGTCCACGTTGCCCATGCGGCAGGTGCCGACCGGGTGAAAGATCGTCGTGCCGATGAGGCTGGCCGCTTGCGCCAGCTCGTCTTCCGTGCGGTAGTGCGGGCCCGGCTTGAATTCTTCCGGGCGGTATCTCGCCATGGACGGCGCGGCCACGATGCGGCGCGTGAGCGCCAGCGCGTCGGCCGCCACCTTGCGGTCTTCCGGCGTGCTGAGGTAGTTCGGCACGATCTTCGGCGGAGAATAGCTGTCGTTGTCCGCGAGCCGGACGTGGCCGCGCGCCGTCGGACGCAGATTGCACACGCTGGCCGTGAACGCGGGAAAACCGTGCAGCGGATCGCCGAATTTTTCCAGGGACAACGGCTGCACATGGTATTCCAGGTTCGGCGTCGCCTGGCCGGGATCGGAACGGGCAAACGCGCCCATCTGCGACGGCGCCATCGACATCGGCCCGCTCTGGAACAGCAGATATTGCGCGCCGATTTTCAGCTTGCCATACCAGGATGCGGCACTCGTGTTGAGCGAACGGGCGCCCGTGATGCGAAAGACCATGCGCAGCTGCAAATGATCCTGCAGGTTTTCGCCCACGCCCGGCGCGTCGACGACGGGTGCAATACCGTGCCGATGCAGCAGCCCCCCCGGCCCGATGCCGGACAACTGCAGGATGTGCGGCGAGCCGATCGCGCCGGCCGCCAGCAGGGTTTCGCGCCGCGCCATGGCCGAAAAGGCGCGCCCGCCGCCCGTGAATTGCACGCCGCGGCAGACGGCGCCCTGCGCCGTTTGCTCGAGGATGAGCTTTTCCACATGGCAGCCGGTCATGATCGTCAGGTTCGGCCGCGCCGAAGCCGGCCTTAGAAACGCCTTGGCCGTGTTCAAGCGGATGCCGCGCCGCTGGTTGACGTCGAAATAGGCGCACCCTTCGTTATCGCCGCCATTGAAATCGTCGACTTTCGGGATGCCCGTCTCGCTGGCCGCGTCGCGGAACGCATCGAGGATCTCCCAGGACAGCCGCTGGCGCTCGACACGCCACTCGCCGCCGCTGCCGTGAATGGCGCTGGCGCCGCCGTGATGGTCTTCGCTTGCCTTGAAAATGGGCAGGACATTGTCCCAGCGCCAGGACGGATCGCCCGACATATCGGCCCAGCGGTCGTAATCGCTGGCCTGGCCGCGCATATAGATCATGCCGTTGATCGACGAACTGCCACCCAGGACTTTTCCGCGCGGGTAGAGCAGCGATCGTCCTGCCAGCCCGGGGTCCGCTTCCGTCTTGAACAACCAGTCCGTACGGGGATTGTCGATGCAATACAGATAGCCGACGGGGATGTGGATCCACAGGTAATCGTCCTTCCCGCCCGCCTCGATCAGCAGGACCTGCACGTCGGGCTTGCGACTAAGGCGATTGGCCAGCACACAGCCGGCCGTGCCGGCCCCCACGATGACGTAATCGAATGCGCCGGCAGATTCCATGGAGCCTCATTCGTGATTCGGTTGAGCAAGCTTACCAGATGATCAAGTGTAAACGAGGTCTCCGGGCTGTGGATAAACGTATGAATATCCACAGGTACGGAATGTGGGGAAACCCGTTTTTTCGCACCAGCGCATTTTTTATCCAGTTTTGCCTCTCGGCACATACAAGACCAGCCCACCGGCTTATGCGAACCGTAAACGTTTGATGTTGTGGACAAAACCCGGCTTATCCACAGAAGAGTGCCACCGTTAACTACTATCATCATTCTGTATACAAGCTTTTGGTTGTAAACCTGGGGATTCGTTGCGAACGCTACGGCTCTGCCGGAAAACACCGTCGACCTCGACCGTCTCGGCCCACGATCTCCCTGCAAGCGTTCTTGAAAAAAAAAGTCCGACTCCGGACGCGTTCGCGACCCGACACCGTCGCGACGTCGACCACATCGGCCTCCACCAGCTAAAAAACCACGTGGCCGAGCCAGCTTTGTGGATAAGCTGCTGAATATCCACAGGATCGAATGTGCGAAACTGCCGTGTTTTATGACGACCAATTTCTTGTCCAGTTTCGGTCCGGTCCAGACGCAAGGTTTGTCCGACCGGTAGCACAGCACGTAAACCCTTGAGCATGTGGACAAAATCCCGGTTATCCACAGTTCGGCCCGCGTTTACTATCACTACTATTCTTATCTTTCTCTCCAAGTTAACTAAAGAGGGAAAACCAGGCAGGCGCGACGCGAACGTTCTTTTGTCTGCAAAAAAAAAAGCGCCGTCGCGACACAACGATGCCGACGCCAATGCTGGCCACATCCCTGAATGCCGACGCAGGCACTGCTCGACTGCCGGCTTGTCTACAGAAAGGACGAGACGCACCCGTCGCATCCGGAGCAGCGATCGCTTCGCTGCAAGCGTCGGAAAAGCTGAGTACGCACTGTTTGCATGCAAAAACGGCAAGCGAAGCGTCCAGATCGACCGCAAAACCAACCCGACTGTGGAAAACCGCCTGCATATCCACAGGACTGGATGTGCAAAAACCCCGTTTTGACGACCTCCGGCTTTTTTGTCCAACATCGGTTCAGCATCGATACAATGCTTTTCCAGCCGCTTCGTGAGCGCGTAAACCGTTGACGCTGTAGACAAATTCCTCTTTATCCACAGACAGAAGCCCGTTTACTATCACTATCAATTTTTTATATACATTTATGTCTATAAAACAAAAAGACCGGAAACAACGTGAACAAGCCGCCAATCCGTTGCCGCTCTACCAACAAAAACAGGCTGAACCATGCGATTAGGGATCATCAGTGCGTTGCACGAAGAACAGCAGGGGCTCATAGAAGCCATGGAAGGGCCCTACAAGCTCATGCATGGCATGCGCGAGTACTTTGTCGGACGACTGTGGGAAATCGACGCAGTGTGCGTTTTATCGCGTATAGGCAAGGTTGCTGCGGCACTGACGACCGCAACGCTTGTGGAGAAGTTCGGTGTTACCCACATCCTCTTTACGGGTGTGGCTGGCGCCGGGGACGCGGCTGTCCGTGTCGGCGACATCGTGGTGGCCGAATCCCTGATCCAGCACGACATGGATGCGAGTCCCTTGTTTCCCCGCTATGAAGTACCGCTGACGGGCTTGACGCACTTCCTGTCCGACCGTCAGATCGCCTTGCAACTGGCGGATGCGGCACGCCGTTTCCTGGAAGACGATTTCGCTTCCGCCATCGATCCCGCGGAAAGGGCCGTATTCGCGCTCAGCGGGCCGCGGCTGCATCATGGGCTCATCGCCAGCGCCGATCAGTTCATGAGCGACAAGGCCCGTCTGAACGCGTTGAATGAGGCGTTACCCGGTCTGCTGGCGGTGGAGATGGAAGGCGCCGCGGTGGCGCAGGCCTGTTTCGAGCTGGGGATCCCGTTCGGCGTGATCCGGACGATTTCCGACAACGCCAACGAAAACGCGGCCACCGATTTCATGCGCTTCGTGAAATCGGTGGCCGCACGTTATGCATTTCACATCGTCAGGCAGTTCTGCCTGGGGTGGCAAAAAGCGGATGCCGGTCAGGCCAGCAGCGTATCGGCCGGCACGTAATCGTAGCCCAGATCCTTCGCGACGGCGGCATACGTCACTTTGCCTTCGCAGACGTTCAGGCCATTCTTGAGGTGGGCATCGTCGCGCAGCGCCTGGCGCCAGCCCTTGTTCGCCAGCGCCACGGCGTGGCCTATCGTCGCGTTGTTCAGCGCGAACGTCGACGTGCGCGCCACCGCGCCAGGCATATTGGCCACGCAGTAATGCACGACGCCGTCGACGACGAACGTCGGATCAGCGTGCGTCGTCGGATACGACGTTTCGAAGCAGCCGCCCTGGTCGATCGCCACGTCGACGACGACGGCGCCCTTTTTCATCCGCGACACCATTGCGCGCGTCACCAGTTTCGGTGCCGCGGCGCCGGGCACGAGCACGCCGCCGATGACGAGATCGGCCGACAATACCGCTTCCTCGATCGCATGCGCGTTCGAATACAGGGTCGAAATCCGGTTGCCGTAGACGAGGTCGAGCTGGCGCAGGCGGTCGACATTCTTGTCGAGAACGGTAACGCGCGCACCGATCCCGACCGCCATTTGTAACGCATTCGTTCCCACCACGCCGGCGCCGATGATGACGATATGCCCCGCCGCCACGCCGGGCACGCCGCCCAGCAGGATGCCGGCGCCGCCCTTCGATTTTTCCAGGTGGCTGGCGCCGGCCTGGATCGACATCCGCCCCGCCACCTCGCTCATCGGCGCGAGCAGCGGCAGGCCGCCGCCCGGACCGGTGATGGTTTCATATGCGATGCACACGGCGCCCGATTTCACGAGGGCCGCCGTCTGTTCCGGATCCGGCGCCAAGTGCAGATACGTGTACAGGATCTGTCCCGGGCGCAGCAGCGCGCATTCCTGCGGCTGCGGTTCCTTGACTTTGACGATCATCTCGGCCTGCGCGAAGATCTCGTGCGCCGATGCCGCGATCGTCGCGCCGGCGGCCGTGTATTGCTCGTCCGTCAGGCCGATGCCGGCACCCGCGCCGGCTTGCACGATGACACGATGGCCGCGCGCGACCAGTTCGTGCACGCTGGGGGGCGTGAGGCCCACCCGGAATTCGTTGTTTTTGATTTCTTTTGGTACGCCTACTAACATGTCTGCCTCCAAGTTGTACTTCAAAAACAAAACGCGTGGCGT
>NZ_JAXOFN010000046.1:0-43928 GCF_034420155.1 Massilia luteola
CAACCGATTAAAAGACTTCCGCGCCGTCGCAACGCGATACGACAAACGCGGCCATAACTTCTCTACGGCCGTGCTTGTCGCGACAATTATTTTATGGCTCCTCTGAGATCAGTCAGACACGCCCTAGTCCGCTCTAACGATGACATCAATGCCCTCGTCTTCATAATGCTGTCACAGGCGCGGCGCATCCGCCGTGCCGTGAACGGGTTCGACGAGGACATCTATGAACAAATATGAGGCGGGCGGACGGGAAGACGGGCTGCCACTGGCGGCTGGCGTACCTTCGGACCTGCGGGATCCGCTGGCCTGCTTCCCGGCCGGCGTCGTGCTGGCCACCTGCGAACAGGACGAAGGACGGATCGGCGTGCTGGTTCGGAGTTTCGCCGTGCTGTCGCCGGCATCGGCGCTCGTCGCCTGGACGTCCGACCTGAACGCACCGGGCGCGAGCGCGCTGAGGTACGCCACCCGATGGGCTGCGCACGTGCTTGGCTACAATCAGGCGGACCTGGCCACGCAATCGGCGTCGGGGCAGGGCGACGGCATGGGCGATGCACGCGTGAAAACGGCCGTGGACGGCGTTCCCGTTCTCGAGGGCTGCGCGGCCAGCCTGTCGTGCCGGCACGTCACGTCGTTCGTATGCGAAAACAGCTTGATCGTCGTCGGCCGCGTGGTCGGCTTCGCGCGCCACGGTGTGCCACCGCTGATTCGGCACGATGGCGCCGAGGCCGTGGCGATCGACATCGGAGGCCACACGCCAGGTCAGCAGTCGACGACCGCGACATCGCTCGCTTACCTGCTTGGATCCGCCTTCTTTTACCTCTACGGCAAGATGCGCGATGTCGGTGGGCGCCTTGGTTTCGACAATATCGAGATGTTCGTGTTGACCGCGTTGGGTGAGCGGGGAGGGCGCACCCGCCAGGAAATCGAAACCCTGCTGGCCTACAGTGCCCACCCTACCGGCCTCGACGCAATGGACGATTTGGAGGCGAGCGGGCTGATCGTGTCGCGCGAGGCGGCGAATAGCGTGGTCTCCGACACGACATTCTTTCTTACGCCCGCGGGAACGGAAATCTTCGAGCGGTTCAGGCAAGCGGGGCAGCACGTGCAGTCGGATATGGAAGACCTGCTGGGCCTGCCGGAGGCAGTGGCGTTGCGCGCGCTGCTTAGCCGGTTTGCAGGCAAGATCGACGGCGGGCCCGTGGCCTGGTTGTAGCGGATACCCGCTCGCGGGGCGTGCCAGGCATGGTTGACATGCCATGCCCGGCACGCCTCAAGGATTGAGGGGCGTCTGGGTGAACGTGGTTCCCAGCCTTGCCGTCGAGTCCGTCCCGATCCATACATCGAATGTGCTGGCTTCGTTGACCCAGCCATGACCGGCGCTGCTCCAGTAGCGCAACGCATCGGGGCCGATCGTGAACCGCACGGTCTTTTTCTCCCCTGGGCGCAGGCCGATGCGTTCGAAACCCTTCAGCGCGCGCGCGGGCCGCGATGCGCTGCCGTAGCGCTGGTGCAGGTACAACTGGATTACCTGATCGGCTGGCACTTGACCGGTGTTTTCGACCTCGACCGTCGCCTCGAGCGAATCGCCGACGCGCATCGTCGATTTGTCCAGCCGCAGGTCCGTCAGCTTGAATGTCGAATAGCTCAGACCATAGCCAAACGGGAACAGTGGGCTGCTGGGCTCGTTCCAGTAGCGACGCGCCTGTTCGGACGGATCCTGGGTCAGGTTGTGGTCGTAGTAGAGCGGAACCTGGCCGACGTTGCGTGGCCAGGTGAATGGCAACTTGCCGCCGGGACTGGCATCGCCGAACAGCAGGTTCGCCGCGGCGGAGCCGCCCTGCACACCCGGGTACCACAGTTCCAGGATCGCCGGAACATGGGCATTGGCCCAGCCGATGTCGAGGGGGCGCCCGTTCATCAACAGCAGCACGATCGGCTTCCCGAGGTTGGCCACACGCTCCATGAGCCGCTGCTGGTCGCCCGGCAGGGAGAGCGACGAACGCGATGCGGACTCGCCGATCATGTCTTGTTTCTCGCCCAGGACGAGGATCACGAGATCGGCATCGCTTGCCAGCGCCATCGCCTTGTCAAATTCTTCGGCGGCGCGCTGCGGGCTCCAGGCCGGCGGCGTCTTTTCCTTGAATATCGATTCGAACGGAGACGGTGTCGTTCTTCTGATCTGCACGCCGGGAGCAACGTCGAGACGCGCGCCGGCGCCGAGCCTGGCGCGCAGCCCTTGCGCCACCGTCACCGTATCGTTCGGGTCGTGCGCAAAAACCCATGGCCCGAGCGTGTCCTGGCGCGAGTCCGCCAACGGACCGATGAGCGCGATGCGCCGGTACGCCGACGGGGACAGCGGCAGCAGATTGCCTTCGTTCCGTAACAGTACCGCCGCGCGTTCCGCCGCGATGCGCGCCGCAGTCTCGTTCTCCGCCTTGTGTCCGGCAACGTCGCGGGCTTTCGCTTCGTCGATGTACGGGTGCTCGAACAGGCCGAGCTGGATCTTCGTCGCCAGGATGGGGCGCACCGCCGCATCGACCTCCGCTGCGCTGATGGTTCGCGTATCGAGCGCCCCGCTCAGGTGCGTGTACGCACTCGTATAGCTGGCCATTTCCATGTTGACCCCCGCCTGGAACGCACGGACCGCGGCGTCCCGGTTGTCGCGCGCATAGCCGTGCGGGACGAGATCGTTCACCGCGTTGTTGTCGCTGACGACGAAGCCGCCGAAGCCCCATTGGCCGCGCAGTACGTCACGCAACAGCCAGCGGTTTGCCGTCGCCGGCACGTCGTTCAAGTCCATGTACGCGCTCATGAGCGAACCCACTCCCGCCTGGACCGCGGCGCGAAACGGCGGCAGGTAAACGTTTTGAAGCTGGCTTTCCGACAGGTTCACGGCATCATGATCGCGGCCGCCTTCGCTGGCGCCATAGCCCGCGAAGTGCTTGGCCGTCGCGAGGAGCCGGTCGGGCGTGCCCAGGCGTGGTCCCTGAATACCACGCACCTGCGCCGCCGCCAGTACCGCGTTGAGATAGGGATCCTCGCCGGCGCCTTCGACGATACGCCCCCAGCGCGGGTCGCGTGCGATGTCGACCATCGGTGCGAAGGTCCATTGAACGCCGCCCGCACGTGCCTCGGCCGCGGCGATCGCGCACGCTTGTTCGACGAGCGCCGGATCCCACGACGCGGCCATGGCGATCGGCACGGGAAAGATCGTCCGGTAGCCATGAACCACGTCGCTGCCGAACAGCAGGGGGATGCCCCAGCGCGATCCCTCGACGGCAAGATGCTGCAGCCGGTTGATTTCCGCCGGATCTGTCACGAATAGCACAGCTCCCAGTTTCCCTTCTTGTACTTGGCGGTCGAGCTTCGACGAGCGCCGGAACTCGAACAGTTGATTCAACTGGCCCAGCTTTTCGGCGCTGCTCATCTTGCCCAGCAACGCATCGGTTCTCGCGAGCGTCACGTCCGAAAAGAGGACGGGCGCTGCCGGCGCCGCGCCGGCTGTGGCGAGGCCGTATGCCGCGATAGCGCACGCGACATGCCGCAGGAACGGGTGTCGATGCGGGTGTGCAAAGTTGTTTTTCGCGAGGTTCATCATGATGGTGAAGTCTTCAAGGTGAGAATGGCACGCGTTACCGGCCGGTCGAGCCACGGCCCGGCGCGTCGTGCAATGCCAGCCGCCGATCGGTTGCCGGCTGCGCGGCAGTCGCGTGGCGATGATCGTCCGTGCGGTCGGGATCATGGCGCCGCCGTTACGACGCCGGCCACGCGACCGGCCATCGTCGTCCCTCGTGATGGCGACGGACCGCAAAGCACGGCAGAGCCTGTGAACCCCGCGGTTACCGGCAACGGGAGCGAGCGAAGTCCGGGCGTCCGCTCGAGCCGGCCGCGCAGCGGGACCATATCGATCGCCGCCACGAGGCAGCCTGTCGCATTCCAGGACAGTGTCTTCCGTCCCGCGCGCGCCGAACGCGCCCTGGAATCAGGATCTTGCATCGATTTGTCGGGCAAGAATCGCGGCGACACCTCCGAATGCCGGGTATGCGGCCGTGATGACGTAACACGGGATCTGCGCCAGGTAGGCGGCGAGGCGGCCCTTGCCTTCGAATCGTGCGCGGAAGCGGGACCGGTCGAACCGTTCGCCCAGGCGGGGGACGATGCCGCCGCCGATGTAGATGCCGCCCTGGGCGCCTAGTGTCAACGCCAGGTTGCCTGCCACGGCGCCCATCACGCCGCAAAAGACGTCCAGGGCTTCATCGCAGACGGCACATGCGCCGGACAAGCCACGCTGCGTGATCTGTGCCGCGGCGAGCGGTTCGACCGCGCGACCGTAGCGCTGGGACAGCGCACGGTGGATGAGTTCGATACCCGCACCGGACAACAGGCGTTCGGCCGACACGTGCGCGAACTGGCGCCGCGCGAATCGGAGAATGTCGACTTCCGTCTCGTCGACCGGGGCGAACGTGGCGTGGCCGCCTTCGCCGCGCAGCGCAGCCCAGCGCGCCGGCCCACCATCGATACCATAGCCGGGGATCAGGCCGGACACGCCAAGGCCGGTGCCGGCGCCGATGAGGCCGAGCGGCGCGTCCGGTATCGGCTCGCCGCCGCCGATCCGCCGTTTGCCCTCATCCCCGAGATACGGCAGCGCCATTGCGAGTGCAGAGAAGTCATTGACGACGACAAATGTGTCGAAGCCCATCCTGCGGCCCAGTTCGGCGATCGAGAATTCCCAATGGTGATTGGTCATGCGTACGATGTCGCCCACGACCGGGGTGGCGATGGCGATCGCCGCATGGCGCACCGCCCCCGCCGACGCAACGTGCGGCAGGGATAGATAGGCCGTGAGTGCATCGGCCAGCGAGCGGTTGCCGGCGCAGGGCAATACTTCGATATGCTCGGTACGTCCGGGACCGGTTTCCAGCGAGAAGCGGGCGTTGGTGCCGCCGATGTCGGCCAGGAGGCGAGGACTGTCGTGACGAGGCGCTGCCAGGGATTGTGTGGATGAGATGGACCTGCTTGTCATGGCTTCCGATGGCGTTGTGTTTGATCGCATCGGTTGGCTCGTTTCGGGCAATCCACCGACGACTGGACGGTGAGCAGGTTGCGCGTTATCGGGTGCGGTCGCATCGTCCGTTCAGACGGTCCCCTGTCGCTGGTAACGCGTCATACTTCCTCCAAGGAACCCGATGACATCTCCCCGACCGTCCGCAAGTGGAGGATCCACGGCGGCGGCGGGTTGGTCGAAGCGGCACAGGGGGCCTCGTCGTCATCAGGATGTCGATCCGCGCGCCCAGAACAAATTCCCACCGATTAGGAAGTAAATATGTTTCGCACCAAAGCAGCTTTTCGCTTCACCGTCATCGTCGCAGTCGGACTGGCTTCCGTTCTCGATATCGGAGCGTGTCCCCGGGCCTTCGCTGCCGATCGGTTCGCCACGTACGCCAATCCCGTCGACCTGCCGTATCGATATCAGTTTCGTTCCTTGAGGGAGGCGGCGGATCCGACCGTCGTGCGGTTCAAGGACCGCTTTTGGCTGTTCGCTTCCCATTCCAAAGGGTATTGGTGGTCCTACGACCTGCGGCACTGGGAGTTCGTGGAACCGACCGGTTTTCCCGTCAACCGCTACGCGCCCACTGCCGTCGTCATGGACGGCAAGTTGTTCATGACCGCGAGCGAGAACACCCCGGATATCTGGGTCACCGACGACCCGCTGACCGGGACCTGGACGAAAGTCGCCGACATCAGGCCGGGTTATAACGACCCCTGCCTCTTTCTCGACGACGATGGCCGGCTCTACATGTACGAGGGTTTGAGCGGCACCGACACGCTCCGTGTCTATGAACTCGATCGGACGACGTTCCAGCCCGTGCGGAAAGCCGACGTTCCCGCCTCCCGCGACAAGGCGGCGCGCGGTTGGGAAGTCGTTGGCGACAACAACGAGATCGAGAGCGCGCCGAGTTTCGTCGAAGGCGCATGGATGACGAAATACAAGGGCACCTACTACCTGCAATACGCCGCCCCGGGCACGGAATACAAGACCTACGCGGACGGCGTCCTGACCTCGACGAGCCCGTTGGGGCCTTTCAAGTACGAACCCTACAGCCCGTTCTCGTTCAAGCCGACCGGCTTTGCCGCCGGCGTAGGACACAGCAGTACGTTCCAGGGAACCGACGGACAATGGTGGCATATCGGGACGATGACGATCTCGAAGCGCTTCAAGTTCGAGCGACGCCTGGGCCTGTTTCCTGCCGCTTTTTCGGAGCGGGGCGAACTCACCGTGGACACTTACCTGGGCGATTATCCGCGCTACATCGACGGCAAGCGCGAGCTGACCGGCTGGATGCTCCTGTCGCGCCACAAGCCCGTCACCGTCTCGTCGACGCTGCCCGGTTACCCCGCGGAGAACGCGGCCGACGAAGATATCCGCACGTGGTGGTCGGCCGGATCCGGCGATGCGACGGAGTGGCTGAAGATGGACCTGGGCGCCATGAAAACCATCGAAGCCGTCCAGCTCAATTTCGCTGACCAGGATAGCGCGGGCCGGGGCATCAGCCATGACGTCTATCGGTACGTCGTGGAAGGGTCGGACGACGGGGCTACGTGGCGAACCTTTATCGACCAGTCGACGGGCGGCCGTGATGCGCCGCACGATTACCGGGTGCTCACGAAGCCCGAACGTGCCCGTTATCTCCGTGTCCGGAACGTCCACATGCCGGACAACGGCAAGTTCTCCCTCTACGACTTGCGCGTGTTCGGGCACGGCGACGGCGCGCGACCGGACATGGTGACGGCCGTGAGCGCAACGCGGCAGCGCGGCGATGCGCGCCGCGCGACGATCTCGTGGAAGCCCGCCGGCAAGGCCGATTTCTATGTCGTTCGGTTGGGTGTGCGGCCGGATCTGATGAACCAGAATTTCCAGGTCTACGACGGCGCGCACGCCGCGAATGTGGGCAGCCTGAACGTCGGGCAGAAGTATTACGTGGCAGTCGATGCCGTCAACGAACGCGGGGTGACGAAGGGGAAGGCGAGCGTCATCATTCCGTGACACGGCGCGCTCCGGCATGCCCGTGTCCGGCCAGATCGCCGGCGTGGTGCGCCGAGGTTCGGCACCGGCCCGACCGCACGCGGCAAATCGGCAAGTTGAGGTATGAGGGTCGTCAGGGCAGGCTTTTTCAGGCCGATCATCGTCTCGTCCGGACTGTTGGAGATGCCGGTCCTTGGCGGGTTGGATCGTGTTCGCAGCATGGCCGGGATCCGCCTTTTTCTAAACTCGCAGGTTCAGTATTGCTTGACGTGTGCCGGGCGCCGGCTCATAATTATACTTATTGGTTTAGTTATCCTGCGCGTCGAGAATGCGCGACGACCTCTGCCGGATCGAGTCGTGCTGGACGACCGGACAACCGAGCGAATTTATCGTGGAGACTGCGCGAATGGCCATCGTGATTTCAAAGGATCGGCGGGACGAAGCAATCGCTTCGCTCCAGCGATATGCGGACGAGTACCTGGACGACAGGCTGGGCAATTTGGCCGCTGGATCGCTGCTCGACTACGTCATTGAAGAAATCGGTCCGCTGATCTATAACCAGGCGGTACGCGACGTCCAGGAACGCCTGCAAGCGCAGGTCATGGAAGTCGACATCGAGATTCACGAAGACGAATTTCAGTACTGGCGAAAGCAGGGGCGGTCGCGCAAAGTTCGTTGATTCGCTGGCCTCGACACGCCATCGCACGAAGGGATCACCAGGCCCAGCGGGCCGCCATGAACAGCATGACGACGTCGTCGGCGGCCGCCAATGCTTCTTCCTCGCTCGGGCCGCGACCTGCCTCCTGAATATTCCATCCCGCGACTGAGTTGACCAAGTGTCGAGCTACCGCCTCGGCGTCCCGCACGGGAATCTTGTCGCGTGCGGCAGCGGCTTCAATCTCGGCGCGTATCGATGCCACGTTATACATGTGCCCTTGCTCGTGCATGAGCCGGGCCAGTGTCGGGAGACGGTCGGCAAGAACGAATCCAAGCTTCATGAATCCCTGGACCGCGGGCGAGCGCATCGCGACTGCCATCGCGCGCATGTGCACGCGAAGTCGAATGCCGATGTCCTCGGGAAGAGGGGGGATCTTGTTCGACGTGTCGGCCGACCACTGCTGTATCTGGTCTTTGATCACAGCTTCGAGCAGAACCTGCTTGGACGGAAAGCGGGCATACAGCGTCGTTTTGGACAAAGGTACTGCTCCAG
Source organism: Massilia luteola (assembly GCF_034420155.1). Taxonomy (NCBI): domain Bacteria; kingdom Pseudomonadati; phylum Pseudomonadota; class Betaproteobacteria; order Burkholderiales; family Oxalobacteraceae; genus Massilia; species Massilia luteola. The sequence goes on from NZ_JAXOFN010000046.1 coordinate 8,235, forward strand.
CGATCGCTTCCATCGACACCGCATCGAAGCCATCTCGCAGGAACATTTCACTGGCTGCTTTCAGGATGTCGCTGTCCAGTGCGTTGGCACGCGCGATTGATGGGCGTCCTCGTCTGGTAGCCCCCCGGACTGTTTGCTGATCCATAAATCCCGATATTTTATCCGACAGGGAGTCGTTGTTGATGTCGCCACGTGCGTCAATACGATGCGAAGCGGCGGCTTATCGGCGCCTCTTGAGACGTCGGCGTCCTCTCGTGCGGACGCTAAGTTGAACGTTCTCGTTCATTTTATCAGGATTTTTCCGCCGAAAGTCGATGGCGGCTCAGGTTCACGTCCTTCATCCCGGCATGAAAATACGGTTTTCATCTGCTCAGGGGTTGCCGTATTGCCATTATTTCTACGGTGATGCGGTCGCAGCGTTTCATTCCTGTGATTAGTAGATGGTTTTGCGATGCTCAAGGCAAAAATACAACAGAGCTTATTGACAGCAGTCAGCTGTAGCGACGTAAAATGAACTAATACGTTCAATAAAGCGATCGCCGGGTGTTCCTTGTCATCTTCGCGGATGTTGCGGTCGACGTCAGTTCAGATGTTTGCAGGCGACCGGAGTCTCTTTGGTAGCGATGTTTTGGTACATATGTTGAAAAACGATTCATCCACGCCTGAGGGCTGCAACACTGGTCAAGGCCGATTTTTCGGTTTTGTCGTGTAGCGCTCGCAATATGCCGACTGATACCGACGCCAGGATCAAGAAGTGCCGCAGCCGTTTCAGGAAATTCAATAAATAAAAAATTATTTTTATTTTCGTAAATGCCGTGTCTCTGGGGCGTCGACGCCAAACAGGAGACCATATTTACCAAAGACCGCGATGCCGCGCGAGCAAAGCTGATCGGTCACAATAATTAACAACGGAGACGTAAATGCAACCCATTCAATTCAGCGCGATCATCATGACGTTGGGATGCCTGATTTCAGGACAGTCTTTAGCGCAGGCGACGACTGCCGGGCAGGGCGGAGTTGTCACGACTGCAAAAGCAGGCGCCAAACTTTCCAGTGAATCCGAAGTCGGAGAGCTTCTCGACAATCCGGCCGCAAAAGCCGTCCTGATCAAGCACGTCCCTGCATTGGCGCAGGATGACCAAATCGAACTGGCTCGCAGCATGTCGTTACGATCATTGCAGCAATATGCGCCGGATGACTTAAGCGATCAACTGCTGGCAAAAATCGATGCGGACCTGGCGCAACTGCCTGCGAACCCGGCGCCGGGTTCGGCCAATAATCGACCCTGATTCGAAAGAAGGCGCCGGCAATTGCGACCGGCTGTTGTTCGAGCGGGCGGACGAGCTGGTGGAAGGCCGCCGTTACATGCGAGATGCGTTACTGGTGTTTTTCCTGAATGCCAGCGGAGTCAAACAGTTACAGTTTTCGGAGATTTAACGTAATGAATGGGTATCGCCGTTTCAGTCAGGGTTCCAGTTTCAAATTGTCCCTTTGCGCCGCGGCTCTGGCCGTTGCATTTCCGATCCACGCCCAGGAAGTTCCAGCAAAACCCGGAGAAATACAAGAGGTTGTCATTACTGCATCGAAACGTAAAGAAAGCATTCAGTCTGTCGCGATGTCGGTCGATGCCGTGACGGCATCCACGATTCAAAAAATGAATGTCAATCAATTTGCGGACCTTGAAAAGCTGAGCCCGGGCCTGGTACTGGATCCGGCGGATGGCAGGGGGCAGAACATCTCGTTGCGCGGCGTGTCGTTTGATCCCGATACTGGCGCGAGCCCGACGGTGCAGGTGTATTGGAACGAAACGCCTATTTCCACTTCCGACGCCTTCCGCAGCATGTTCGATATCGCTCGCGTCGAAGTACTCCGGGGTCCCCAGGGTACTTTGCGGGGACAGACTTCGCCGGCGGGTGCCATCACTGTTGCGACCCAGCTCCCGAACCTGGATGGTACCGAGGGAATGATTGCCCAGACATGGGGAACGCACAGCTTGTGGAACACGCAAGCCGCGGTCAACCTGCCGTTAATCAAGGGGAAGTTCGCCGTACGTGTGGCGGGCGTCTACGATCATAGTTCGAACGATGTGCACAACGTTTCGAATGGCAGGGACAACGGCGATCGCTCTCACGGCGGCCGCGTCTCTGTACTTTACCAACCGCTCAAGAGCGTCGAGATCCAGTTCGTACACCAGGAACTCACGGATAAGAATGTCAACTACCCGGTGAGCGTCGGTGCGCCGGTTGCGGGGCAGGCCGTCGGTCCGGTTCTCGGCGCGGGCGATCGTACGTCAGTAACGGAAGGAGATTACGAGTTCCATAACCGCGCAAAGCTCACTTCATTGAACGTTACCTGGAATCTCGGTACGCACAAGCTGAGCTATATCGGCGGTTTCCAGCAAAGCAGAGAAACCGACGATCGCGATCAGGATATCACCAACGTCATCGCCAACTACAGCAATACGCAAGTCGTCAATATTTCGAGCAAGCAGCTCACCCACGAATTACGTTTCGAGTCCACCGACAACGGCTTCTGGAACTACATGTTCGGAGCATATTATGCGAAAAACAATAGTTCGACGCGATTCACCCAGCCATTCGCCTACTTCTATCCGAGCCCATACGGCGCACCTCAGACGGTCACGATCGAAGGTTTCAGCGCACCTGGCACGTTTAGCCGCGATACCGCCGTCTTCACCGACCATCGCTTTGCTCTGAGCCAACGCGATAATCTCGAATTCGGTGCTCGCCTTCAACGAAATCAATCCTATTCGCAGCAATTTCTTGACGTCTTCGGCAATGTGTCCGCGTCTTTGCCGGAAGACATGGCCAATCTGGATAATAAACACTGGACTGGATCCGCGAGCTATAAGCACAATTTCAAAAAAGACCTGATGGCATACATCAGCTATGCCGGCGGCTACCGGGCGGGCGGCGCCGTCGGATTCGTGACCGCACCGGGACTCGATCCGAGATATATCACTTACAGACCGGAAAAAACGAATTCGATCGAGCTCGGCATCAAGTCGTCGCTGCTTGATCGCCGGCTGACGTTGAACGCCGACGTTTTCCAACAAAATATCAAGGATTACATCGCACGTGCCAATGGGATTTATGTGCGAACGGCTGCAGCGCAAGGAGAACCATCGGGACCTGGCCTGGGCGGGACCTACGCGGCGGACGCGGGCACCGGTGCAATCAACCTGAACACGAATGGCGATGTCGTCACACGCGGCGCCGAGGCGACCGCAATCTGGCGAATCATGCCTGAGTGGCGTGCACAGCTCTCGGTCAGTTATGTCGATGCGCATTACAAAAATGCGATGCTGTACTGCAATGATAGTAATAACGATGGCACGCCGGATAACACCGCCGCGTTTGTTCAGCCAGGAAGACAGATTTCCTTATGCCGTAGCAGCCGTCCGCTAGCCGACGGCAATGGCAACGAAGCGGGAAAGCTTGGGATGACATTGCAGTCGGAATATGCCCGCGATATCGGAAATATGGAAGGTTTCGTTCGCGGTCTGATGCGCTACGCTTCGCCCGGACACAATCAGATCTTGAACCGGGATATTGCCTCGTTTACGCCTGTCGATCTTTACGTTGGCGTCAGGGATCCAGGACAGCAATGGGAACTGAGCCTGTGGAGCCAGAACGTTTTCAACCGATCGCTCGATCGGGGCGGCGCCGTGACGTATCAAGGCGGCTTCGGCGGCGGTTATCAGCGGATCGCAACGCCGGAGCAACGAAAAGTCGGTGTGACGTTCCGTTACAACTTTGATAGTTAAAAAATGGCGGGAAGCGCCGGTCGGGTCCAACCTGGCCCGACGGTAGCGCCGCTCCGGGCCGTATCGGACGCGCTGTCAGAGCAGAAGTACTTTCGATGAGGGCCGGTCAGCGGTCCGGGCAGGGAGGGACCCCGGACAAATCCCAGTAATGGAAATCGCCAGGAACGTCCAGCATGCCTCGGCTATCCGGGAAAGCGCTGCGACCTTCATGACGCTTTTGCACCGCGGCTTGGGCCGCATGAGATCGATCGTCGCGGCATCGCATTACCGCCGCTGACAATCGAAGAACACAATAATATCGGAGAAGAGATGCGTTTCAATCGGAGAGGCTTCCTGTCCTCGATGGCGTCGCTGGCGGGCCTCGCCGCGATGCCTGCCGGCGCGGCCAACAATACGGGTACCTATCGGCGTGTATTCGTCAATCCTCCCAACGGCGCCAGGCCGTGGGTCCGGTGGTGGTGGCCTGGTGGCGCGGTCAGCGATGGCGAGCTGCGCCGCGAAATCCAACTGCTGAGCCAAACAGGATTTGGCGGGGCGGAGATCCAGGCGTTCAACCCAGCAATCCCGAAACTGACGAAAGAAGAACGGACACGGGTCAACGACTACGCCAACGAGAACTTCTTTTCTCACGTGAAAACCTGTACCGACGCGGCACAGGAAAATGGCCTGCAAATCGATTGTACGTTTGGCTCGGCCTGGCCTTCCGGGGGCGGCTTCGCTATTACGCCTGAGCTCGCTTTGCTTGAACTCACGCCCGCGTTGACGAGCATCCGTGTCCCGTCGGCTCAAGCGATCCGTGTAAAGATTCCGGATCACACGCGCAAGTTCGGAAGCATGTCGTCGCTGGACTCGAGAAACAATGATCCACGGGCGAAGGATTGGCGGGGCCGCATCCTGGCGCGCCAGAAGCTGATCGCGGTCGTGGCCGTCAAAGGAACTGCTCCTGTATTGGCGAACGACAAAAACTATCGCACCGCGGTCGTCAAGGCCGCCGGCAGCCTGGAAGAGCCTGTCGGTATCGTCCTGACCGATAAGCTGGGACCAGACGGGGTGCTCGACTGGACGCCGCCAAGCCAGGGCGACTGGCAGATCATCGTATTCAAGCAATTCGTTGTCGATAGCTCCGTGATGGCAGGTGTGGGCGAAGGACCGCAACTGGTGCTGGACCATTTCAAGAAAGCCGCCTTCGATGCCCACGCGCGGCGCGTCGGCGAGCCGCTGGCCAGGGGCGGGAGCGCCGCACGAGCGTTACGCGGTACATTCGTCGACAGCCTGGAACTCATGCCCGACATATACTGGTGTGAAGACCTGCTGGCGCAGTTCATGTCGCGGCGTGGGTATGACCTGACGCCTTTCCTGCCGCATCTTCTACAGCCGGGGTGGATGGAAGCATGGAACGCCCACGCCTCCTTGCCGTACTTCGATGGCGGCGACACCGGTGAGCGAATTCGCGCCGATTATCGGTTGACTGTTTCGGAATTGCTGATTGAAAATTTTTGGCGTCCGTTCGTCGAGTGGAACCACCACCACGGATTAACGGCACGTGTACAGGCCCACGGCGGACCAAGCGATATCTTGCACGCCTACGGCCTCGCGGACATTCCCGAAACCGAAGATCTCGAGGGCGGGGGAAATACCCATTTCATGCGCCTTGCCCGGGCCGCGGCAAACCTGTATGGCCGCAAACTGGTCGGTTGCGAGAGTTTGTGCTGGCCCGGCCAGTCGTTCGAAATCACGCCGGCGAAATGGCTTGCACGGGTCAATCTGCTGTTTGCCAGTGGGGTCAATGCCATCGTCATGCATGGCTTTCCCTACGCATTGCACAAGGATTCCTGGCCTGGCTGGTATCCCTTCGCCCCCAGCCCCTTCCTGGCCGGTTTCAGCAGCATGATCAATGAGGCGAATCCCTTATGGAATGCGATCGCTAGTCTCAACGGCTATATCGCCCGCATTCAAGGGCTGCTGCAGAGTGGTCGCAACGTGGTCCCGGTGGCCGTCTATTTCGGCGAGATCGGTTATTTCCATGGCATCGAGCCGACTACGACGGATGAACTGCTTGAAAGCCTGCTCAACGACGGATATGACTACGACCGGATCAATGACGACAGCATTCTGAAAAGCAGGGTGACCGGCAGGGTCCTGCGGACCGAGGGTGGCGGCCAGTATGCCGCCCTCGTTCTCCCCGCCCGCACCGGGTTGCGTGCAGCCACGGCCGCGCAGCTGGCGCGGCTCGCCAAGGCAGGGTTGCCGATCTTTTTCGTCGACTTGCCGCCACTGCGCGACGAAGGGTATCGCGAACAGGAGCAGCAGGACCAGCTCGTGCGACAGGCCGTTCAGTCGAGCCTCGACGCCGGCGCGCACATCGTTAAAGGCCCGCTCCCGCTGGCGCTGCGCCAGGCTGGAATTCGCGCGAACCTGCAATTTAACAGCGCTCCCTGCCTGTTTATCGAGAAAGACCTCGACGGCCACGCGGCCTACTTTTTTCACAACCCCAAAGATCAACCCATCAGCCTCAGTTTTACCACGCGGGCAAAAGGGTATCCAGAATTGTGGAATGCATTCGACGGCACTCGCGAAGGCCTGAACGTCGCCCGCGCCCGAGGGGAGACGGTCGTCAAGCTCGACATCGGCGCCGGGGCGGGCGCACTGGTCGCATTTACCGACGAGCCTCTCAAGGCCCCACCGGTCTGGACGGCTGCCGCAACGATCGACCTGAGCGGACACGGCTGGACGCTCGACGTGCAAGGGCATAAGCATGGCGGTAAGCAGTTCAGCAAGACGGTGGCATTGGGCCAGCTGAACGACTGGGGTGCAATTGCCGACCTTGGCGACTTTTCCGGCCAGGGCACCTACCGCGTGGACGTGACGCTACCGCCGGCCTGGCTGCAGGCGGGGCATGAGATCGACCTCGAGCTTGGCATCGTTCACGACATGGCGACAGTTTCTGTCAATGATCGAAAGGCGGCGACGCTGATTTCGCCCCCGTTCAACGCCAGTCTGTCGACACTGTTTCGGGCGGGGCGCAACACTCTCGCGATCACTGTTTTCAATAGCCCGACCAACGCAATGATCGATTCCAAGCTGCCGGGATTGAAGAATCTGAAGCCGCAACCGGCAGGCTTGCTGGGGCCGGTAAAACTTGTTCTCAAACAAAAGCGGAAAGCATCATGAGTCAACGTAAGCTAAAACTGGTTTCGGCCGCCGTGGCCGTCGTCGTGTCGAACATGTCGAACGCGCAAGCGCCGGTTCAGAGCGTGGATGCCCGCGCCATGTCGATCGTCGATCGGCTGACGCTGGACGAGCAACTGAGCCTGTTGCGAGGACTGTTTCCTGCATTCCAACGAAAGGACTTGCCAGCCGATGCACTGATCAGCGCGGGTTATGTGCCGGGAATCGAACGTGTCGGCATGCCCTCGCTGCGCGAGTCGGATGCCGGCCTCGGCGTGGCAAACCTGCTCAACATGAGGCCCAATGACGGCGCGACCGCATTGCCTTCCGGGTTGTCGACCGCGTCGACCTGGGACCCGGCGCTTGCCTTTCAAGGCGGCGCGATGATCGGTTCCGAAGCGCGGGCAAAAGGATTCAACGTATTACTGGCCGGCGGCGCGAATCTCGTACGCGATCCACGTAATGGAAGGAACTTCGAATATGCGGGTGAAGATCCGCTGCTGTCGGGAGTAATAGTCGGGAACGCCATCGCCGGGATACAAAGCAATCATATTCTTTCGACGATCAAGCATTTTGCCGTGAACAATCAGGAGACAGGGCGAAACGTGCTGAGCGCGAAGATCAGCGAAGATGCGATGCGCGAATCGGATCTGCTGGCCTTTCAGATTGCGATCGAAACGGGCAAGCCAGCGGCAGTGATGTGCGGATATAACAAGGTCAATGGCGTTTATGCCTGCGAGAACGATTTTCTGATAAATCAGGTTCTCAAAGGGGACTGGAAATATCCGGGCTGGGTGCAGTCCGATTGGGGCGCGGTGCACAGCAGCGCGCCGGCCGCCTTGGCCGGCCTCGATCACCAATCCGGCTATATCCTGGATCCAAAGCCCTTCTTTGGTCCGCTACTCAAGGAAGCGGTGGCGAACGGCCAGGTGCCTGCGCAACGTATTCGCGACATGAGCTTCCGGATCGTACGTAGCGTGGTGGCGACAGGGCTGCTGGATCATCCCGTGGCGCCCACGGCCCAGCCGATCGACTATAGCGCGAATGCGGCCGTCAGCGGTCGGACCGCCGCTGCGGGCATGGTCCTCCTGAGGAACGAGAAAGACATCCTGCCGATCACCGATCAAGTGAAATCCATTGCCGTGATTGGAGCGCATGCGGACATTGGTGTGCTGTCGGGTGGCGGGTCATCGCAAGTGCGCCCGGTCGGTGGGCCGGCCTTGGAAATCAAGCCGGCCGGCGCCGTCGCAGCGTTTTCGAGAATCACATATTTTCCGTCGTCGCCGCTCAAGGCCTTGGTTCAGCGTTTCCCGGCAGCGAAAATCACGTATATCAGCGGGGACGATATTGATGCGGCAACGGACCTCGCCAAAGGTTCCGAGCTCGCCATCGTGTTCGCCGATCAGTGGACCGCAGAAAGCGAAGATGTGCCAACCCTGAATCTGCCAGGAAAGCAGAACGAATTGATTCAGGCAGTCGCGTCGGCGAATAAGAAGACGGTGGTTGTTCTGGAAACGGGCGGACCCGTGTTGATGCCCTGGATCGATAGTGTGCCGGCGATTCTGGAGGCATGGTATCCGGGGTCGGAAGGCGGAAAAGCGATCGCTGGCGTCCTGGCCGGCGACGTCGACGCATCCGGACGTCTTCCGGTGACGTTCCCGAAGAGCGAAGCCCAATTGCCGCGGCCTACGATTCCCGGACTTGCGGCAAAGACCAATAGCAAGGGCGAAACGACATACGGGTTGACCGCCGGACTGAAAAGTTTCGATGTGGATTATGACATCGAAGGTTCGGATGTTGGCTATCGCTGGTTCGAGCGCGAAAAAATCAAGCCGCTGTTTCCCTTCGGATTCGGCCTTTCGTACACGCGGTTTACGTATGGACGGCCGACGTTGGGTGGCGAGGATGGGCTGACCCTGACGTTTTCCGTTAAAAACGTGGGCCGCAGGACTGGCATCGATACGCCACAAGTCTATGTGGCGGTGCCGAACCGGGAAGGAAAAACGGTATCTCGCCTGGCTGGATGGGCCCGTGTCGCTCTCGAACCGGGCGAGTCTCGAGTGGTGAAGGTACGCTTGGAACCTAGGGTGTTGGCCAATTTGGACAAGGAACTGCACAAATGGGTGATCAAGGGAGGACGTTATCAGGTCTCGTTGTCTCGCTCTTCCGCTTCGCCGCTGTCGCAAGTCACCCTTGGTTTGAAGCCGCTGACCATGTCGCCCTGACTGTTGACGATATTGGGCTGACACGCAAGTCCACTTGTATGCGATCAACCCGGTGGGGTTTTGACCGGAAACGATGACTTTGGATGCAGGCGCACTATCGGATCGGGCCAGGCACATGAACATGCGCTGGCCCGTTTCGTTGGGCGCTAGAACCAGGTCGCCATCGGCGCTCTCGTCATGTCCGGCCTGTCTCGGATCCCGATCTGCCGTCTCAGGAGGTAGTTTTGTCAAACATAAAGCCAATGCGAACAGGGCATGCCGCAGTGCGCAAGCCAAGGTTATTTTTTTGCGTGCTTTCGACGCTCGCGCTCGTGTACCCGGTGTCCGATGCAAAGCCGGTGCAAAATGCGCGGAACGCCGGCAATGCGCCCTCGCTGTCGCAGGCACTTTTTATCAACCCGCCGCACTCCGTTCGTCCGCTCTATCGTTGGTGGTTGCCGCTAGGGGCCACCGATGATGCGGAGCTCAGGCTCGAACTGGAACAGATGTCTCTGGCTGGCGCCGGTGGTGTCGAAGTCGATCCGATGCCGGTTCCGGGCCCGCTGGGGTTGAGTGGGCCGTTCCTGGCGAAATATGGCTGGGGGAGCGCCGAATGGACGCGAACCCTTCAAACCGTCTATTCCCATGCGCCGCGACTGGGCCTCGGCGTCGATATGCTGGTATCGCCGATGTATCCGATTGCGCTTCCCACCAACCGGGGCATGAACGATCCGTCCCTTGGCCAACAGCTGATATTCGGGGCCGAACAGCTGCAGGCAGGCGCTTCGCGCACCGGTTTGTTACCGATGGCCAGCCAGGCGGCGCCCAGCGTGTCTGCGCAAATCTGCGCACCGGCGTTGAAGGGGGACAACGCCCTTGCGGTTGGCTCGACTGTCGGGTTTGCGCCGGGCGACGTGGTCAGGGTCGGGCCCGCCGGAAGCGGCCCGACGACGACGATCCGCTCGATCTCGCCTTCGCTGACGGCGGCCTGCACGCCTTTGTTGCTGCCCGCGTCAGCTGGAAGCACGGAAATTTTTGTCGCGGATTCTCTCGGGAATCTCCTGCCCGGCGCTGACATAACCGTCGGGTACGGCGACGAAAAGGAAGCCGCCACGATCGCCTCGGTCACCGCGGAGAAAAAAGGTAGCAGAATCACGCTCGCGCGCGCTTTGCGCCGCGCTGTTACCGCCGGTACCATCGTCTCCAGGACGCCTGCCAAAATGGTTCTGGACAAGGCCCTGGCAAGCGACAGCTTGCCAACGGATGTCGTCACCAATGAGGCCAGGACGACGCTCGTCGCGGTAGTGGCCGCGGAATGCGCATCCACCGATTGCCCCAGCACCGGCGGCAAGCGCATCCTTGATCCGGCATCGGCGATAGACCTGACCAGGCAGGTTGGTTCGGGCGGCGAATTGACCTGGACGGCCCCGGCTGGCAAGGCGCCCTGGTGGCTCATCGCGTTCTATCAAACGGCGGATGGGCAAACCGTCGCCGGACTGACGCCTTCCTCGCCGGATTACGTCATCGACTATATAGGTCGACAGGGTATGGACGCGCTGAACCGCTTCTACCATGACGCGATTCTCACGCCTGCGCTCAGCGGAAAAATCCGCAAGAGCGGCGGGGCGCTCTTCGAAGACTCTTATGAGCCATCGAACACCGTGAAGTGGACCTGGAACTTCCTCGGCGAATTCGAGAAGCGCCGGGGCTATTCCCTGACGCCATATCTGCCTGTGCTGGCCGGCGGCGGGATGGGCGCACAACAAGGCTATTTCGAACTGGCGGGTGTATCCGACCGGATCCGGGAAGATTATCGGCAGACCTGGTCTGATCTCTACCGTGACAATCACCTCAAGCCATTCCATGCCATGGCACATGGACTCGGGCTGAAATCGCGTGTGCAGATCGAAGGCGGGCCGATGGAAGTTGCCGATCTCGCCCGGATCGTAGACATTCCCGAAGGCGAGAACAGAAATTTCCTCAACAATACTGAGCTCTTCAAAGTGATCGCCGTGGGCGCGCAGCTGCGTGACATCGAAGGTGTGGTCAGCAGTGAATGCTGTCCGATCGCCGGGGGAACCTGGGCGACGACGATGGGCGGACCCCCTTTTACCATATCTCAAGGGACGGGAGCGTCCTTCGGCGGCGCGGGAAACAACGCGAATCTGAACTGGGTGTACAAGGCGTTCCTGGGTGGCGTCAACCAGCTCGTGTGGCACGGCTTTCCGTACAAGGAAACGCCGAAAGGAACCGGCGAGAGATCGGTCTGGCCCGGCAATACGTTCGACGGGAATACACAGTTTTCCGAAGCATTCGGGCCGCGCATGCCGCAGTGGCAGGATCTTGCCCACGTCAATGACCACCTCGCCCGGCTTCAGTTGATTTTGCGCCAGGGGAGGCCGCAGTACGACGTAGCGATCTTCTGGCACGATTTTGGCGTAAAGGGCATCGCGCCAAACGTGACGCCTTACACCGGGTATCCGGGTTTGAGCAACATGCTTTCAACCACCTCGCGCCTGGCTGGTGCTGGCTTCACGTACCAGTATGTCTCGCCGGCCTATATGAGCGATTTGGCAGGACAAGGCGCAACACCAGGCAACTGGAAATCGCTCGGCTTCAAAGTACTGGTCGTGAATCGCCAGTCGGTGATGCCGGCCACCAGTCTGAAGAACGTGCTGCGATTGACGACATCACGGCGAGTTCCGGTAATTTTCGTTGGCACCCGGCCGGGACGGTCGCCTGGCCTGGCCAACAAGAATACCGATACCGATGTTCACAGGCTGATGCGGGAATTCGACGGCCTTGCCAAGCAGCCTGGCCCGACCGTATTCTTCGTGGAGAACGACACCGATCTTGCGTCCTTGCTCGAACGCTTATCAATAAAACCGGCTGCCGCGCATCTTTCCGATCCCGATTCCAGCGCAATCATCAGCCTCCGCCGTCGCGCCCGGGGCACGGACTATTACGTCCTCTTCAACCAGGGAACGACCCGGGTATCGCAGACCATTTCCCTGGAAGGTAATGGCAGACCGCTGGAACTGCGAACCTGGTCGGGTGAGATGGTGCCGCTCGGGATGTTCAAGGCGGCAAATGGTCGAGTTGACGTCCCTGTCGAGATCGGGCCGAACGACATCAAGGTGATCGCTTTAGGGAACGATGTGGCTGCCTCGGCCGCCATGGCGGCGCATGCGGTCAGCACCGATGGTGGCGAGGTGTTGTCTTCAGCAAAAGGGTTGGTGCTGAGGACACAAAAGCCGGGGAATTTTAGTACGCTTCTCGCAGATGGTCATCGTGTGGACAGCGAGGTGCCGCCGTTCAAGGAATCGGTCACGCCGGACCATTGGACCGTGACAGTCGAGAGCTGGCTTCCCGACGGTACCGGCGAGGCTGGCGTCGAGCATACGAAGCGGGTGTCGACGTCTGCGATTCCGGTCATGCGGCACCAGGACGGCACCCTGTCCGACTGGGCCGAACTCGGCCTGGCGGACGTCGCTGGCCTGGGCGTGTATCGCGCGTCGTTTGACTTTCCCGGGCAACCGGGAACGGGCGCCTATCTCGACCTGGGCAAGGTGGTGGATACGTTCCAGGTTTCGATGAATGGGAAGTTGATCGCTGGTCTCAATTACCAGGATCCTTCGAAAATCGATGTGGGGCCCTACCTGCGCGCCGGGAAGAATGAACTGGAAGTGCGCGTCGCGACGCCTCTTCGCAATGCGGTTGTAAAAGCGACGAATGGCGACCCCAGGACCCGGACATCGAATGGCCTCATGGGCCCGGTCGTCGTGAGACCTTATGTCGACAAGGTCGTTGCGGGCGCGGCTCCGTTGACGGTCGCCGCCGCCGGGACGCGTCAGGTACACGCGTTGCAGGTGCCTGTTCCAGCAGCGCCGGTCGATGCGGGTCAGGGCGACGCCGCGGCGATTCGCCTGCCGGCGCCACCGCCGGGGCCGGTCCAGGAGGTCTGGGAGGGCGCCGACGGCGGCGGGCGGAGGGTTCGCAACGTGACCCGGGGAACCCTGACGCCGGTGCTGCCGCCGCCCGGGCGCGCTTCCGGCGCCGCCGTGATCGTCGTGCCCGGTGGCGGCTTGATGATGTTATCGATCGATAACGAAGGCTACGACGTAGCACGTTGGCTCGCCGAGCGTGGCGTCGCCGCGTTTGTCCTGAAGTATCGTCTCGTTCCCACGTCGGCCGATCCGAAATCGTTCGACCGCGAGATGGCAGCCAAGATGGTAGCGATCATTGTATCGAGCAAAACCGGCGCGTCGTCCGGCGACAATGCCGAGCTTGCCCCTGCCGTCGAGGATGCGCAGGCCGCGCTTCGCTACGTCAAGGCGCATGCCGGCAGCTTTGGCGTCGATCCTGAACGTGTCGGTATGCTCGGCTTTTCGGCAGGCGCCCGGATTACGCTGGCCGCCGCGATCGCGGATGACGTCGCTGGCCGGCCAAGGTTCGTCGGCTTGATGTATGGCGCCATGCGGGCGGTTGCTGTCCCGGAAAACGCGCCGCCGGCTTTTCTGGCCATCGCCAACGACGATCCTCTGTACGGGAAGAACAGCGGCCTCGTTGAAGCATGGCGTGCCGCGAAGCGGCCGGTAGAACTGCACCGTTACGAGCGCGGCGGCCATGGTTTCGGCATGCGTGAACATGGCACCACTTCCGACCACTGGAAGGATGAATTTCTTTGGTGGCTGCAGGCACGCGGCGTACTGCGCCCACTGCCTTCAGCCGCGTTGTCCATTACTAATGCTGATCACCCGGAGAAAAAATGATCAGAATTTTCACCGTGCTGCGACGCGCGGTAAGCTTGGCAGCAGGCTCGCTTACCGCCGCTCTCGTTCTTTTGTTTCTCCTGCCTTGCGCGAGGGCCGCCGTCCCGGACCCTGTCTGGATCAGCCATCCTGACGTGGACGGCAAGTCGTCGGTGGTCCTGCACTTGCGCCGTAGTCTGGATCTGGCGGCGAAGCCGAATTCACTCATGGCTCAGGTCAGTGCCGACAACCGTTTTATCTTGTACGTCAACGGAGAGCGTGTGGCGAGCGGCCCTGCCACCAGCGACCTGGCACACTGGCGTTACGAGCGCATCGACCTCGCCCCTTTTCTACGGGTTGGCAGCAATGAGATCGCCGCGGTGGTCTGGAATTTCTCGACGCCGTCGGGGCCGTTGTCGCAAATCAGTGCGCGCACGGGCTTCTATTTCAAGGCAGAGGACGATACATATGCCGCACTGAACAGCGGCCCCGGATGGAAGGTCAGGCTGGATCGTGGCCATCGATCGGAATCGGGCTTCGGGCAGATAAATAAGCAGCTCAAAGGTCGGTATTACGTCGCGAGCGCGCCCGAAACGATCAACGCGGCCACTGCGGATTGGAACTGGGCGACTGGATCGCTATTGCCGGATGGCGGCTGGCGCGACGCGGTCGCGGCGATCGATCCGGCGCGGCCGGTGCCATGGACGCTCACTGCCGATCCACTGCCCGAGATGGCATACGCCAATGTCGACAGCGGACAGGTGGTTCGCACCGACCTCGCCGCGGCGCAAGTCTTCCCGCAGCGTCCGGTTACGATACCGGCCCGGCGTCACGTCAAGATCCTGATCGATCGCGGCGACATGGTGGCTGCTTATCCGGTGTTGTCGGTCGCGGGCGGGCAGGGCGCCGTCATCAAGCTCACTTACGCCGAGGCGCTATATGACGCCAACAACAAAAAAGGCGTTCGCGACGAGGTGGGCGATCGGGTCATCAAGGGAATCTACGATACGTTCGTCGCGGATGGCGAGGCGCGCACTTTCGAAACCCTGCGCTGGCGGGTCTGGCGTTTCGTCGAAGTCGATGTGCAGACCATGGAAGCGCCGTTGACATTGCAATCGCTGCGGACCTGCGAAACAGGTTATCCGTTCCAGCAGCATGCAAGTTTCCGTTCGAACGATCCGGCCTTGGACAGGATCTGGAACATCGGCTGGCGTACGGCACGGATCGACGCGCACGAGACGTACATGGATTCGGCGTATTGGGAGCAGTTGCAATACGTCGGCGACACCCGTCTGCAGGCACTGATTTCGTATGCGGTATCCGGCGATGCCAGGCTGGCGATCAATGCGATCGACGCGTTAGGGTGGCCCGACCGTGAGGGCGGCCTCACCGAAGGCGCTTATCCCAGCCGTGGCCGCAACGTGATCGCCCCGTTCTCGCTCCTCTGGATTGGCATGATCGACGACTACTATCTGCGCCAACCCGATGTGTCGGTCGTGACGCGCAATTTGCCGCGGGCCCGCCGGGTGCTGGACTGGTATGCCAAGTACTTGCATCCGTCAAATTTGCTTGGCAAGAATCCCACCTGGAATTTCGTTGACTGGATCGGGCAGACAGCCACACAACGCGACGTATTCCCGAGCTACGATGGCAACGATGAGTCCTGCCTGACCACGTTGTTTTATCTCGGCGCATTGCAGCAGATGGCGCGCATGGAGCGCGACGTCGGCGATCCGCAGGCCGGTGTTGACGACGCTTCCCGCGCCGCGGAGATCAAGGCTTCCCTACGTGCCAAATGCTGGAGTCCTTCCCGTGGGTTGTTCGCCGACGATCCTTCGCTCACGAAGTTCTCGCAACACGGCAATGCACTGGCGATTATCTACGACGTGGCCACGCCCGAGGAAGCGCGCGCGATCATGCCGCGCATCACCACTGGACAAGGGATTGCCGCGCCTGAAGGTGTCATCCCGACCAGTTATTATTTTGCCTGGTATCTTGCGCAGGCAAGTGTGCACGCGGGGCTCGGCGACCAGTACTTGACGTTGCTGCAGACCTGGCGCGACCTGTTGTCGTTGAACTTTTCGACATGGCCCGAGGAGCGTGGCGACACCCGGTCCGATACCCATGCGTGGAGTGCCCATCCGACCGCGGATCTGCTCGAGGTCGTCGCCGGCGTCGGTCCTGCGGCACCCGGCTACAAACGCGCCCGGATCACGCCTCATCTCGGCACGCTCACCCAGCTGGACGCCGTCGTGCAAACGCCGGCAGGTCCGGTTTCCGTGTCATATCGGGTCGCCCGCGGCAAGCTCATGGCGACGATCAACCGACCAGAGACCCTGCCAGCCGTATTTTCCTGGCGGGGTCGTGACTATCCGTTGAAGGAGAAATCGACGTCGCTACGCCTGCCCGCAAAGTAGCGTGAAGCAAAACGGCTCGCCACAGGCGAGCCGTTCGTCATTTCCATTGGCGCCGGCAACGACGGCATTTGGCAGACTCAAATGAACTGCAAGGCGGATAACTGAAGACCGCGTGGCAAACGGAAAACCAGCCGTAGCGTATATCGTCCAGGCGCTATTTTTTCCTTCAGCGCTACCGTGACGGTGCCGTTCGCGACATGGCAGTGGGCAATCGGTGCCGACGTGTCGTCCAGATAGACCTCGATCCGCCCCTCTCCGACCGCGCTGAACGACATATGTCCAGGCGGGCGATCGAATGCGACGTAACGGAACAAGGCCTCGTTCCCGTCGCCGACTATGGTCAGGACTTCCTGGCCGTCCGAATCGGGGCCGATCCAGGCGCCGCGATGTACTTCGCATGCGCGCCATGCGGGGATGGCTTCACCGATCTGGAACGGGGCGCCGGGGCCTTGCGAAGTCATCTTCGCTTCGACAATGGTGCCATCATCGCGAAACGTAATGGGTTCGATACACAGGCGGCGATGATATTCGCTCGCGCGCGAACTGCGGTGATAGAACACGTACCACTGCCCATTGATCTCTTCGATGGACCCGTGGTTGTTCCAGCACTTTGGATCGCATGCCGCGTTGTCGATCACGACGCCGCGGTGGGTGAAAGGCCCGAGCGGCGATGCCGAAGTCGCATAGCTCAAGGTCGTCGGCCGACCGCGTTCGACGCTCGCGTAGACATAGTAATAGACGTCGCCGCGTCTACGCATCGAGCTTCCCTCGTGGAAGTAGTGATCTGCGTCCGTGATGAGATTGCTTATCTCCGTGCCACGAATAAAGCCTGTCATTGACGAGTCCAGTTTGGCGCCGTGGGAAAAAAACTGGCCCCAGTAATAATATGCGCTGCCATCGCGGTCGACGAAGACCGATGGGTCGATGCCGCCACACGGCAGCTTGACCGGTTGATGGAATGGACCTTCGGGCCGATCGCTTACCGCGACACCCTCGCTCCCGTCGGCCATGCAGAAATACAGGTAGTAGCGCCCGCGATAATGGATCGCATCGGGCGCAAACAGCATGTCCGGGCGAAACGCCGGGGGTTTTACGTTCCTTTTCTTTTTTGCGTCCGCTATCATTTGGCGCATGAACGGTGTCGGCTTGCTCCAGTCGACCCCGGGGTAGATCGGCGCCTTGCCCACCCATGACACTTGCACGGACTTGAACGACACGCCGTGATCCGTCCAGTCGCGCAAGTTTGCAGTCGAAAACACGCGGTAGGCGTTACTGCAGTAGGTATCGTCGAGCTGGTCCCAGGACCCGTAGACATACAGTCGTCCGTCCGGCATGACGTGCCCCTCCGGATCGGGAATATGCATGTCCGGCGGTAGAACGGGATTGCGGCCTGTGTGCAGATCTGCGTTTTCGTTCGGCGATGCCCTGGACTGTGCGGGGAGCGCGGCAGCCAGGGTCCATATGCCGGCGGAAGCCAGCAGCGAACGGCGGATGGGATTTACTGCTGTCATATTGAATAAACCTCCGGTTTGACGGTGTATCTCAAACTTGATCGTCTGGCCCGTTCGGGCGCGATCCCGGCATCTGTCCGATGAATCGCGCCTTCAACGTCATCCGTTACCTCGCCGGCCACCCGTACTCACTCCGATGGAACCGGCGTTGCGTACGCGACTCGCTTTTTGACCGTGCGGTGAAAGCGTTTTTGCAACCACTGGAGGCCGTCATCCACGTACGTGAAGACGACCGGAATGACGAGCAGACTGAGGAAGGTCGACGTCAGAAGGCCGCCGATGACGCCGATCGCCATCGGCGAGCGGAAGCTCGGATCGGCGCCCAGTCCCAGGGCGATCGGCAGCATGCCGGCGCCCATTGCGATGGTCGTCATCAGGATCGGGCGTGCCCGTTTGTGGCAGGCGTCCATCAGGGCGTCGAATCGGCTCAGCTGGTGTTCTCTGCGCGCCATCACCGCATATTCCACGAGGAGGATCGAGTTTTTGGTGACGACACCCATCAGCATCAGGAATCCGATCACCGACGACAGCGAAAGGCTGTTGTGCGTGACCAGCAGTGCGATCAATGCACCGCCGATCGAAAGCGGCAGGGCGGCAAGGATGGTGACCGGCTGCAAAAAGTCATGGAACAGCAGGACCAGGATCACGTAGATGCACACGATGCCCGTCAAGATTGCGATACCGAAGTTGGAGAAAAGCTCAACCATCTGCTCGGCATCGCCGGCCTGCATCTGCCGGACACCGTTGGGCAAGGACTTCAGCGCCGGCAAGCGGTTTGCTTCATCCATGACTTCCCCGATGCTGCGCCCGTTCAGCGCCACCTTGATGGTCGTTTGCCGCATGCGGTCACGGCGATCGATCTGGCTCGGTCCGCTTCCCATCCGGATCGCCGCCACATTCGCCAGGGTGACCATGCCGTTGGCCCCGGGCACGCGGACCTGGCCGATTGCGTCGAGGTCCTCGCGGCTCGCGCCGGCGAGGCGGACACGGACATCGACCTGGCGCTCGGGCAGATTCAGCTTGTTCATGACCGCTGAGTAGTCGCCATAGGTAGCCATCCTGACGGCAGTCGCCAACGCATCGCTCGTTACCCCGAGGTCGGCCGCACGTGCGTAGTCGGGCCTGATCTGGATTTCCGGCCGTTGCAGGCTTGCGCCCGAGGTGACGGATCCGATCCCCGGCAGCGTACGCAGTTCACGCTCGACCGCCTTGCTCGCCGTGGCCAGTGCTTCGGCATTGTCGCTCGCGAGGACGACATCCAGCGTTTCGCCGGTGTTGTTGCCGCCTACGGTCACCCGTGCGCCCGGTAGCGACGCCAGTGCCTGGCGAATCTCGTCCTCGATGACCGATTGCTTGTAGCTGCGCTCCGCGCGCGGCGTGAGCGTCAGTATCATGCTGGCCGTCCCCGGGTCGCTGCCTGAAGCACTGTCTTTGCCGCCGCTCGCACTGACGGCGGCGCCCACGCTCGTGAACACGTGCCGCACATCCTTCACGGCCTTTAACCGTTCCAGGGCGAGGTCGGCGGCATGACGCGTCGCATCGAGCCGGCTGCCTGGCGCGAGTTCGATGTTTACCTGGGTCAGGCTTTGGTCCCCGGCCGGCACGAAGCCCGTGGGCATCAATGGTACGAGGGCGAGAGAAGCAAGGAAAAATCCGATGGCCGCGAGCGTCGTTGTCCGGCGGTGCGCCTGGCACCAGCGTGCGCAAGCCAGGTAGCGCACCATCAACCAGCCGTCGTGCTCTTCCGGATGGTCGCCTTTGAGCACATAGGCGGCCATCATGGGCGTCAGCAATCGCGCCACGAGCAAGGACGCAAGGACCGATACCGCCGCGGTCAGGCCGAACTGGCGGAAAAACATGCCGGCGAGACCGCTCATGAAGGCCGTAGGGAGAAACACGGCGACCAGCGCCAGCGTCGTCGCGACGACGGCCAGGCCGATCTCGTCGGAGGCGTCGAGTGCCGCCTGGATCGGGGACTTGCCCATTCTTAGGTGCCGCACGATGTTCTCCACCTCCACGATGGCATCGTCGACCAGAATGCCGATGACGAGCGCGAGGGCGAGAAGGGTCAACAAATTCAGGCTGAACCCGAGAAAATACATTGCCGCGAACGTCGGAATGATCGACAACGGCAGGGCCGCCGCGGAAACCAGCGTGGCGCGCCAGTCCCGCAGGAACCAGAACACGACCAGCACCGCAAGGACCGCGCCTTCGTAGAGCAGGTGCATCGAGGCCTCGTAGCTTTCCTCGATGGGCTGGACCTGGTCGTAGACCTGGGCGATCTTCATGTGCGGGTAGCGTGCCTGCAGTTGTGCCACGGCTTTTTCTACACCGTCCAGGATGGCAACCTCGCTCGCCCCCTTGCTACGGCTGATCTGGACGGCAACGGCCGGCTTGCCGTCCACCAGCGCGTAGGAAGTGCGCTCCGCGTGGGAGTCCCTGATGGTGGCGATCTGGTTCAGGTGCACGTGGCGGCCGTCGCCCAACGGGATGTCGAGTTGTCCGATCCCGGCAACCGTGCCGACCGCCCCCAGCGTACGCAGCGACTGGTTCTGGCCGCCGAGGCGCCCTTCGCCGCCGGACAAATCCGTTTGCACGGACTTCAGCTGCGCCGACACCGTGCTGGCGCCGATGCCCAGGCTGTCGAGCCGGGCCGGGTCCAGTTCGATGGCGACTTCCCGGGTAACGCCGCCGATCCGGGTGACTTCGCCCACGCCCGGCACGGCGCGCATCGCCTTGGCGACTTCGTTGTCGACGAACCAGGACAGCGATTCTTCCGCCACGCGGTCCGACTGCACGGTGTAAGTGACGATGGCGCCCGCACTGGTGACAACCTTGGCGACGGTAGGCTGCTGCATCTCCGCCGGAAGTTGCGCACGAACGCTGTCCACGACGTTGCGTACCTGATTCAGCGCTTCTTCGTCGTTCTTTTCGAGCTTGAACTGCGCGGCGATCGTGACGGTGCCGTCCGTGATCGTCGTCGTCACGTGCTCCAGGCCGGGCACCGTGGCGACCTTGTCCTCGAGCTTGCGGGCAACCTCGGTTTCCAGTTGGCTTGGCGCCGCCCCCTCCAGCACCGCGGTGACGTTGATGATGGGCATTTCCATGTCCGGCAGGTTTTGAATGCCGAGCTTCTTGAAACCGATGCACCCGGCAACGGTCAGGATGACGAACAGCAGGACCGCCGGGACAGGATTGCGAATCGACCATGCAGAAACGTTCATGCTTTGTCCTTGGAGACGCCGACACGCACTGCGTCGCCATCGTTGAGGAAGCTGCCGCCGCTGCGGACGACGGGCGCGCCGGGTGTCAGGCCGCCGACGATTTCGATCCGGTCATTCTGCATCCTGCCGGTGACGACTTCGCGCTGCATCACGGTCTGCTGCGTTGTGTTGACTTCGAACACGTAGCTTCGGCCGTCGCGCAGGGTAATTGCGCTGCTCGGCAGGACGGTCGCTGCGCGCTCGCCCAACAGGATCGTGCCGCTGGCGTAAGCCCCGGCGCGGGCCGTGCTTTCGTGCGGCAGATCGACATACGCGACGGCCGTGCGGGTCTTGGTATCGAGCGTGGGCGACAACTGACGGACGCGTCCGTTGGCGGTGGTGCCGTTCGGTAGCCTGACTTCGACTTTCTGGCCGATCCGAAGTTGCGCAAGTTGTCCGGCGTCGACGTCGGCCCGCCATTCGACGCGTTCGCGACGTACCAGCGTGAACAGCTTGGTGCCGCTGGCGACCACGGTCCCGAGCGTTGCCTCGCGGTCCGAAATGACGCCGTCGTCGGGCGCCGTAATGCGCGTCTGGCTCAGCCGTATCTTGGCGCTCTGCAGGTCGGCCTCGGCTGATTGCACTTTGGCGAGGGCGGTCTGCTGCGCGATCTCGTACTGTTCGATCTGCTGGCCCGACAGCGACCCGCTGGCGCGCACCGCGTCGCCGCGGCGAACATTGGATTCGGCTTGCCGCAATTCGGCCCGCGCAGCTGCCGCCGCGGCTTCGGCCTTGTGCACGTCCGCCTTGACCGTATCATTCGCGAGTTCGGCCAGCAGCTGGCCGCGCGCCACGCGCGTGCCGACGTCCGCATGCAGGGCGGTGATGCGCAGGCCGCCCGTTTCGGCACTGACGATCGCCTCCTGCCATGCCGCCAGCGGGCCGCTGACCGACAGGGTGACAGGCCAGGTGACTTGCGTCGGACGTATCGTCTCGACGGCAATGCCGCTCTTTGCGTGGAATGCGCCCTGGGCCTGCGCCGGATGCGACGCGGCCATCAACCCCGCCGCGCCGGCAATGGCCGTGGTCACGGCGAGGGCGATCAGTGCGGTGTGCTTTTTACGAATCATTGCGAAACTCCTGCTACGGTCATGTTGTCAGTCCTTTGCCAGCCGCCACCAAGTGCCTTGTACAGCGCAATGCCGTCGAGGACGCGGTCGCGTCGTGTCGAAATGTCTGCCTGCTCGGCCTGTAATGCGTTCCGGCGGGCTTCTTCGAGGGACAGCAGGTTGATGCCGCCTGCTGTCCAGTTTCTCTCGGCGGCGTCGAAATAGCGTCGATAGCCCGCCGCGGCATTCGCGATGTCCTCACTTCGCCGGGTGGCGGCATCCAGCCGGACGAGGGCTTGTTCAGCTTCCCTGACCGCGGTTCGGACGCGCCCCCGATAGTTCGCCAACGCCGTTTGGTAGCCCGCGCGCGCCGACGCGACCTGGGCGCGCAGCCTGCCGCCGTCGAACAGTGGCAACGACAGCGAAGGGCCGAAGGACCAGGGGGCGGTGGAAACGCCGCTGCCCTGTGTGTCGCTGTGCGAGACCGAGATCGAGCCCAGGAGCGAAAGGCGAGGGTAACGGTTGGCCTCGGCCACCCCGATATCCGCGCTCGCCGCCGCAAGGCTGCGCTCCGCGGCCACCAGGTCCGGACGTTGGCTCAGCAACTGAACGGGCACGCTCCGGATATCGAGTTCAGGGGGCATCGGTATGGCCGGCCGGTCTTTGGCCAGCGTCTGGCGCAGGCCGGGTTCGTCGATGCCGGTGAGCGCAACCAGGGCCTTGATGCCGAGGTCGCATTCGGCCCGCTGCGCGCGCAGACTCGCCTGCGCATTGGCGACGCCCGCGGCGGCCAGCGTCGATTCGGCCGGCGCCATCAGTTCCTGATCGACCGCGGCCTTCGTGCTGTCCGCGGTTTTGCGCAGCGACGCCAGATTGCGTTGCTGGAGTTGCAGCAGTACCTGGCAAGCACGGAAGTTAATGTATTCGCTGCCGACCTCGGCGGCGAGAGAGATACGTGCGTCGTGCCATTCCGCTTGACGCGCCTGCAGCCTGGCCATCGCGGCCTGTTCGCTGCGCCGTATCGATCCGAACAGATCCACCTCCCAACTCGCGTCGAGGCCGCCAGATCGGGTCGTGGCGCTCGCGGGCAGGCTGGTCGAGCCGGCCGGCAGGTTGGGGTTGTCGAGCCGGGACGTCCCGCTACGGGTCAGCCCCGCGCCAGCGCTGGCTTTGGGCAACAGATCTGCTGCGGCCTGTTCGCGGCTCGCCCTCGCTGCCGCGATGGCGCCGGCCGCCTGGCCGAGCGTCGGACTCTCGCTTTCCGCCGAGCGCAGCAACAGGTCGAGTGCCGGATCATTGAATCCGGCCCACCAGTGAAGAAGATTGGTCGTGCTGCCCTCGTGCGGCAGCGCCGCATGCCAATCGGCAGGGACCTTCAATGACGGCGGCACGTAGTCCGGCCCGACCGTTGCACAACCTGCCAGACACATGAGGGCCGAGGCGCCACCCGCCAGCACCAGGCTTCGGACAAGCTTACTGTAGAGGAAATCTTTCATAGGAACGACACGGAACCTTCATGCAATGGATAACTAAACCAATCGGTATAATTATGCGATTGACTTTGGAAGCGCGTCAAGCAATACTGTACTTATTGGTTTAGAAAAGATTGGAGCCACATGAGAGTGCGAACGGAAGCCAAGCGCGAGTTAATCCTGAAGACCGCAGGCACCGCATTCATGGAGTTGGGCTATGAAGGAACGTCGATGGCGGAGATCGCTGCGCGTGTCGACTGCTCGAAGGCGACGCTTTACGGCTATTTCGCATCGAAGGAGGAACTGTTCCTTGGCGTGATCGCCCACGGTGTGGGAAGCGCCGTGGACCCCTTGCTGGACGAGTTGTTCGCGTCTGCCGGGGATGCGCCTGAAACGGTATTGCGGCGCTTTGGCGAACGTTATCTCGTCGTCACGCTGGCGCCGGACGCGATCGCCATGAAGCGGCTGATCATCGCCCAGATGAGTGATCCGGAGCTCGCCAGAAGATTCTGGGAGCTCGGGCCACGGCGTTACCTGGATGCGCTCGAAAAGTACATGGTCGCCGCGACCGGCGCGGGGCGGCTCGACGTCGACGATCCGAAGCTCGCGGCGCAGCAACTGGCTGCGCTCTACGATGCGGAAACGAGCAGTGGCGGGCTCTTTGCAGGAGGCCAGACGTTCACCCGTGAATACATTACACGGATCGTGACGTATGCGGTTCGCGCCTTCTTGCGAATGTATGGTTCGCGTTAGATCCCGGGCACAGGTCGTCCCGGTACCGCCTGTTCCGCCTTCGGCCGGCGGCGATCGCCGCCGCCGGTGCAGCGCCCATCTTCGTGGGCCCGCTCAATGCGCCATTTCGATCAGCCGACGCCCTTGCAGCCAGGTGCGTAACAGCCCGGGCCAGACGCTGAGCGCCGCGTTGCTCCCGCCCAGTCCCAGCCCGTGCCGGCCTTCGGCAAAGATGTGCATCTCTGCCGGCACGTCGGCCTTGCGCAGCGCCTCATAAAAGCGAATCGCATTGGATGGGTCGACCACCTCGTCGGTGCTCGTATGGAAAATGAAAGTGGGCGGCGTATCGCGCCGCACGTTGCGGATCGGTGCGAGCGCCCGCAGCGTCGCCGCATCAGGGTGGGGCCCCGCGACGTCCATGTCCGTTCCCATGCTGTCCAGATCGGTGACGGCATAACCCAATACGGCGAAATCCGGGCGGCTGCTTTCTCGATCGATCGGGTCGACGGCGTTCGGATCGCCGGCGTCGAACAGGGTCTCGGCCATTGCGGTCAAATGGCCGCCGGCCGAAAAGCCGATCATGCCGATACGGTGCGGATCGACGCCATAGTCAGCCGCATGTGCGCGCACCCATCGGATGGCTCGTTGTGCGTCCAGGAGCTGGGATGGATAACGATAGCCGAATGGCGTCAGCCGATAGGTGAGCACAAAGGCCGTCACGCCCTGGGCGGCGAACCAGTCCGCGACTTGTCGCCCCTCGAGTCCAGTCGCAAGCCCCTTGTAGCCGCCGCCAGGCGCAACGATCACGGCGGTGCCGAACGAGGGCACGCCATCGGTGCCGACGATCGTAAGTGTCGGCACGTCCTGGGGGCGATCGCCGGTCGCGCCGGGCGCGCGGCCTTCCCAGAGGCGGACGGTGCGCAAGTCGAGCGCGATGCGCGGATCCGCCATCGCCGCGATCGGACGCGGTGAGCTAGCCGAGGCGACTGCACCAGGGGTGCGCGCCAGTTCGGCGTCGATGTCGCGAAGCTTGTCCGGGGTCAGCAGCGTCGGCATGTATCGGGCCAGCGAGCGCAGACTAAGCGAATTCGCCTGAGAAATCTCCGGGCTTTTGACCAGGATCGGCAGTTGTCGAGCGAGCACCGAGCGTGCGGGCACGTTGCCGAGCAGTTCGCCGACGGTGGCATCCACGGTGAGCGGGCCGGTGCGCGGCGCGACATGCTCCGGCGCGGCCATGACGGATGTGCTCACGGCTGCGGAAGCGATGAACAGCGCGACCCCGGCGCTTTTCGTCACGGCGATGGCCGCGGCGAGAAGCGCCGCATGGGTGCCACGGCGCGCAGATGTCGTTCCCGCTTGCGGTGG
This sequence comes from Massilia luteola, assembly GCF_034420155.1. Lineage (NCBI taxonomy): Bacteria > Pseudomonadati > Pseudomonadota > Betaproteobacteria > Burkholderiales > Oxalobacteraceae > Massilia > Massilia luteola. The sequence continues at coordinate 33,954 of NZ_JAXOFN010000046.1, forward strand.
CGTGTAAATGCGATTTCGTCGAAGAGACTTCAGATTCATCTCGGAATGGTCGAATAAGCGGGCGATGGTTCGCCGCTGAGGTTAAAACATGGCCCAGGCTGTCATGTACGACGGACATGGCCGCAGTGCCTCACTCCTTGCTGGCTCATATCGGTCGCCGCGCATCGTTGCCGCTACCATGTCCAGATAACGTCGCCGGCCATGCCGGCCGGCGACCGTTGGCGCCTGACGTCAGCCGTCAAAGTGGTACCGCAACGTGACGCCGACCTTGCGTTCTTCCGGCGCACGCATGTATCGATAACCGCCGCGCAGGTCGCCCTGGTAGATGACGAAGCTGCCGCGATCAAGCGAACGATCGAAGATGTTCTGGCTCCACAGGCTCAGTTCCCATCGCTGTTCCGGATCCCTGACGCCGACATAAACGTCGACAGGTGTGAACGACGCGATATCTCTGTTCAGGATCTGATTACGACCCGGCGCGGCATAACGCATCAGGCCACGTACGAACCCTTCCATATTCCCGATGCCTCGTGCGTACTCGGACTGCAATGTCATGCTGAGCTTTCCGGCTTCATTGCCATTGCCATCGGCTAGCGGACGGCTACTGCGGCACAACGAAATCTGTCGTCCGGGCTGCACAGATGTGGCGTCAATATCCGGAATGCCGTCGTTATTGCTGTCGTTGCAGTAGAGCATGGCATTCTTGTAATGCGCATTGACATAGCTGACCGAAAGCTGCGCGCGCCATTCCGGCAGAATCCGCCAAATTGCCGTGGCTTCCGCACCTCTTGCGATGACGTCGCCATTGGTGTTGAGGTTGATTGCGCCGGTGCCGGCGTCGGACGGGTAGGTGCCTCCGGGGCCAGGACCTGCCGGTTCGCCTTGCACTGCGGCGGTTCTTACGTAGATGCCGTTGGCGCGTGCGATATAGTCCTTCATATTTTGCTGAAAAATATCGGCGTTCAACGTCAACGTGTGGCCGAGGAGCGCGGACTTGATGCCGAGTTCGATCGAGTTCGTCTTTTCGGGCTTGTAGGCGATGTAGCGCGCGTCGAGTCCGGGGGCCGTGACAAATCCCACGGCGCCACCGGCGCGATAGCCACCGGCATAGCTGGCGTAAGCCATGACATCTTTTGTAAAACTGTGCTTGTAGCTCGCCGAACCGGTCCAGTGTTTCGTATCGAGATTCGCCATGTCCTCCGGTAACGACGCGGTGACAGCGCCGAAAACGTTGAGGAACTGCTGGGAGTAGGACTGATTTTTCTGCAGCCGCAAGCCAACCTCGAGGTCGTCTTTTTTGCTCAGTGCAAAGCGGTGGTCGGTGAAGACGGCGGTATCGCGACTATAGCTGTTCGGCGAACTATATCCTTCGATCGTGACCGTCATCGGTGCCGCATATGGCGCGGGATAAAAGTACGCAAATGGCTGGGTGAAATGCGAAGGGCCGTCGTTCTTGGCATAGTAGGCGCCGACCATGTAATTCCAGAAACCGTTGTCAGTCGATTCGAAACGCAGTTCGTGGGTGACCTGCCTGGTACTGATTTCCACAAGCTGTTGATAGCTGAAGCCCGCAATGACATTGGTGATGTCGAGGTCACGATCGTCCGTCTCTTTGCTTTGCTGGAATCCGCCGATATAGCTCAGCTTGTGGGAGCCGAGATTCCAGGACAGGTTCAGCGACGTCAGTTTTGCGCGGTTATGGAATTGATAATTTCCCTCGGTTACCGAACTCCGGTCGGCAGCGGTCAGTGCCGGACCGTTCGCCTGTCCGGGCACGGGCGCGCCTATCGTTACGGGATAATTCAGGTTGTTATCGCTAAGATCCTGGTGAACCAGTTGAAGCTCGAGGTTTTCGGATGGGCGATAGAGGACCGATACGCGACCGCCGCGTGCGCGGTCGATATTGTCCTTGCCGTTCACCACATTGTGCACGTCGTTCGAGTTGCGGTCGTACACGCCGGCGACACGAATGGCAAGTTTGCCCTTGATTAAGGGAACGTTGACGGCAGCCTGTGTGTTCCACAAGTCATGCGTTCCCCATGTCTGGCTCACCATTCCTTCGACAGAGTCGACGTTCGGCAGTTGGGTTGCGACGGTAATCGCACCGGCAGGCGAGGTCTGGCCCCGCAACGTTCCTTGCGGCCCGCGTAGCACTTCGATTCTGCCGATATCGAAAAGACTGCGGAAGGCATCCGAGGTGGCGATCGGCGTTTCGTTCCAATATACCTGTACGGTCGGGCTTGCCCCCGTATCAGGATCAAATGACACACCGCGTAACGAGACGTTTTGACCCCTGCCGTCCGCCGGGTCCAGGACCAGGCCGGGGCTCAACTTCTCGACGTCAGCGAATTGGTTAACGTTCATTTTCTGGAGCGCCGATGCCGTCACGGCATCCACCGACATCGCCACGGACTGGATGCTTTCTCTGCGCTTGGACGCAGTGATGACAACTTCCTGGATGTCGCCGGGTTTTGCTACGACTTCCTGCGCCTTGATCGGAAACGCGACAGCCAGGGCAGCTGCGCAGAGGGATAACTTGATTCCGGAGTTGTGACTGAAACCGCTGAACCTGTTCATGACGCTATATCTCCAATTCAGACATTATCAGTTGACATGTGGATTATTCGGCCAACTGTGCGTGTCTTTTTATATATTGCGGTGCTGTACGAAGCCGCCAGCGGATCTGGCGACGAAAATACAACCACCCCGTTTGCTGCAGATTATTTTGTGGTGCTGTTTTCGTTTGCCGGCGTATGCGGCGTATTTGCCGGGAGTTTGGCCAGGTCGGCATCCAGTGCCGCCAATACCTGATCGCTAAAATCATCGGGCGCATACTGTTGCAGCGAGCGTAATGACATACTGCGCGCCAGCTCGATTTGGTCATCCTGTGCGAGCGCGGGAATATGTTTTATAAGGACTGCCTTTGCGGCGGGATTGTCGAGGATCTCTCCAACCGTCGAGTCGCTTGACAGTTTCGCTTGTGCCGGTGCCGCGGAGGCGGGTGGATTTTTCTCCGAATTGGAAGTCTGGGCCGATGTGTGGCCCATTACCAAGCTGCCAGCAATAATGATCGCTGCGCCGAATTTAACGCTTACCATTTCTGTCTCCGTTCGTGGATTTATGAGTCTGCGCGGAGATGGCGAACCAGTCGAATTGGTCTATTTATCTCTGCTGCAATGCTACAGCTCAAGTAAAACGGACTGGCCATTCGGTGTCAATATGCGAATCGTAGGCCATTCAGAAATGGCGTAAATAATCACTGGTTTGCAAAAAAAGCGTGGATAAATCGGATAAACGTCACACCAATGGGAACGGCTGTTGCAGAAATGCCAGAGGTCGCGACATTGTTCACATTTAAGTGCGGAGATAACGGTGGACGTCAGCGCGGACGCCTGCCCGAGACATTGATCTGGCGTAAAGCCGGGATGCAGAGATGATGAATCGGCATCCACGGACGCCGATAATATGAAGCGTGCGCGTTTGCCGTTGATTCAACCGGATCGATATGCTTCCGGCGCTACCTGGATGGACTGCCCTGATTGCTCAGGTATACCGGCGTGCGTGGTCGATGCGGCGGGTTCAGCGCCCACGTGGCAATCCTGATTTCTGCGCGTCGATCCGAGGTTATTACTCCGGTGAACGATGTCAATTAACGTTGGACGGCGTCATGCCGCGCCGCATACGCTCGGCCTCCACCATCGCAAGCGCAAAGGCCGTGAGGCGTGTGATCCAAGTTTCGACCGCGTTGGGAACATCGAACAGAGCGGGCGTAGTCTGCTGCATTTCGTCGTGACCGATGTAGGCGTGGACAATCAGGGCCCAAATCGAATACGCAAGCCTTTCGATTTCGACGTCTGGCGGGCAGACCCCGAGTTCGAGCGCAAGCAGATCGACCAAACGACGCTGCATCAGTTTGCGGGTCGCATCTTCATCGTCGAGCATTCCGGTCGGCTCGAAGACTTCCCGCAAGCGCAAACGAACGCTCTGCAGTGCGGCCTTCCCTTGTCCGAGTGGTGTCAGATAAAGTTCCATGTAGCGCGAAAGCGCGGTCTTGAATTCGAGATCCGTGACATCCGGAGGCAAAATATCCTTGCCTTCGCCTTTGCCATGGAGAGGTTCGAACAATACTGTACGGTAGAGGCCGGCCTTATCACCAAAGTAATATGCGATCGAAGCGACGTTGACATCCGCGGCCTGGGCGATGTCCCTGACCGACGTACCGTTGAACCCCTTTTCGACGAACAGGCGCAGGGCGACGTCCAGTATTCGCGCACGCGCCTGAGCGCCGTCGGTACGCGGCTTACGTTTGTTGGAAAGCGATTCATTGTCGGTGTTCATGAGTGCGGACGTGCGCCTGGAGGATCTGGTTTGGAAGACCGTTTTGCGTCGGAGAGCGCATTATGCCAAAAAACCGGATTTTCGGCCGATCGTCGGGGCGCAGACATTCGCGACTGAACCGTGCCTCCCGCCAAACCCGGGATCAATGAGCCGGCGTAAGCCGACCGAATTCCGGCACGTCCATCGTGTATTGGCGATTGAGTGACGAGTTGTAGCCGTGCGCCCGTTCTTCGTTTGCCTGCACCGTTATGACCTTTATGCCGTGTTGTTCCAGGATATTTACTGCGGTTTCGGAAACGTCCGTATCGGTGATTACGCAGGAAACGCGCTCGAGACCGCAAAGTATCAAGCCAGCTTTACGCGTAAATTTCGAACTGTCGGCCAAGACAACCAATTCTTCCGCCTGGTTGATCAGACGCTGTTCGGCCTGAATCAACAGTGGATCTGATTCCATTAAGCCTAGTGTGGAAAGCCCCTGTACGCTCATGAACATCTTGGATGCGTAGTGACTCTGGGTAATATCGTTATCAAAAGGGGACAGGATGACATTCTGTTCGCGATAGACCCGGCCGCCGGGTATGAAGATTTCGTTCTCGCTTGAAACCTGTAATTTTTGGGCCATGAGAAAGGAATTGGTCAGCACCGTCATGCGTCGATCGGCGAGAAAATCGGCCATCATGAAGGTGGTTGTGCCACCATTAATGATGATTGTTTCACCGTCGGTACACATCGACGCTGCCTGCCGCGCAATTGCCCGCTTGCTAGTCGCGTGGCATTGCAGCGCATTCTGAAAAGTTTCACCCGATAGCGGGTGTTGCATCCTGAGCGATGGATTTTGTGCGCCGCCTTTCATTTTGACGAGCAGGCTGCGCTCCGCCAACCAATCGATGTCGCGGCGGACTGTCGCTGGAGATGCGTCTAGCAAAACAGATAGTTGCTTGATGGTTAATTTTTCACACTCGATAACCATTTTTAACAGTTCTTTACGGCGCTTGTGGCTGACCATTTTTGTCTCCTTACTTGCCCGTCGTTTTTGGAATAGTTGGGTAGTCAGGTGGAGATTAAACAAGCGTTTAACTTACGTCAATCATCGGTCTAATCAAAAATTTGATTATTCCAAACTGATATTTCAGTTTGCCGATCACTCGTCGCAAGCCGATGATTATTTCGCTGCTTGTTAACCATCGGAAGCCGAAGCGTTCGACACTGGCAGAGGTCCTCATTCGCACGATGCCGAGGCTGCGGCCGCACCTTTGGATGTACGCCTGGCAGATCGAACGGCAGCGAATCAATGTAAAACCGGAGAATTTGATCAATTACACAATCAGAGTAAAAATGGCGTAAAAGAAAACATTTTTCACAGGAATGATTGACTTGACGCCACGGTTATCCAACTGATTTTCTGCTGTGTTTTTTCAAATTGGTCGGGCCAATCTGAGTGTTTCCTGTTCGGATAGCGGCCATGCATTAACAAGATCCGCGTAGTCGCCACCGGCGGTTCCCAACCACGGCGGGATGATGGACCAGTTACTTGACTACACTTTCTATTTAACGTTCGTGCGACGGCGTTGCACGCTGTGGCACGTCGACGCCAACTGTAATTATTAGCGCAAGGACAATCGTGGCAAATTTTTCTCCAACCCTGGACGTGAGCGGAACTCCCGACGTAGCCGACAAGAATAACGGCGCGCTCGTGATCATTACGATTCTTTTCTTCATGTGGGGATTGCTGACCTCACTGAACGATGTCCTGATCCCGCATCTCAAGGCGGTATATACCTTGACCTATGTCCAGGCGATGCTCGTGCAGTTTTGCTTTTTCGGCGCTTATTTTCTGGTATCGATCCCGGCCGGGATGCTCATCAAGCGTATCGGCTATCAATCGGGCGTCGTGACGGGACTCGTCATCGCGGCGCTGGGATGCCTGTTGTTTTACCCGGCCTCCACCAGCGGCTACGGGATGTTCCTGTTCGCTTTTTTCGTTCTGGCGGCAGGCATTACCGTACTGCAGGTGGCGGCGAACCCGTATGTCACTGTCCTTGGGAGTCCGGCAACCGCATCGAGCCGGCTCACGCTGACGCAAGCCTTTAACTCACTCGGTACGACGGTCGCACCGGCGTTGGGCGGCATGCTGATCCTCTCCGGCGCGACGCCTGCGGCCGCCGACCTCGTACGTCTGTCGGAAGCCGAACAGTTGGCATACCGCGTAAACGAGGCCGCGGCGGTGCAGGGACCCTATCTGGCGCTGGGCGCCGCATTGTTCGCGCTCGCCCTGTTTTTCGCGCTCGCAAAGTTGCCACGAATTGCGCGGCGCGTCCCGGACAGCGCTGGCGCCACGGGGTCGCTATTCGTTCATCGGCACCTGGTACTTGGGGCAGTCGGTATCTTCGCCTACGTGGGCGGGGAGGTCAGCATCGGTAGTTTCCTGATCAACTTCATGGGCGATGGGCGAATCGCGGGTCTGAACCCCGCGGAGGCGGCGCCCTATGTCAGCTATTACTGGGGCGGCGCCATGCTGGGCCGATTTATCGGGTTTGGCGTGATGCGCCGTGTCAGCCCGGGGCGGGCGCTGGCATTCAACGCCGTCTGTTCGATGACGCTGATTCTTGCCGCGATCGCCGGCCACGGTCACCTCGCGATGTGGGCACTGCTTGCTGTCGGCCTGTGCAACTCGATCATGTTCCCGACCGTTTTCAGCATGGCGCTGCACAAGTTGGGGCCTGCGACCGGCCAGGGGTCCGGGCTGCTCTGTATGGCGATCGTAGGTGGGGCCGTCCTGCCATTCGTTCAGGGCCTGTTGGCCGATTTCGCCGGCGTGCAGCTGTCGTTCCTGGTGCCTGCGGGCTGCTATCTGTTCATCCTTTATTTCGGGCTGAAGTATGCCAACCTGTATGCCGACAAAACCGGAGAGGCTTGACGCGCCGACCGGCCGTTCCACCACGTTGGCGCGGGTTTGGCAAGCCGGCCCCGCCGCGTATTCTTGCCGACCAGCGTAACGTCGCGCGTGGTCGCCGGATGCCTCTGCAGGTCACGAGGCGGCCGGGAAGACGCTGTGTTGGTCGCCATAAAAAGCAACGAGCGGCCATATGAAGCCGCTCGGGTCGGGGCACGACAGGACGGTTATCGATCGAGCGCGCCGAGCCAGCGCGCCCGGTAGGCGCTGAACCCCGCCGGGGCCTGTGCGACAATCGATGAGGCGCTTCCCGGCGGCAGCGCGTTCCGGTAGCGCAGCATCCAGCCGCCGCACGTGGTGCCGCTCGCATCGTCCGAATACGACACGGGCTGCCGCGGCCGCAGCGCCGCCAGCAGGGGCCCGAACCACGGGTTCGCCGTGAAGCTGCCTTCGACCGCGAGCGGCCCCGCGGCGCCCAGCGCATCGAGACAGTAATCCGTCATCAGCACGCAGTACAGCGTGGCCAGCGCATAGCGTTCGCGCGCGTCGACCGGCGGCGGGCCGTCGATGGTGCCCGCGCGGCCGGCGAACGGACCGCCCGTCGCCGCGAAGCAGGGCAGCGCCAGCGTGCCCTGCGCGACGAGGCGTTCGATGTCGTCGAAGCCGCACGGCACGGGTGCCGCGCCGGCGAGCTCGCCGAATTCGCGCCCGCCCATGAAGCGCATGCAGGCCACGGGCCGGCCCAGCGCGTTCGTGTTGGCCAGCATGTCGGCCTGCTCGCGCAAGCCGGCAAGGGGCGCGCCGAATGCGGCGGCGATCAGCCACGTGCCGGTCGACAGCACGGTGCCCGTCTCGTTGCCGAGGTAGCGCAGCAGCGACGCGTTGCTGTCGTGGATGCCGCACAAGACCTCGCAGTCGGCCGGCAGCCCGGTGGCGGCCGCGATGTCGGGACGGAGCCGGCCGAGCGCCGCATGCGCCGGCGCCAGCGGCGGCATCAAGGCCGTCCAGCCCATGCGCTCGACGAGGCTCGAATACGTTTGCTGACGCGGATTCCACAGGTCGGTGTGGCAGCCGAGCGACGTCGCTTCCGACGCGGCCGTGCCGCACAGGCGCCAGGCCCAGTACTGCGGATACATGAGGATGTGGCGCGCGCGCCCGAATTCGGCCGGGAAGCGGGCCTGCAGCCACGCGAGCTGGCGGCCCAGGTTCAGGCCCGCCGGCAGGCCGGGCGACAGCGTCTCGTCATACGGCGGCCGCAGCGCGGCGTAGTCCAGGCCCGGCAGCGCCGCCTCGTAGTCGAGCACGGGCAGCACGAGGCCGTCGTCGTCGACCAGCGCGGCCGTCGCGCCGTGCGTGACCGGCACGATGGCCGAGACGTGCGCCAGCGTCGCGAAGTCGCGGCACGCGGCCAGCATCCAGTCCCACAGGCCGTCGGTGTCGTGGTGGGCGTAAGGTCCGTCCGCCAGCACGGCGTTCGGCCGGCGCCGTTCGGCGAGGACGGTGCCGTACGCGTCGATCAGTGCCAGCTTGGCGTTGGTCTTGCCGATGTCGAGGACGAGCAGGGCGTCGTGCATGGCGCTCATCGCGCGCGCCGCATGCGCAGCAGTTTCGGCAGCGCGATCGTCACCAGCAGCAGCACGCCGACGACGATCGTCATGTAGATGCCGGGGATGTTGGCGAGCGACAGTCCGTACGTGACGGTGCCCATCGTGAGCACGGCCAGCATCACGCCCGCGATCGTGCCGGCGCCGCCGGCGATGGACACGCCGCCGAGGATCACCATCGTGATCACTTCCAGCTCCCAGCCGGTGGCGATGTTCGGGCGCGTGCTGCCGATGCGGCCCGTCAGCAGGAAGGCGGCCAGGCCGGCCATCGCGCCGGTCAGCATGAACAGCGCGAGGCGGTAGCGGTCGACGGCGATGCCGGAAAAGCGCGCCGCTTCCGGGTTGTTGCCGATGGCGTAGATGCGGCGGCCCCAGCTCGTCGTGTGCAGCAGCACGGCGAACAGCGCGGCGCACACGAGCAGCACGACGAATTCGCGCGGCACGATGCCGAAGAAGTAACCCTGGCCCCAGTCGGCCATCAATTGCGGATAGCCGGTGAACGCCTTGTCGCCGAGGACGACGCTGGCGAGGCCGCGGAACAGCGACACCGTGCCGATGGTGACGACGATCGACGGCAGCGCGAAGCGCGTGACGAGCACGCCGTTCAGGAAGCCGCATGCCGTGCCCGTGGCCAGCGCGACGAGTGCCAGGCTTGCGGGCGGGAAGCCGGCGCCTTGCGCGAGACCCATCGCGACCGACGACAGCGCGAGCGTGCCGGCGACGGAGATGTCGATCTCGCGGCAGATGATCAACAGCGCCATCGGCAGCGCGATCAGCGCCTTTTCGCTGAAGTTCTGGGTGCCGTCCAGCAGGTTGTACAGGTCGAGGAAGTTCGGCAGCGCGATGCTGTCGACGACGAACACGGCGACGAACAGCATCGCCAGCAGGCTTTCCCAGCGCCCAAGGAGGGTCTTCAGGCGCGGCGTTTCGCGGTCGAGGATCGTGTAGCGCGAGGTCGCGGCCGGGGTTTTTTCAGTTTGCATCGTGGTGGTCGGGTTCACGCGGCACTCCGGTGGGTTGGGGCGGCGGTGCCGTGCAGCGGCAGGATCTGGCGGCTGCGGCGGCCGGCGCCGCGGGCGTTGATCAGGACGGCGACGAGGATGACGAGGCCCGTGAGGGCGCTCTGCCAGAACGGCGACA
>NZ_JAXOFN010000047.1:0-41883 GCF_034420155.1 Massilia luteola
TGTAAAGGCAAAGTTAAAATGTCCGCTTTGAGCAAAGTTGAAATGTCCGTCATGTGACATTTCAAATGCGCTTCTGAGCGGACGTTTTCCTTGCCGTCATCACCCCCTGCACGACGGCGGCGGCAACTCGATCTTCGCGGTAGTTGCGATTGCGTTTCTTCTTGTCGAGAGTTGCGTGCAGCGTTTTGCTATCCACGTCGACATCCTTCGCCCGCAGCGGTTGCTCCATACGGATATAGGCGAGCACGTTGCCGTTAGCGCGCATTTCAACTCGACCATCAGCATAGGTATGGATGTTGATGGACTGACCGATCAGCTTGCGAAGCTCAGGCTTATCGTCAAACCGATACGGTACGCCGCCGTGATGCAAGGTGAGTTTGGCGCTGAGTTTTCGGCTGTCGCAAATGGCCAGGATCAGATCCAGGTTGTAAGTTGAGTTAAGGGCGACATGCAGGTCAAGCGGATTGCCCGGCTCGACTGAAAAGCGTGCGTTGTAGTTCTGGATGAAATCACCGCACCAGGCGTTTGCGGTCTCGATGTCGTTGATGCCGTCCAGTCGCAAGGTTTTAACCAGACGGTCTTGCAACGTACGGTTAGCCCGCTCCACGCGGCCCTTCGCTTGAGGAGAGTTGGCACAGATTAGCTCGATGCCAAGTTCATCGAGCGCACGCTGGAACTGGGTCTTCGTCTGGTTCGTTGCTGATGGTGAGCGAAAGACCGCTGCACGGTCGGCATAGAACGCTTGCGGTCTGCCGTGCTGCTCGATGTATCGTCGAGTCGCCTCAAAATAGCTGGCCGTCGTTTCTGTCTCGGCAAAGTGCAGATGCTGAATCCTGCCCGTCGCATCGTCGATATACACTAGCAAGGTGCAAGCGTCGCCACGTTTCTCGAACCAGTGATGACGACTGCCGTCTATCTGGACCAACTCTCCGATGCACCGACGTCGTTCTCGCGGCTGATAAAGACGGCTCTTGTGGGCAGATTTCGTGACCCATAGCCCGGCCTTGATCATCAAGTTGCGCAGGGTTTCCTTCGACAGTTTCAAGCCATGCCGCTCGCGTAGTTGCTCGCAAGCCAGCGTCGGCCCAAAGTCGGCATAGTGATCACGTAGCAGTCCCAGCGCCTTCTGCGCCACCTCAGGCGCAAGCCGATTGTTGCTCGGCTTGCCCCGCTGCCTGGATATCATCCCGCTCTGGCCTTCTTGTTCAAAGCGTTTTTGAAGACGGCGTATTTGACGCGTCGTTATCCCCAGCCGCCTGGCCGCAATGACCGCCGTGATCTCGCCCTTGATACTGGCGCCGATGACCCCGGCGCGTTCCAACTCCTCCATCGTAATGCTCCCGATTTTTCCCACGCTCGACTCCAAACCGTTCGGAATCGACAGCATGAGCTATCTAGCAAAAGCGGACATTTCAACTTTGCTAAATGCGGACATTACAACTTTGCCCTAACACACCCTACGGTAGTTCCAGTCCTACAAAGGTGCGCTCCTTGTTCCTCTGGAATAGCGCGTTCCCCGCGCGCATGATCCTTCTGTCAGCGCATCCGCATGCGCCGCTCACAGGAGAATCAAATGTCGAAACAAAAAGGGCCGGACACCACGCATTCGCGCGGCATTGCCAAGGAAAAAGCCGTCACCGTCGCGGAAAACAGCCAGCAGCCGCGCGCACCGGGCTGGGTGGCGCCGGGCAGCGCCAACGTCCAGTCGGCCAATATCGAACAGCAGGGTGCTGCCCTGCGTTCGCGCGGATCGCTGCAGGGCGGACTCGACAATGCGAACGTGGGCAGCCAGCGCGGCGGCGCCGGGGGCCAGCAAGCCGGCTGGAGCGCCCGCCAGAGCGCCCAGCGCATGCAGGCGCGCGGCGAGGAAGACCGCCTGAACGCGGCGCGCCAGTCGGGCTACGGCGGCATGGAACAGCAGCAGAAAGGCGGCTCGCTGGCGTCGCCGACGGGCTCGAATGGCTCCGTGCAGAGCGAAGCCAACATGCCGCGCCAGGGCGATCAGACGGCGCAGCCGGCATCGGATCATCGCAGCAGGAAGAGCAAGAAACGCAGCAGCGGGGCGGGACAATAAACCTCGAAGCCTGTCACGTCGTCCCCGCGCAGGCGGGGCCCCAATTACTTGGCGCAGCAAATTCGATCTTTCGACTCCGGATACTTAATCTTGGGCTCCCGCCTGCGCGGGAACGACGGATGATGACTGCCGGCGCGAAACGGCGTATTGGTCCCCGCCCGGACGAAACGAGGCATGGTTCCCGCCCGCGCGGCAACGCCGTATTGTCGTTCCGCGTTTCCGGGTCATAGCCGCGCCGCCAGCTCGGCGCCTTCCCGGATCGCCCGCTTCGCATCCAGTTCCGCCGCCAGCGCCGCGCCGCCGATCTTGTGGAATGCCGGCCCGCCGCGCTGGTCCTCCGGCGGCATCAGCTCCGCCAGGCTCTCCTGCCCGGCGCAGATCACCACGTTGTCCACTTCCAGCAGCTTCGCCTGGCCCCCGACCGTGATGTGCAGGCCCGCGTCGTCGATGCGGTCGTACTGCACGCCGGCCAGCATCACGACGCCGTTGCGCGCCAGGGTGGCGCGGTGCACCCAGCCCGACGTCTTGCCCAGGCCCGCGCCCGGCCGCGTGGTCTTGCGCTGCAGGAGCCAGATGCTGCGCGCGGGCGTCGTTCCGTGCGGCTTTGCCAGGCCGCCCGGTGCGGCCACGCGCAGGTCGACGCCCCATTCGCCGGCCCAGTCCTCGACCGGTTGCGGCCGCGCCGCATTCGCATCGTGGATCAGGTATTCGGCCGTGTCGAAGCCGATGCCGCCGGCGCCGATGATCGCCACGCGCCGGCCGACAGGCGCCCGTTCGCGCAGCACGTCCAGGTAGGACAGCACCTTCGGGTGCTCGATACCCTTGATGCGCGGACGGCGCATGGTGACGCCCGTCGCCACGATCACGTCGTCGTAGCCGGCCGCGACGAGTTCTTCGCGCGTGACGCGCCGGCCGAGGCGCAGCTCGACGCCGGCGAGCTCCAGCTGGCGGCGGAAATAGCGGATGGTTTCCGCGAATTCTTCCTTGCCGGGGATGCGCATGGCGATGTTGAACTGGCCGCCGATGCGGTCCCACGCGTCGAACAGCGTGACGGCGTGTCCGCACGCCGCCGCCACCGTCGCGGCGGACAAGCCGGCCGGCCCGGCGCCGACGACGGCGATGCGCTTGCGGCGCACGGCCGGCCGGTACACGAGTTCCGTCTCGTGGCAGGCGCGCGGGTTCACGAGGCAGCTCGCGCGCTTGTTGGCGAACGTGTGGTCGAGACAGGCCTGATTGCAGGCGATGCACGTGTTGATGCGGTCCGCCTGCCCCGCTTGCGCCTTGTTCACCCAGTCGGGATCGGCCAGGAACGGCCGCGCCATCGACACGAGGTCCGCGCTGTTTGTCGCCAGCAGGTGCTCGGCGTCGGCCGGCATGTTGATGCGGTTCGACGCCACCACCGGGATGCCGACCGCGTCGCGCAGCCGCGCCGCGACGGATGCGAACGCGGCGCGCGGCACCGACGTGACGATGGTCGGAATCCTCGCCTCGTGCCAGCCGTAGCCCGTATTGAGGATCGTGGTACCGGCGTCTTCCAGCGCCTGCGCCACCTGCACGATCTCGTCCCACGTGTTGCCGCCGTCGACGAGGTCCAGCACGGAATGGCGCACCATGACGATGAAATCGCGCCCGACGGCCGCGCGGATGCGCCGCACGATCTCCACCGGCAGGCGCATGCGGTTTTCGAGCGAACCGCCCCACGCGTCGGTGCGGCGGTTCGTGCGCGCGCAGAGGAACTGGTTGATCAGGTAACCCTCGCTGCCCATCACCTCCACGCCGTCGTAGCCGGCCTTCTGCGCCAGGCGCGCGCAGCGGACATACGATGCGATGGTCGACTCGACCCCGCGCGCCGTCAGCGCGCGCGGGCGGAACGGAGAAATGGGCGACTTGACGTTGGATGCGGAGACGACGAGCGGCTGGTAGCCGTAGCGTCCCGCGTGCAGGATCTGCAGCAGGATCTTGCCGCCTTCCTCGTGCACGGCGCGCGTGACGCGGCGGTGGTTGAACACGTCGCCGCGGAAGTTCAGCGTGCCGCCGAACGGCAGCAGCCAGCCCTGGCGGTTCGGCGCAATGCCGCCGGTGACGATCAGGCCGGCCCCGCCGCGCGCCCGCTCGCGATAGAACGCGGCCAGCTTCCCGTAGTTCCAGAACCGGTCTTCCAGCCCCGTGTGCATGGAGCCCATGATGACGCGGTTCTTCAGCGTCGTGAATCCGAGGTCGAGCGGCGCGAGGAGGTTCGGATAGGCGTTAACGGGCAGCGAAGCAGTCATGGGGGCGGCGAAAGTGGGAATCCCGGCATTACACCGGGATTTCCTGGAGCCGTGGTTCTAATCGCGCGCGCCGCCGGAGATCAGGCCGGATAACTCTCCGGCGTACGCAGTTCGGCGAACTGCTCGATGCTGCCGATGCGCACCGTGACGGGATTCAGGCTCGTATGCGGCGCCATCGAACGCCAGGCGAATTTCCACTCCTTTTCGCGGGCGTCGGCCGCCGTGTGCGAAAACGCCTGGCCGAGACGCGAGCGCACGCCGTATTCGACGGGACCGTCGATGCCGGCCCAGTTGGGCAGCGTGCGCTGGACGGCGCGGTGCAGGCGCTCGCCGAATTCCTCCGTGTTGTGGATCACGAGGCAGCTGTCGGCCGGGCCGAGGACGTCGAACAGCTGCCGGTTCCACGCGGTGGAAAACGACAGCGTCAGGAACCCGTTCTCGGGTTGGAGTTTGAACTGGCCGGTGGACAGCGCCAGTTCCAGCTCGGCGCGCAGGCCGTAGCGGTGCAGGGTGGGAGGGCGTTGATAGTCGTGCATGATAGTCTCGATTCGTGAAATCTAGTCCGGCCTGGCCGGATCGTCGTGACGGTGGATGCGCATGTAGCGGAACGAGACGGACACTTCGCGCAGCAGGAAGATGAAGCTGGCAATCAGCGCGACCATGGCCACCACGAACAGGCCGGCGATGTAGCGGTCCAGCGGCAGGTTCGCGGTATCGCCGAGGAACAGGCAGGCAATGATCACGCAGATCAGGAAGCCGCAGCCGGTGCTGGACGTGATCGCGTAATTGATCAGCCGCCAGCGCAGGTACAGCACGTCGAGCTCCTCGCTGCATTCGGGGTCGGGGCCGTTGCGCAACTCGATCTTGAGGTCGCGGGTACGGTCGATGATGCGCGCGAGGCGGTTCATCAGTACCGTCAGCTTGGTCGCCACGCCCGTGAGCAGGAACACGGGCGCGATCGACAGCTGGATGACATGGCCGATGTCGTTGGTCTGGATATTCATGCTGCGTAGCTTGTCGTTATTGTAAGAAGCTGGGGACAGTGTAGCAGGCGGCGGCCCGTGTCCGGATTACCATCGTTTCAATCGAAGCGGCCGTAACGCTTGAACTGTTCGGTGGCCGCGACGAGGGCGCGGGCGATGCCGACTTCCAGCGCGCCGTGGCCGGCGTCCGGGATCATGCGCAGGCGCGACCCGGTCCAGGCCTGGTGCAGGCGGTACGCGGACAGCGGCGGGCAGATCACGTCGTAGCGGCCCTGCACGATCACGGCCGGCAGGTGCGCGATGCGGCCGACGTCGCGCAACAGCTGGTCGGGCTCGAGAAAGCCGCCGTGCGCCATGTAGTGCGATTCGAGGCGGCCCACGCCCAGGTCGAGCGTGTCGGACGAATGGTCTTCTTCCTGCGGCAGCAGGAACACGCGGCGGCCTTCGAAACGGCTCCACGCGCGCGCGGCGGGCCAGTACTGCTGCGGGTCGTCGGACAACAGGCGCTTCGCGTACGCCGCCAGCAGGTCGCCGCGCTCCTCGACCGGAATCGGGGCGATGAACTCGTCGTACAGCTCCGGATAAAACCACTGCACGCCGTACAGGAAGAATTCGATCTCGGCCGGGGTGCACAGGAAAATCCCGCGCAGGACGAAGCCGAGGCAGCGTTCCGGATGCGCCTGTCCGTAGGCCAGCGCGAGGGTCGACCCCCAGGAGCCGCCGAACACGAGCCAGCGCTCGATGCCGAACATGGCGCGCAGGTGCTCGATGTCCTGAATGAGCAGCTGCGTCGTGTTGTTGCGCCATTCGCCCAGCGGGGTCGACTTGCCGGCGCCGCGCTGGTCGAACAGGATCACGCGGTACGTGGCCGGATCGAAGAAGCGGCGGTGCTGCGGCGACAGGCCCGCGCCCGGGCCGCCGTGCAGGAACACGACGGGGATGCCGTTCGGGTTGCCCACTTCTTCCCAGTAGATCGTGTGCAGGTCGTCCACGGCCAGCATGCCATGGCGATTCGGGAGGATGGGCGGGAACAGCGACGGCGGGGTGACGGGCATGGCGGATCGGTCTGTGAAAAAACGACAACCGATTGTAGCCTACCGCCCGGCCGATCTAGAAGAAAGTGTTGAGCGCGAAGCGCACGGCGTAGTCGTCGTCCACGGCCAGCAGCAGCGGCCAGCGGTCGAACGTCGTGCACGGATGCGAGATGCCGCAGCCGACCAGGTCGCCCACCGCCAGCATGTCGCGCACGGCTCCTTCCGGCAGGCGCAGGTATGCGTGCTGGTCGTTCATCTTGACGATCTCGCAGCCGTCCGGCAGCGCGTGCGCGACGCCGGGGCCGGGCCGGTGGTGCCACAGTGGCAGCGGCAGGCCGGCGTCGTGCGACGCGTCGCGCTTGCCCATCGTCAGGATCGCGAGGCCCGGTTCGGGACGCGACTGCACGACGCTCCAGATCTCCAGCGCGGCCCGCAATCCCTCGCCGTTTGCTGTGCCTTCGCGCGCGTCGAGCGCCTCGATGTGGCGCTGGTACATCCCGTGATCGCTCGTCAGGTAGCAGCCGCTGCGCAGCACCGGGACCAGCGGCAGCGACAGGCCGTGCAATTCCTGGAAGCCGCGCGCGACGAGGTCGAAGTACGACGAGCCGCCGGCCGTCACGAGGATCTCGCGCGTGCCGAACAGGCCTTCGTCGTCGGCCTCGCGCACGAGCGCGCACAGGCGCGCGACGAAGCTGGACACGGCGCGCAGATCGGCGTCGGGGTCGTCCGATACGAGCAGGCCCTCGTAACCCTCGAAGCCGGCCAGCACGAGGCCCGGCGCCCGTTCGATGGCGCGCGCCACGGTCAGCGCCTCCTCCGGCGTGCGGCAGCCGGCGCGCTTGCCCGACAGGCCCAGTTCGACCAGCACCGGCAGCGTGCGTGCGAGCGGGTGCATGTCGACTTCCTCGGCCAGGCGCGCCACGCCGGCCAGCGAATCGGCCAGCACGACGCATTCGAAACCGGGGTCCTCGTGCAGCAGTTGCAGCACCATGCGCACGTCGCTGCGCGCGACGAGCTGGTTCGCGACGAGCACGCGGCGCACGCCGAAACGGTGCGCCACCCGCACCTGCACGGCGTTCGCCAGCGTGATGCCCCATGCGCCATTGGCCAGCTGGGCGCCGAACAGCTGCGGGCACATCGTCGTCTTGCCGTGCGGCGCGATGCGCACGCCATGGCGCGCGCAGAAGTCGCGCATCCACTCGAGGTTATGGCGCAGCGCGGACGTTTTAAGCACCGCGACGGGGTAACTCGTGTCGCCATGCAGCACGTTCCATCCCTGCACGCCGATGGCCCCCTGGCGCAGCGGCGCGATCAACGGCAGCCCTTTCACACCGGGCAGCAGCACCTGTTCTTCCAGGCCGGACAAGGCGAGTGCGCCGTGCGGCAATGCGTTCATGTGTTCTTCTCCCATCAAGCGTCGAGGCTGCGCAATTCGTCCTCGAGGTCGACACGTAACAAGCCCGGCGTCGGCATCACGCCTTTCGAGCCGGGGGTACGGAAAATGCCCGGCACGAGGCCGTCCTGCTGCAGTTGGGGCAGCAATTCTCCCAGCAACTCGTCCAGCGCAAACGCGTGCGGCTCGTAGCCATCCCACTCGAATTCCGCGCACAGCCGGGCGAATTCGCGGTCCGGCCACATGGCGAACACGAGCGTGCCATCGTCCTTCTTCGCCAGCGCCCAGCCGTTGCGGTACAGGCCCCACACGGTGCCCGTGGCAGCGACGCGCTTGACGAAATATTCATAACGCTGCGGCGCCGGCAAGCGCACCACGGCCTTCACTTGTTCAGTATCGATCATTGCCCTCTTCCTCGCGCGCCCGGCGGCGGCCGTCGGGACGAGGATACGACACGTTGGCCCCATCACGGCGCGCAGGCCGACACCGGGGTCAGAGCCCGGTTTTAGGAAATTTCTCAAAATCGGGCTCTGACCCCGGTTCGTCGTCGAGAGCCCTTCGTCACGCGCAGGAGCCGGTGCAGCGGCGACACTTCCTGCTGTGCCCTGGATACGTTCTTCGTGCCACCCTCGGCCGGCAAGCCCAGCGCCACCGCGATCGCTTCCAGCACCGTCGACTTGCCGGCGCCGTTCTCGCCGACGAAAAAGGTGACGTCGGGATGCGGCTCGAGCACGCCGAGTTCGCGCACGGCGGGAATGGTAAACGGATAGCGGTCGAGGTCGATCGCGGCCCGCGGGTCGACCTGGACGGCACGCAAATACGGCTTGGCGGCAAGTGGTGGCATGATTGATCCGGAAAGAAAAACACCGCCCGGGGGCGGTGTCGATGCACGACGGCGCGACGGCCGCTTACTGCATGTGCTGGCCGCCGTTGATGGCGATGTTGGCGCCGGTGACGAAGGCTGCCTCGTCCGACGACAGGTAGGCGACCAGGCCGGCCACTTCTTCCGGCTTGCCCAGGCGGCCCATCGGGATCTGCGGCAGGATCTTCGATTCCAGCACTTCGGCCGGGATGTCGGTGACCATCTTGGTGCCGATGTAGCCCGGCGAGATGGTGTTCACGGTGACGCCCTTGCGCGCCACTTCCAGCGCCAGAGCCTTCGTGAAGCCGTGGATGCCGGCCTTGGCCGCGGAATAGTTGGTCTGGCCGAACGCGCCTTTCTGGCCGTTGACGGACGAGATGTTGATGATGCGGCCCCAGCCGCGCTCGACCATGCCGTCGGCGACGGGCTTGGTCATGTTGAACACGGAATCGAGATTGGTCTTCATGACCGCATCCCAATTGACCTTGTCCATCTTCTTGAACGTCATGTCACGCGTGATGCCGGCGTTGTTGACCAGCACGTCGACGGCACCGACTTCCTTCACGACCTTGGCCACGCAGGCCTGGGCCGAGTCGTAATCGGACACGTCGCATTCATACGCCTTGAAGTCATGGCCTTGTTCGCGCATCGCAGCGAGCCAGCCTTCCGCTTTCTTGCTGCCCGGCGAGTACGTCGTCACGACCTTGTAGCCGAGCGCCGCCAGCTTGATGCAGATCGCTTCACCCAGGCCGCCCATGCCGCCGGTCACTAATGCCACTCTAGCCATAGTCTTCTCCTCGTTTTTCGCTTAAATATTGCGCACACACTTGTTGATTACCGAACCTGCACGGCGCCCCAGCGGTGGCGCCGTGCCGGATTACTTCAGCGCTCGACCGCCAGGGCAACGCCCATGCCGCCGCCGATGCACAGCGCAGCCAGGCCCTTCTTGGCGTCGCGGCGGATCATTTCGTGCAGCAGGGTCACCAGCACGCGCGCGCCCGAGGCGCCGATCGGGTGGCCCAGCGCGATCGCGCCGCCGTTGACGTTGATCTTCGACGTGTCCCAGCCCATCTGCTTGTTGACGGCGACGGCCTGGGCGGCGAAGGCTTCGTTGATTTCCATCAGGTCGACGTCTTCGTGCTTCCAGCCGGCCTTTTCCAGGCACTGGCGGGCGGCGTCGACCGGGCCCATGCCCATGATGGCCGGGTCCAGGCCGGCCGACGAATAGGCCTTGATGCGGGCGATCGGGGTCAGGCCCAGTTCCTTGGCCTTCGAGGCCGACATCATGATCACGGCGGCGGCGCCGTCGTTCAGGCCGGACGCGTTGCCTGCGGTCACGGAACCCTCCTTATTGAAGGCCGGACGCAGGCTGGACAGGCCTTCCAGGGTGGCGCCGTGCTTCGGATACTCGTCGGTATCGAAGACGGTCGGGCCCTTCTTGGACGGGATCTCGATGGGGATGATCTCGTCCTTGAACTTGCCGGCCTTCATGGCCGCTTCCGCCTTCAGCTGCGATTGCAGCGCGAATTCGTCCTGTTCCTGGCGCGAGATCTCGTACTTGCGCGCGACGTTCTCGGCCGTCACGCCCATGTGGTACTGGTTGTAGACGTCCCACAGGCCGTCGACGATCATCGTGTCGGTCAGCTTGGCGTCGCCCATGCGGAAGCCGTCGCGCGAACCGTTCAGCACGTGCGGCGAGGCGCTCATGTTTTCCTGGCCGCCGGCGATCACGATCGACGCGTCGCCGCACTTGATGGCCTGGGCCGCCAGGTGGGTGGCGCGCAGTCCGGAGCCGCACACCATGTTGAGGGTAAAGGCCGGCACCTTGTCCGGCAGGCCGCTCTTGATGACGGCCTGGCGGGCCGGGTTCTGGCCGACGCCCGCCGTCAGGACCTGGCCCATGATGACTTCGCTGACGGCGGCCGGATCGATGCCCGTCTTCGTCAGCAGGTGCTTGATGACCTGGGCGCCTAGCTCGGCAGCCGGAACTTTTGAGAGCGTACCGCCGAACTTGCCGATTGCAGTACGGCCGGCGGCCACGATTACGACATCTTCCATATCAATCTCCGGTATCCCGGCCCCAGTGGCCGGGGTTCAATGAGTGGACAGCCCTGCTGTCGGCCTTTTTCTGACCAGGCCTGGAAGAATCCGAAAACCAGCGCAACGGTGGCACTGAACCGGCGGCAGCCGCATGCATGGGGTGCATCGGATGCGGGGGACACCGGTGTGCGCGGCAGGTCGACCATGTCGTGCGCTTGATGAATCACAATCTCCGCATAGGCTTGGACAGAAAGCCAACAATATTAGTGACCTTGCTTAAAGTTTGTTTAAGCAAAATCAATCTTATCAGCTTATTCATCGGAAAAAACAGTCCTTTTCTTCATTTTGCGCATGGCTGAGCATCTTTATCAGACATTATTTTTGTTCAGGAAACAGGGGTTGCCGCCTGTATAAACCGGACCAAAACCCTTTTCCGTTGGGTGAAAATTCACAGTAGAATGCACGGGCTAAGCCAACCACATTGATTTATGCCCAAAAGCTCGAGCTCCCTGCCCATCGAAATCAAGATCTCCACGGTCGTGGCCATTTCGACCATCCTGCACTCGGCCGATCCGATCGCGATCGATGCCGCGCTCAAGCAGATGACCGGGGGCGTCTCCGATTTCTTCGAGGATGAATTCGCCGTCATCGACGTCGCCGGCATCGCCGAGGAGGCCGCGCACATCGACTGGGAGGCGCTGGTCGCGCTGCTCAGGAAGTACCGGCTGAACGCCGTCGCCGTGCGCGGCGCGCCGGGCAAGCTGCACGACGTGATCCGGGCCCACGACCTGTTCCTCGACGACGGTACGAGCGGCCTGCAGGCCGGCGCCGGCCGCGAACGCGACATGCCTGCCGCCGCGCCGGAAGAACCGGCCGCCCCGGCGCCCGCACCGGCTCCGGCGCCGGTGCCGGCCCAGGCGATGATCGTCGACACCCCGGTGCGCGCCGGCCAGCGCATCTACGCGCGCGGAACCGACCTGATCGTGACCGCCGTCGTGAACAATGGCGCCGAGCTCATCGCCGACGGCAGCATCCACGTGTATGCGCCGCTGCACGGCCGCGCGCTGGCGGGCGCCTCGGGCAATGCCGGCGCGCGCATCTTCGCGCTGCAGTTGGAACCGGAACTGGTGTCGATCGCGGGCGTTTACCGGACGTTCGACGAAGGTGTCCCCCCGGAAGTGGCACGCCAGCCGGCACAAATCCGTTTGGTCGGCGACCGAATCGATATATCATCGCTGGGTTCGGCGACACGCAACTGAGCGCGCCCTGTACCAGCATTGACCAGATACTGAATAGGACACATTTTTTTCATGGCAAGAATTATCGTTGTAACGTCCGGTAAGGGCGGTGTGGGCAAGACCACCTCGAGCGCAAGTTTCTCGTCGGGCCTCGCGATGCGCGGCCACAAGACGGTCGTCATCGACTTCGACGTCGGCCTGCGCAATCTCGACCTGATCATGGGCTGCGAACGCCGCGTCGTCTACGACCTGATCAATGTCGTCAACGGCGAAGCGAGCCTGACCCAGGCCCTGATCAAGGATAAGCACTGCGACAACCTGTTCATCCTGCCGGCGTCGCAGACGCGCGACAAGGACGCGCTGACCGAAGAAGGCGTGGAAAACGTGCTGAACGAGCTGGTCAAGATGGACTTCGAGTACATCATCTGCGATTCGCCGGCCGGCATCGAACACGGCGCGCTGATGGCGCTGACGTTCGCCGACGAAGCGCTGATCGTCACCAATCCGGAAGTGTCGTCCGTGCGCGACTCCGACCGCATCCTCGGCATCCTGCAGGCCAAGTCGCGCCGCGCCCAGAGCGGCGGCGAGCCCGTCAGGGAACACCTGCTGATCACCCGCTATTCGCCGCGCCGCGTGGAAAACGACGAGATGCTGTCGTACGAGGACGTGCAGGAAATCCTGCGCATTCCCCTGCTCGGCATCATTCCGGAATCGGAAGCCGTGCTACACGCGTCGAACCAGGGCAATCCGGCGATCCACTTCAAGGACACCGACGTGGCCCAGGCCTACCAGGACGTCGTGTCGCGCTTCCTCGGCGACGAGATCCCGCTGCGCTTCACCAACTACGAAAAGCCGGGTTTCCTGCAGCGTCTGTTCGGAGCAAAGTGACATGCCTCTGCTCTCATTCCTGTTCCCGAAGAATCAGAAAAGCGCGACGGCGGCCAAGGAAAGGCTGCAGATCATCATCGCCCGCGAACGCAGCGGCCGCGGCGGCCCGGATTTCCTGCCCGCCCTGCACCGCGAGCTGATCGAGGTGATCTCCAAGTACACCAAGGTCAACGCCGAGGACATCAAGATTTCCCTCGACCGCCAGGGCAACCTGGAAGTGCTCGACGTCAACGTCGTCCTGCCGGACGCGTAGGGTGGACGGCTGTGCCGTCCACCCTATGCCGCGTTCCCGACCTCGCGCGCCACGCGCGTGCAGGCTTCGACGTGCTGGTAGCCCATCTGCCTGAACAAGGCGAAACCGATCGCCGCCGAGGCGATCTGCCCCGCCAGCGGCACGATCTTCGCCGCTGACTTGGCCGCCAGCTTGGCGCCCGACTTGCGTAATAGTTTCAAAACGAGTTCCTTGGTCACGATCTTGCCCACCAGCGTACCGCCCAGCGCCGCCACGGCCTGGTAGGCGGCGATGCGCATGCGCGGCTGCAGCCGGTCGATCTGGTCCGGCGACAGCCCGAACGCCTGGTTGATCTCTTCGACCATGACGGCGAAGCTGGACAGGTCGGCCACGACGTCAACGCCCGGCAACGGAATCACGGACACCCCCGCCGAAAAAGCCGCGCGCTTGCGCACGATGCCGCGGCAGCGCTCGCGCACGCGCTCGATGTCCTCGCTGGAGACCGGCAGCAGGGCCAGGTCATCCTTGCTCTTTCTCTTGAACATGTTAGCTCCTCAACCACAGTTTTGAGGACAGTGTAACCGGGAGTTTGTCCACGGTTTGACACAACTATGACGCAATTTCCCAACGAAAATGTGAATTTATCTGAGGCATCGGTAGCTTTGCGTTTTAAAAGTCTGATATATTTAGTGACATTGTAGGAATGTTCCTACAGTGACGTCCGATAGTCCCACAAGCCGAGACAGCTGAAAATCATGAGAATATCCGTACTGGACAACGACACGACCCAGGCAGAACTCATCTGCCAAGTTCTGAACGGAGCTGGGCACAGCTGTCAGGCATTCGACAGCGGCAAAGACTTGCTGGGGCAACTCCGCAAGGACAGCACCGACCTGCTGATCGTCGACTGGCAAGTGACCGACGTCCCGGCGGCGGAACTCCTGCGCCGCGCCAAGGAAAAACTGGCGCCGAATACCCCGACCATGTTCCTCGCCGGCAGCGCGGCCGAGGACGACATCGTGGCCGGCGTCACGGCCGGTGCCGACGACTACCTGGTGAAACCGCTGCGCCGCGGCGAACTGGTCGCGCGCACGCAGGCGCTGCTGCGCCGTGCCTACCCGTCGCAGAATGGCGCGGAACAGCTGCAGTTCGGCCCTTACGTGTTCGAAACCCGCCCGGGACGCCTCATGATGGACGGCGAGCAGATCGACGTCACCCACAAGGAATTCAACCTGGCGCTGCTGTTTTTCCGCAACCTCGGCCGGCCGTTGTCGCGCGCCTATATTCACGAGTCGATCTGGGTGCGCGAAACGGCCGTCCCGTCGCGCACGATGGACACCCACGTCTCGCGCGTGCGCAACAAGCTGCGCCTGCGTCCGGAAAACGGATTCCGCCTCGTGCCGGTATACAGTTACGGTTATAGACTGGAGAAGCTGGGCGCGTGAAACCCTGCCGCGGTAGGGGTATAATGGGCGCGCTGCCCAATTTTTGATCACCCATGCAACTGCTCGCCGTCGGCCTCAATCACACCACAGCACCGGTCTCGCTGCGCGAGCAACTGGCGCTGGCGCCCGAGCAATTGGGCGCCGCGGTGCAGGCCGCGCGGGGGTGGTTCTCCCGTTTCAATACCCAGGGCGAAGACGAAGCGGCGCTGCTCTCGACGTGCAACCGCACCGAGATGTATGCCGCCAGCTGCGCGCCCGATCCGCTCGATGCGTCGGCGCGCTTCCTGGCCGATTATCACGACCTGAATTTCTCCGAGCTGCGCCCGCACCTGTACATGCTGCCGCAGCATGACGCCGTGCGCCACGCGTTCCGCGTCGCCTCCGGCCTCGATTCGATGGTGCTGGGCGAGGCCCAGATCCTGGGCCAGATGAAGGACGCCGTGCGCGTCGCCGACGCGGCGGGCGGCCTCGGGACCTATCTGCACCAGCTGTTCCAGCGCAGCTTCGCCGTGGCGAAGGAAGTGCGCACGACCACCGAGATCGGCGCGCACAGCGTGTCGATGGCCGCCGCCGCCGTGCGCCTGTCGGAACGCATTTTCGACCGCGTCAGCGAGCAGAACGTGCTGTTCATCGGCGCCGGCGACATGATCGAGCTGTGCGCCACGCACTTCGCCGCCCACAATCCCAAGTCGATCACGATCGCCAACCGCACCCTGGCGCGCGGCGAGATCCTGGCCGCGCGCTTCAACGGCCGGGCGATCGGCCTCGCCGACCTGTCCGAGCGCCTGCCGGAGTTCGACATCGTGATCGCGTCGACCGGATCGACCCTGCCGCTGATCGGCAAGGGCCTCGTCGAACGCGCCGTCAAGGTGCGCCGCCACCGGCCGATGTTCATGGTCGACCTGGCCGTCCCGCGCGACATCGAGCCGGAAGTCGGCCGCCTGAACGACGTGTTCCTGTACACGGTCGACGACCTCGCCGAGGTGGTCAGGACCGGCGTCGAAAGCCGCCAGGCGGCCGTCGCCCAGGCCGAGGCCATCATCGAAACGCGCGTGCAGTCGTTCATGCACTGGGTCGGCGACCGCGCCGTGGTGCCGGTGATCCGCGACATGCACGAATCGAGCGAAGCGATGCGCCTGGCCGAACTGGAACGGGCGCGCAAGCTCCTGGCCAGGGGCGAGGACATCGACACGGTGCTCGACGCCCTGTCCAAGGGTCTTACCGCGAAATTCCTGCACGGCCCGCAACAGGCCCTGCACCGCGCCCAGGGCGACGAGCGCGCCCGCCTCGCGAGCTTGCTGCCCCAGTTGTTCCGCAGCCGCCGTTAGCGGCCCGCACTCCTTCGTCGTACCCGCGTGCCGCTCCCGCGGCTTGTCCGCTGTCATTCCAATAAGAACACTATGAAACCATCCATGCTGGCCAAGCTGGACCAACTGGCCAACCGCCTCGTCGAACTGGACGAACTTCTCATGTCCGAAGGCGCCACCGCGAACATGGACAGCTTCCGCAAGCTGAACCGCGAACACGCCGAGCTGAGCCCGCTCGTCGCCGTGTATCGCCAGTACCAGACCGCGCAGGCCGACATCGACGCCGCGCAGGAGATGTTGGGCGACCCGGACATGAAGGATTTCGCCCAGGACGAAATCGACGATGCCAGGGCGCGCATGGCGGCACTGGACATCGAGCTGCAGAAGATGCTGCTGCCCAAGGACGAGAACGACGAGCGCAACATCTTCCTCGAGATCCGCGCGGGCACGGGCGGCGACGAATCGGCGCTGTTCGCGGGCGACCTGCTGCGCATGTACACCCGCTACGCCGAGCGCAACCGCTGGCAGGTGGAGATGGTGTCGGAATCGTCATCCGACCTGGGCGGCTACCGCGAAGTCATCGTGCGCATCGTCGGCCAGGGCGCCTATTCGAAGCTGAAATTCGAATCGGGCGGCCACCGCGTGCAGCGCGTGCCGGCGACGGAAACGCAGGGACGCATCCACACCTCCGCCTGCACCGTCGCCGTGATGCCGGAGGCGGACGAGGTCGAGGACGTGCAGATCAACCCGGCCGACCTGCGCATCGACACCTATCGCGCCTCGGGCGCCGGCGGCCAGCACATCAACAAGACCGATTCCGCCGTGCGCCTGACGCACCTGCCGACCGGCATCGTCGTCGAATGCCAGGACGACCGCAGCCAGCACAAGAACAAGGCGCAGGCAATGAAGGTGCTGGCCGCGCGCATCAAGGATGTGCAACTGCGCGAACAACAGAGCAAGGAAGCGGCGACCCGCAAGAGCCTGATCGGCTCGGGCGACCGCAGCGAGCGCATCCGCACCTATAACTTCCCGCAGGGCCGCCTGACCGACCACCGCATCAACCTGACGCTGTATAAACTGGACATGATCATGGACGGCGACCTGAACGAGCTGACGAACGCCCTGTCCGCCGAGCACCAGGCCGAACAGCTGGCCGCGCTGGGCGACTGACAATCGTCAAACCGGGGTCAGAGCCCGGTTTTGGGCAATTTCCAAAAATCGGGCTCTGACCCCGGTGTTAAGACGGTTATAAGTTGCTAGACTGAAAATATCATCTTCGACAACGCCACCAGGAAACCCATGTCCTCATCCCGCAACCTCCTGCTCGCCATCGCCGCCGCCAGCATCGCCGTGGTCGGCGCCGCCTTGTACCTCCAGCACGCGAAGGACATGCTGCCCTGCCCGCTGTGCGTCATCCAGCGCTACCTGTATCTCGGCATCGCCATCTTCAGCCTGATCGGCGCGTTCTCCGGCAAGATCAAGGCCGGCGCGGGTGTCGCGCTGCTGTGCGCGCTGGGGGGTCTCGGCTTTGTCGGCAAGCATTTGTATGTGCTCGCGCACCCGGGCTTTTCGTGCGGGATCGATCCGATGGAGACGGCCCTCAACAAGATCCCAACCGCGACCCTGCTGCCCTGGCTGTTCCGCGCGGACGGCCTGTGCGAAGCGGCCCAGGAAACCGTGTTCGGCCTGAACGTGCCGCAGTGGTCGGCCGTCTGGTTCGTGATCCTCACGCTGGCCCTGGCCTGGGTGCTGGTGCGGCGCGCGCGTTGATGCCGATCGCGCCCGGCGCCGGCATCGCCGCGGTGCAGGCCGGCCTGCCCCTCGATCCGCTGGAAAACCGCATCCTCCTGTGCCAGGCGACGGGCCTGTCCCGCGTCCAGCTGATCACGCAGGGCGACCGCCCGCTCACGCCCGAGGAGGCGCAACGCCTCGATGCGCTGGTGGCGCGCCGGCTGGGCGGCGAGCCGATCGCCTACATCGTCGGCAGGCGCGAATTCTTCGGCCTCGATTTCCAGGTCGGCCCCGCCGTGCTGATTCCCCGTCCCGACACGGAACTGATCGTCGAGCTGGCGCTCGAACGCCTGCAGCAAGGCCCGTCCCGCCTGCTCGACATGGGCACCGGCAGCGGCGCGATCGCCGTGGCCGTCGCGCACACGCGGCCGGATGCCGACGTCACCGCGCTCGACATCAGCCCGGACGCGCTGGCCGTCGCGCAGGCGAATGCGGCCGCCAACGGCGCGCGCGTGCGTTTCCTGCTCGGCAGCTGGTTCGATGCGCTCGCCGCCGACAGCACCTTCGACGTCATCGCCTCGAACCCGCCCTACATCGCGGCCGGCGACGACCACCTGGCGCAGGGCGATTTGCGCTTCGAACCGGTGGGCGCGCTCACCGACCATGCGGACGGGTTGTCCGCGCTGCGCATCATCATCGAGGGCAGCCCGCGCCACCTCGTGCCGGGCGGCTGGCTGCTGCTGGAACACGGCTACGACCAGGCGGCGGCCGTGCGGGCGTTGCTGCTGGACGCCGGTTTCACGGACGTGCAAAGCTGGCGGGACCTGGGCGGCATCGAACGGGTCAGCGGGGGACGGTTCGGTCGCTAGCACCCCGGCGCGGCACGCCTGCCCGCTTTGCTACAATGCCCGGTCCACCACCCGGAGCCACACGATGCGTCGACTGTTCGCGACCCTCATCCTGCTGGGGCCCCTGGTCGCACTCGCCGCGGACGTCGCCACGCCCGCCCCGGCCGGCGCCGCCGAACAGGCGCAGGCCCTGTTCGAGCGCGACTGGCAATGGCGCCTCAAGCACCAGCCCGAATTCGCCACGGGCGTCGGCGACCACCGCTACGACGCCCTGCTGACCGACACGTCGCTCGCCGCGCACACGGCCGCCGCCGACCACGCGCGCCGCATGCTCGACCTCGCGCGCCAGATCGACCGCGCGCAACTGACGGGCCAGGACCGCCTGTCCTGGGACCTGTTCACGGGCGACCAGGAACGCCTCCTCGCGCGCGCCGCCTTCGTGGCGTTCGACCCGCAGCCGATCAGCGCCCAGGACGGACTGCAGTTCCGCTTTCCCCAACTGGTCGCGCAAATGCCGTTCTTTACGGAGGACGACTACCGCAACTACATCGCGCGCCTGAACGCGCTGCCGCGCCACGTCGACGGCATCATCGAGCAGATGCGCGAAGGGATGCGTACCGGCTGGACGGCGCCGAAAGCCATCATGGCCGGCCTGCCCGCGCAGCTGCGCGCGATGCGCGAGCACATGCAGGACGGCGCGCTCGCCGCGCCGTTCCAGCGCCTGCCCGCCACCATCGACGAAGAAACGCGCACGCAGCTCGCGCTGGACGGCGCGGCCGCCCTGCGCACGGCGGCGGGCGCACTGCAAAAGCTGGAAGACTTCGTGCGCACCGACTACCTGCCGGCCGCGCGCACGACGATCGGCGCGGCGAACCTGCCCGGCGGGGCGGCGTGGTATGCGTATCTCGTGCAGGCCGCGACGACGACGGCGCTGACGCCGGCCGAGATCCACGCGCTGGGCGAGCGCGAAGTGGCGCGCATCCGCGCCGAAATGGAGGCGACGGCCGTGCGCACGGGCTTCAAGGGCAGCTATCCCCAATTCGTCGCGTTCGCGCGCAGCGATCCGCGCCTGTTTCCGACCAGCGCCGACGCGCTGCTGCAACGCTACCGGCGCACCATCGCGCGCGTCTACGCCCAGCTCCCGCTGCTGTTCGGCGTCATTCCGCAAGAGGAGCTGGCGGTAAAACCCGTGCAGCAGGAAGGCGCCGACACGCAGGGCGGCGCCTACTACGAAGCCGGCACGCCGGCGCGCACAGCGGCCCTCGTCGTCAACACCAGCCGCCTGGACACGCGGCCGCTGTGGGAGGTCGAGACGCTCGCCCTGCACGAGGGCGTCCCCGGCCACCATTTACAGGTCGCGCGCGCCCACGCCATCGAGGGCCTGCCGGCATTCCGCCGCCACGCCTGGTATCCCGCGTTCGGCGAAGGCTGGGCGCTGTACGCCGAGGGCCTCGGGCCGGAACTGGGGCTGATGCGCGATCCGTTCTCGCAGTTCGGCAGGCTGGCCGACGAACAGCTGCGCGCCGCGCGCCTCGTCGTCGACACGGGCATCCACGCGCTGAACTGGTCGCGCCAGCAGGCCGTCGATTACCTGGGCGCGAATACGGCCAATCCGCCGTCCGACAACGAGGTCGAAGTCGACCGCATGATTGCGCGTCCGGGCCAGGCGCTGGCATATAAAATCGGCCAGCTGCGCATCGTCGCGCTGCTGGCGCGCGCGCAGGCGGCGCTGGGCGCGCGCTTCGACGTACGCGCCTTCCACGACGCCGTGCTGGAGAACGGCGCGCTGCCGCTGGACGTGCTGGAACGCCGCATCGACCGCTGGATCGCCACGCAGAATACGCCCTCCGCGCCCGCGCCGGCGGCGCCGGTTTCAGCGGAGCCGGCGCTGTTCCATTAACCAGAATGTCATATTGAGGGGCGCCCGGCGCACTCGGCCAATTTCGGTTACTCTCTGCGTTTGAAGGCAGTATAAGAAAGGAAACCTCGTGTCGAACCAACTGACCCGCCGCCTGGCCCTGCTGGACGACGATGCCCACCGCGGCCTGCTCCTGCAAGGCCTGCGCGGCATCGAGCGCGAGACCTTGCGCGTCGATGGCCAGGGCCACCTGGCCCGGACGCCGCATCCGGTCCGACTCGGCTCGGCCCTGACCCATCCGCAGATCACGACGGATTACGCGGAAGCGCTCCTCGAATTCATCACGCCGGCCGAACACGACATCGGCCTGGCGCTGCACCGCCTGGACGCGATCCACCGCCACGCCTATTCCCGGCTGGGCGGCGAGCTGCTGTGGAGCCAGTCGATGCCCTGCGAGCTGCCGTCCGAGGAAGACATCGAGATCGCCTGGTACGGCAAGTCGAACATCGGCATGCTCAAGCACGTGTACCGCCGCGGCCTGGCCCTACGCTACGGCAAGGCCATGCAATGCATCGCCGGCATCCACTACAACTATTCGCTGCCGGAAGGCCTGTGGAAGCTGCTGGCGGAGAACGAGGGCATTCCGGAAGAACGCCGCAACGCCCTGCGCGACTTCCAGTCCGAAAGCTATATCGCGACCATCCGCAACTTCCGCCGCTACAGCTGGCTCCTGATGTACCTGTTCGGCGCGTCGCCCACGCTGTCGACCGGTTTTTTGCGCGGCCGCGAACACAATCTCGAGACGCTGTCGGACGACACGCTGTATCTGCCGTATGCGACCAGCCTGCGCATGAGCGACCTGGGTTACCAGAACGACGCGCAATCCGGCCTGCGCCCGCACGAGAACAGCCTGGAAAGCTACGTCACGTCGCTGATGGACGCCGTCAAGCGCCCGTACCCGCCGTACGAGGACATCGGCACGAAGAAGGACGGACAGTGGGTCCAGCTGTCGACCAACATCCTGCAAATCGAGAACGAATACTATTCGACGATCCGGCCCAAGCGCGTCATCCGCACGGGCGAGCGTCCCGTGCAGGCGCTGTGCAGCCGCGGCGTGCAGTACATCGAGGTGCGCTGCCTGGACGTCGATCCGTTCGAACCGGTCGGCATCGCGCTCGAGACGGGCCGCTTCCTGGACGCCTTCCTGCTGTTCTGCGCGCTCGAGGAAAGCCCGATGATCAATGCGATGGAGGGGCAGGTCCACGCGCGCAACTTCGCGCGCACCGTGAAGGAAGGCCGCCGTCCGGGCCTGACCCTCACGCGCAACGACCACGACGTGCCGCTCACGGATTGGGCGGAAGACCTGCTGGAACGCATCCGCCCCATCGCCGAACTGCTGGACCACGAGCACAATTACAAGGGCGCGCATATGGACGCCCTGGACGCGCAGAAGGCCAAGGTGCGCGATCCCGAACAGACCCCGTCCGCACGCGTGCTGCGGGAAGTGCGCGCGCTCGGCTCGTTCGCGCAGTTCGGCCTGCGCCAGAGCGAGCTGCACGCCGAGGCCTTCCGCACGGATCCGCTGATGCCGACGGAGACGGCCCTGTTCGACGAGATGGCGCAGGCGTCGCTGGCCGAGCAGGCGCAGATCGAGGCGACGGATACCGGGTCGTTCGACGACTTCGTGGCGGCATACAACAGTAGTACACTGTGCCGTAACAGCTGACCGAGAAAGCTTTAAAGCCGGGCAAGTCGCGCGCACTGCTCACTCGATCACGAGATGCACGTCGCTCCCGCGGAGGCGGGAGCCCAATTGCCGTGGGCACGCACGCAAACCTGGGTCCCCGGCTGGGCCGGGACGACGGTCGTGCTGAATCGAGGCCTCTTTGCTTACCTTTTTCAACGAACACCACGCCCAGCACGCCCCCGCATCGGAACCGCCCCAGCGCATCGACCTCGTCGCAAACGAGTTCACGCGGCGCGGCCTGGGCCGCATCGTCACGCCGCACGGCGTACCCCTCACGTCGCTGGAACGCACGCACACGCCGCGCTACCTGCACTTCCTGCGCGGCGCCTGGAGCGCGTGGCTCGCACTCGATCCGCACAATGCCGAGCGTGACCCGTTGCCGTCCGTGTGGCCCGTGCAAGGCATGCGCCGCGACGTCGAACCGGACAATTTTGCGGCCCGCCTCGGCCTGTACGCCTTCGACGGCAGCACGCCGCTGACGGCCGGCACGTGGACCGCGGCCAGGACGGGCGCCGATTGCGCGATCAACGCCGCACACGCACTGCGCCTGGGCGAACGCGGCACGTTCGCCCTCACGCGTCCGCCCGGCCACCACGCCGGTGCCGATTATTTCGGCGGCTACTGCTTCCTGAACAACGCGGCGCTGGCGGCCCAGCACCTGCTCGACGACGGCCTGCAGCGCGTGGCCATCCTCGACCTCGACTACCACCACGGCAACGGCACGCAGGACATCTTTTATCGGCGCAAGGACGTGCTGTTCGCCTCGCTCCACGCCGACCCGCGCACCGACTATCCATTTTATGCCGGCCACGCGGACGAGACGGGAGAAGGCGCCGGCCTGGGCTACAACCTGAACGTGCCGCTGCCGCGCGGGACCGGCGCGGCGCAATGGTTCGCCGCGCTCGAAACGGCCTGCATCAAGATGGCCGGCTTCGCGCCGCAGGCGCTCGTCGTGTCGCTCGGCGTCGACGGTTTCGACGGCGATCCGCGCTCGCACTTCGGCCTCGGCAGCGGCGACTTCCTGCGCATCGGCGAGCGCATCGGCTTCCTCGGCCTGCCGACCGTCTTCGTGTTCGAAGGCGGCTCGGTCGTGCCGGAGTTGGGCATCAACGTGGTCAACGTGCTCGAAGGTTTCGAGACGGCGGCCTGAACCTGGAAATGAAGATGATCGAATGGCAGTGGAGCGGCTTCGCCGACCTGACGGCGGCGGCGCTGTACGAGATGCTGGCGCTGCGCCAGCAGGTGTTCGTGCTCGAGCAGGCGTGTCTGTACCCGGACATCGACGGCCTCGATCCGGGCGCGCACCACCTGCTCGGCTGGAAGACGGTCGCCGGCAAGCGGGAACTGGTCGCCACCCTGCGCTGCCTGGCGCCGGGCGCGAAATACGACGAGATGTCGCTGGGCCGCGTCGTCACCAGCCCCTCCGCGCGCGGCACGGGACTGGGTCGCGAACTGGTCGCGCAAGGCATCGCCTGCGCCGATCGCCTGCATCCGGGCCACGCGATCCGCATCGGCGCCCAGGCCCACCTGGAAGCGTTTTATGCGAGCTTCGGCTTCCGCACGGTGTCCGCCCCCTACGACGAGGACGGCATCCTGCACATCGACATGCTGCGTCCGGCCGCCGTCATTTGAGCAGGCCGGACTTCGCCGGATCGGGCATGCGGATCGCGACGAGGCAGGCCACCGCGCACATGACGCTCACATACCAGTAGAAATACGGCTCGTGGCCGGCCTGCTTGAACCACAGGGCCACATATTCCGCCGAGCCGCCGAAGATCGCGTTGGCGACGGCATACGACAGGCCCACGCCCAGCGCGCGCACCTCGATGGGGAACATCTCGGCCTTGACCAGGCCGCTGATCGACGTATAAAAACTGACGATCGCCAGCGCGCAGATGATCAGCGCACCGGCCGCCAACGGACTGGACACGTGGCGCAGCGTCGTCATGATCGGCGTCGTGAAGATGGCGGCGAGCGCGCCGAACAGGATCATCGACGTGCGCCGGCCGATGCGGTCGGACAGCGCGCCGAACGCCGGCTGCAGCAGCATGTAGACCAGCAGGCAGACGGTCATGATCCGGCTCGCCGTTTCCGTGCTCATGCCGGCCGTGTTGACGAGGTATTTCTGCATATACGTCGTGAACGCGTAAAAGATCAGCGAGCCGCCGGCCGTGAATCCCAGCACCGTGACGAATGCGCGCCCGTGGTTGCGCAGCAGCGACGCGACGCTGCCGGCGGCCTCGCTCTTGCGCTCGCTGGCGGTGGTCGTCTCGTGCAGCGAACGGCGCAGGTACAGCGACACGAGCGCGGCGCAGGCGCCGACGACGAACGGGATGCGCCAGCCCCAGGCCTTGAGCTCGTCGTGCGTCAGGAATAGCTGCAGGATGCCCAGCACGAGCAGTGCCGCCAGCTGCCCGCCGATCAGCGTCACGTACTGGAACGACGCGAAAAAACCCTTGCGACCCGCCTGGGCCACCTCGCTCATGTAGGTGGCGCTGGTGCCGTATTCGCCGCCCACGGACAGGCCCTGGAACAGGCGCGCCACCAGCAGCAGAAACGGCGCCGCCGTGCCGATGGTGGCATACGTCGGCAGCGCCGCGATCATCAGCGAGCCGCCGCACATCATGAGCACGGAAATCATCATCGCGTTGCGCCGGCCGTAGCGGTCGGCGACGCGGCCGAACAGCCAGCCGCCGATGGGCCGCATGAGAAAACCGGCGGCGAAGATGCCGGCCGTGTTCAGCAGCTGCGTGGTGGGATTACCCTTGGGGAAAAAGGCCGACGAAAAATACAGCGCGCAGAAGGAATAAATGTAGAAGTCGAACCACTCGACCAGGTTGCCCGACGACGCGCCGACGATGGCGAAGATGCGCTGGCGCGGTGTGAGGTTGTCGATGGCATGCGCGTCCGCCGTGTCCGTATCCGTCGTGGTCATTGTCGTCTCCGAGAGTGCACCGATTGCCCTGGCCGCGGCTGGGCGAATCCCGGATGGGTTCACGGAGGCTCCGCCTGCCCGGCACGGCCGCAAACCGAAGATAACAGTTTCCCGATTTTGCCGGCGCCACGGATCAGCGCCGCATCCCCCGGCGGCGCCATAGCAGTGCCGCGCTGCCCGCCAGCAGCATGAGGGCCGCCGGCGGTTCCGGCAGCGGCGAGAGCAGGACCGGGGCGCAATAGCCGAAGTCGTTGCAACTGTTGGCCGCGATCTGGCCGGCATCGTTGATCCCGACCGCGTCCATCAATACCTGGATGCCGAGGCCGTCCGTGACGGTGTTCAGGTCGGTCAGGCTGCCGCCGGCAGACACGAAGGCATGCGAAAAACCGTACTCGACAAAACTCGAATAGCCGACCACGACACCGGCCGCATTGATGGCGTGGGCTTCGCCGTACTCGCCGCCGAACGAGCCGAGGTCTTGCATCACGCCGTCGCTGTACAAAAAGGGATGCCAGGCCGCATCGCCGCTGGTCAGGCTGTAGCCGGCCACCTGGCCCGCATCGTTGATCGCTTCGGCCCAGCTGAAGCCGCCGCCCAGCGTGCCGAGGTCCTGCATGGCGCCGCCGTGGTACAGGAAGGCGTGCGCCCCGTCGTTCGGGAAACCCGGCCCCGGCTGCGAACCGCCGACGATCATGCCCGCGTCGTTGATGGCGCGCGCCCGGGCGTCCGTCCCGCCCAAGGTGCCGAGGTCCGTCAGCGTGCCGCCGCTGTACAGGAACGCGCGGTTGTTGCCGGATGTATCCGTGGAATCGCCCACGACCTGGCCGGCGGCATTGATGCCGTAGGCGACGCTGTCGCCGCCGTACAGCGTGCCGATGCCCTGGATGTCGCCATCGCGATAGACGAAGCCGCGCGTGACGTCGCCGGACAGGGACGCGCCGATCACGGCGCCGTTGCCGGTCGCCGTCGCATAGGCGGACGGGCCGCCCAGGGTCGGCAGGAAGGTCGTCGCGCCGTCCTGCCAGACGAAGGCGCGTCCTTGGCCGTCCGCATTGGCGCCGCTGCCGACGATGCTGCCGTCGTTGCCGATGCCGTAGGCCGTGAAGTCGGAAGGCAGGAAGGTCGCGCTGTACAGCGGGTCGGCCAGCGCGGCCGGCGCGGCCAGTGCCAGCGCACACCCCAGCGCCGCGAGCGCGCGCGAGCGGCGCCGGCGCAGGCGCCAGGCCAGCAGGCCGAGCCCGGCGGACAGCAGCGCCCGGCTGCCCGGCTCGGGCACGGCCGGCACGAGGTCCAGGCGGACGTCCGCGCACGTGCCCAGGCGGCACGCGCGGCCCAGGATCTGGCCGGCGTCGTTGATGTCGGTGGCGTCGATGATTTCCCAGCCGCCCGCCCCCGCCACGAGCGTGTTCAGGTCGACCATGCGGCCGTCGAGATAGATGAACGCATGGTAGCCCCAGCCGACGTCGGTGATGAGGTCCGATGCGCCGACGACGACGCCGGCATTGTTCAGCGCCCGCGCATAGCCCCAGGTGCCGCCCAGCGAACCGAGGTCGACCAGGTGGCCGTCGCGGTATTCGAAGGGCCGCGACAGCGCGGCGGTGTCCGGGTCGACGTTCGTCTCCGACCAGCCGACCGCCAGCCCGGCGTCGTTGATGTCATAGGCTTCGCTGCGCAGGCCGCCCAGCGTGCCGAGGTCCTGCATCGTGCCGGCCTGGTAGATGTAGGCGTGGCGGTCCGGGTCGACCGGGGCTTGCGTGGGGACGAGCGCGGCCGTGCCGGTCACCGCGCCGGACGCGTTGATGGCCGCGGCATCGCTCCAGTCGCCGCCGAAGGTGCCGATCAGGTGGATGCCGCCGCTGTCGTACAAGAAGCCGCGCTGCGCCTCGCCGACGAAGGGCTCGGCGTTGCCGGCGACCATGCCGGCGTCGTTGATGCCGCGCGCGTTCGAGGTCGGGTACATGTCGGCGGGCAGGCTCGCGCCGACCGGCACCACGGTGCTGCCCACGTAGGCGAAGGCGCTGCCGTTGTACGGGCTGGATTGCGAGCCCGCGACGTCGCCATGGTTGTTGATCGCGCTGCCGTAGCTGTCCGGCACGACACCGCCCAGGCTCGTGATCGTGGCGCCGGACAGGATCGCGGCCGCGCCGGCATAGGTGCCGACGATCTGGCCCGCATCGTTGAGCGCCGCCGGCGCGAAGCCCGCCGGCGCGAAGCCCGCCGGCGCGAAGCCCGCCGGCGCGAAGCCCGCCGGCAGGAAGTCGACGGTGTACCGCGCGACGGTGTACAGCGGATCGGCCCACGCATGCGCGCTGGCGCACAACGACAACCACAAGGCGAACAGGCAACGGCGTATCGACATGGCAGGCTCCGGATGAAATACAGGCGTGCCAACAATAAGGGTCGATACGCCGCGCAGGCCTGAGCGAAATCAGGCGTGCGCGACTCCGTGCCGGATCAGCAGGCGGCGCTGCCGCAGACTTTCACCAGCTCCACTTCGAACACGAGGCCGGTGTTGCCCGGAATGACGCCCTGCACGCCCTGGGCACCGTAGCCCAGGCTGCTCGGCATCACGATCGTGCGCTTGCCGCCGACCTTCATGCCCTGCACGCCCTGGCTGAAGCCGGGGATCACGGATTCGCTCGTGCCCGTGGCGCCGACGACGAACGTGAACGGCTTGCCGGGCTGCGACGCGTCGAACTTGGTGCCCTTGAAATCGGCGGCGGCGGCGCTGTACAGCCAGCCCGTGTAATTGACCTGCACGCGCGCGCCGCTGACGGCTTCGGCGCCGGTGCCGATCGAACTGTCCGTCTTGGTCAGCGCGGCGGGATCGTTGACGACGGCGGGGCTGCCGCCCGAATCGCCGCCGCCGCCGCCGCACGCGGACAGGCTCAGGAGGGCGGCGAAGGCGGCGGCCAGCGGGAAGGACAGTTTCATGGGACTCCTACGGAACAGGTTGGGTTAGCGGATGGAAACCCGCACCTTACCAACCGGTCCCGCAAGCGTCTGTCGAGGATTTGTATGCTTTTGTAATGGCGTCAGATTTCGACCTGCGTGCCGAGTTCGATCACGCGGTTGCTCGGAATCTGGTAATAGTCCGCGGCCGTGCGGGCATTGCGCTGCATGGCCACGTACAGGTGTTCGCGCCACGGCGCCATGCCCTGGCCCGGCACCGAGATCACGGTCTGGCGCGCGATGAAGAACGAGGTCTCCATCATCTCGAATTCGAGCGCCTTGGCCGCGCACAGGCGCAGGATGTGCGGGATGTCGGCCTCGTCCTTGAAGCCATAGGTCACGTTCAATTGGAAGCAGTTGTGGCCCAGCGGGACGACGTCGACCTGCTCGTTTTCCGGCACGTACGGCTCTTCGCGGATGCGCACCGTGAGGAACACGACGCGCTCGTGCAGCACCTTGTTGTGCAGCAGGTTGTGCAACAGCGCGTGCGGCACGCCGTCGGTTTCGCCGCGCAGGAAAATGGCGGTGCCGGCGACGCGGTCTGGCGGCGCCACGAACAGCGATTGTAGGAAGTCGTCGAGCGGGATCGCGTGCTTTTCCAGGTTCTCGAACACCAGTTCGCGGCCGCGCTTCCAGGTCAGCATCGTCGTCAGCAGGATCGCGCCGAGCAGCAGCGGGAACCAGCCGCCGTGCAGCAGTTTCAGGGTACTGGCCGAGAACAGCATGATATCCATCGCCATGAAGAAACCGGTGGCGCCGAAGCACAGCAACAGCGGCAGGTGCCAGCGGTAGCGGATCACGAAGAAGGTCAGGATCGTCGTCGCGAACATGGTCGCCGTCACCGCGATGCCGTAGGCGCCGGCCAGCTTGTCCGACGAACCGAAGCCGACCACCGCGATCAGCACGACGATCAGCTGCAGCCAGTTCACGGCGGGGATGTAGATCTGGCCGATCTCGCTCTCCGACGTGTGCATCACGCGCATGCGCGGCAGCAGGCCCAGTGCGATGGCCTGCTTGGTCATCGAGAACGTGCCGGAGATCGTGGCCTGCGACGCGATCACGGTGGCCATCGTCGACAGCAGCACGAGCGGCAGCACGCTCCAGCTGCCGAGCTGGTGGAAGAACGGGTTGTCGAGCGCTTCCGGATGCGTGATCAACAGGCCGCCCTGGCCGAGGTAATTGACGGCGAGGGCCGGGAACACGACGAGGAACCAGGCGGAGCGGATCGGCTTCTTGCCGAAGTGCCCCATGTCGGCGTACAGCGCCTCCGCCCCCGTAAAGGCCAGCACGACGGCACCCAGCGCGACGAACGCGATCATGCGCTCGCGCAGCATGAATTCGAAGGCGTGCAGCGGGTTCAACGCCTGCAGGATCACGGGCGCCTGCACGATGTTGATGACGCCCATGACGGCCAGCGCGGTGAACCATACGACCATGATCGGACCGAACCAGCGGCCGATGCCGGCCGTGCCGTGGCGCTGCACGCTGTACAGCCCGACCAGCACGACGATCGTCAGCGGCACCACGTATTTTTCCAGGCCGGGCGTGGCCACTTCGAGACCCTCGATCGCACCGAGCACCGAGATCGCCGGCGTGATCACGCTGTCGCCGTAGAACATCGTGGCGCCGAACACGCCCAGCACCATCAGCACGTAGTGCCAGCGCGACGTGCGCGTGACGGAATTCAGCGCGAGCGCCATCAGGGCCATGATGCCGCCTTCGCCGCGGTTGTCGGCGCGCAGCACCAGCGTGACGTACTTGAGCGAGACGATCATCGTCAGGCCCCAGAAGATCAGGGAAACGATGCCGAGGAGGTTTGGCGTGGACAGTTTCAGCCCGTGGACGGGATCGAAGATGGTCTTGAGCGTGTACAGCGGGCTGGTGCCGATGTCGCCATAGACGATACCGACTGCGGCCAGCGTCAGTGCCGCCAGGCTGCTTTTATTGTGTTGCGCCGTCAAGGTTTCACCGTTTTGTTGTTCTGATGCGTTGCACAATAGAATAATTGACAAGGAATGGCAAGAGTGCGTCCTTTCTGTCCGGGTGCCATTTCCCAGAGTCTGCATCAACGATGGCGGCCTGAGCGCACGTCAGAAACGGGGCGCCTCCAGCACGGCCGCGTCCGTTCAGGGATAATCGCCGGACCATCACCTGCTCCGCCTTCCCATGAACACCGGCATCCTGTCCGCCGTCCTCGCCTTCCTGTGCTGGGGGCTGTTTCCGCTGTATTTTCACGCCATCGGCGACGTGCCGCCGCTGCAGATCCTCGCACACCGCATGCTGTGGTCGCTGCTATTCCTCATGATCGTCCTCGCCGTGCGCCGCCAGTGGGCCTGGCTGAATATCGTGCGCCAGCCGCGTGTGTTCGGCAGCTTTATTGCCTCGGCCCTCCTTCTCAGCGTCAACTGGCTCATCTACATCTGGGCCGTGAACAACGGCCACGTCATCGAGGCCAGCCTGGGCTATTTCATCAATCCGCTCGTCAACATCATGTTCGGCTCGGTGCTGCTGAAGGAGCGCTTGCGGCGCACGCAGTGGATGGCGATCGCGGTGGCGGCGCTGGGTGTCGCATGGCTGACCTGGCAGGCCGGCAACGTGCCCTGGGTCGCGCTGGCGCTGGCCGTGTCGTTCGGAGGCTACGGCCTGCTGCGCAAGACGGCCGCGCTCGGCGCGCTGGAGGGGCTGTCGTTCGAGACGATGGTCCTGTTCCCGCTCGCGGCCGCCTATGTCGCCTGGCTCACGGTGCACGGCCAGAACGCGTTCCTCAACACCGGCTCGGACACGACGCGCCTGCTGCTCGTCGCGGCCGGGCCGATCACGGCGATCCCGCTGCTGCTGTTCGCGTCGGGCGCGCGCAAGATTCCGCTGTCGGTCGTGGGCCTGCTGCAATACCTGTCGCCGACCCTGCAATTCCTGCTGGGCGTCTGGCTGTTCCACGAAGCTTTTACGCCCGACCGCCTCGTCGGCTTCGTCCTGATCTGGCTGGCCCTCGCCCTGTTCG
The DNA here is from genome assembly GCF_034420155.1 of Massilia luteola. NCBI lineage: Bacteria > Pseudomonadati > Pseudomonadota > Betaproteobacteria > Burkholderiales > Oxalobacteraceae > Massilia > Massilia luteola. Next base: position 30,839 of record NZ_JAXOFN010000047.1, read on the forward strand.
CGGCCGAAGGCCTGCTGAACCGGCCGCAACCGGTAGCCAAACAAGCTTGAACCGGGGTCAGAGCCCGATTTTTGGCAATTTCCTGAAACCGGGCTCTGACCCCGGTTTAGGGAAATTTCCTGTTTTCGGGCTCTGACCCCGGTTGCGGGCGCGACGGGCGCGCCGTTCTACAGTATCCTGTCGTCCTCATTTCACATCGAAGCACTAGAACATATCAATGGCCAATTACGTCTACACCATGAACCGCGTGGGCAAGATCGTCCCACCGAAACGCCAGATCCTGAAGGACATTTCGCTGTCGTTCTTCCCAGGCGCGAAGATCGGCGTGCTGGGCCTGAACGGCTCCGGCAAGTCGACCCTGCTGAAGATCATGGCCGGCATCGACACCGACATCCAGGGCGAAGCACGTCCGATGCCCGGCCTGAACATCGGCTACCTGCCGCAGGAGCCGCAGCTCGATCCGGAAAAAACCGTGCGCCAGGAAGTGGAAAGCGGCCTGGGCGAAGCGTTCGAAGCACAGGCGAAACTGGAAGCCGTGTATGCCGCCTACGCCGAGGAAGACGCCGATTTCGACGCGCTGGCGAAAGAGCAGGAGCGCCTGGAATCGATCATCGCCGCGTCCGACGGCGGCAACCTGAACCTGCAGCTGGAAATGGCTGCCGACGCGCTGCGCCTGCCGCCGTGGGATGCGAAGATCGGCGTGCTGTCGGGCGGCGAAAAGCGCCGCGTGGCGCTGTGCAAGCTGCTGCTCAGCAAACCGGACATGCTGCTGCTGGACGAACCCACCAACCACCTGGACGCCGAATCGGTCGAGTGGCTGGAGCAGTTCCTGCTGCGCTTCCCGGGCACCGTCGTCGGCATCACCCACGACCGCTACTTCCTCGACAACGCCGCCGAATGGATCCTGGAACTGGACCGCGGCCACGGCATCCCCTGGAAGGGCAATTACTCGTCCTGGCTGGACCAGAAGCAGGCACGCCTGAAGCAGGAGGAAGCGACCGAATCGGCGCGCCAGAAGGCACTGCAGAAGGAACTCGAATGGTCGCGCCAGAATCCGAAGGCACGGCAGGCCAAGTCGAAGGCGCGCCTGGCCCGCTTCAACGAACTGTCCGAATACGAATACCAGAAGCGCAACGAGACGCAGGAGATTTTCATTCCCGTCGCGGAACGCCTGGGCAATGAAGTCATCGAATTCAAGAACGTCTCGAAAGCCTTCGGCGACCGCCTCCTGATCGACAACCTGTCGTTCACTGTGCCGCCGGGCGCGATCGTCGGCATCATCGGCCCGAACGGCGCCGGTAAATCGACCCTGTTCCGCATGATCGCCGGCGTCGAGCAGCCGGACAGCGGCGAAGTCGTCATCGGCAAGACGGCGCAGGTCTCGCTCGTCGACCAGTCGCGCGACAGCCTCGCGGCCGGCAAGACCGTGTTCGAAGACGTCAGCGGCGGTGCCGACATGCTCAGCGTCGGCCGCTTCGAGATGCCGTCGCGCGCCTATCTCGGCCGCTTCAACTTCAAGGGCGCCGACCAGCAGAAACTCGTCGGCAACCTGTCCGGTGGTGAACGCGGCCGCCTGCACCTGGCCAAGACGCTGCTCAAGGGCGGCAACGTGCTGCTGCTGGACGAACCGTCGAACGACCTGGACGTCGAAACCCTGCGCGCGCTGGAAGACGCGCTGCTGGAATTCGCGGGCAGCGTGATGGTCATCTCGCACGACCGCTGGTTCCTCGACCGCATCGCCACCCACATCCTGGCGTTCGAAGGCGACTCGCAAGTCACCTTCTTCAACGGTAACTACCAGGAGTACGAAGCCGACAAGAAGAAGCGTCTGGGCGAAGAAGGCGCCAAGCCGAAGCGGATCCGCTACAAGCCGCTCAGCGCCTGACCGGCAATGCGCCCGGCCTACTCCTCCAGGTAGCGCTGGGCGTCCAGCGCCGCCATGCAACCGCTGGCGGCGCTGGTGATCGCCTGCCGGTAGACGTGGTCCTGCACGTCGCCGGCGGCGAACACACCCGGCACGTTGGTGGCCGTCGCGAAGCCGTGGCGCCCCGTGCGCGTGACGATGTAGCCGTTCTCCATGTGCAGCTGGCCCGCGAAGATCGCCGTATTCGGCTGGTGGCCGATGGCCACGAACACGCCGTGGACCGGCAGCACGCGCGTGCCCGTGGGGTCGCGCAGGCGCAACGCCTGCACGCCCGCATCATCGCCCAGCACCTCTTCCAGCTCGTGGTTCCACAGGATGTCCACCTTGCGCTCTTCCACGCGCGCCAGCAGGCGCTCGACCAGGATCGCCTCGGCACGCAGGTGGTCGCGGCGGTGCACCAGCGTCACCTTCGCCGCGATGTTCGACAGGTACAAGGCTTCTTCCACGGCCGTGTTGCCGCCACCGATCACGGCGACCTCCCTGCCGCGATAAAAGAAGCCGTCGCACGTGGCGCAGGCCGACACGCCGCGGCCCATGAAGGCCTGCTCCGACGGCAGCCCCAGGTAGCGCGCGGAGGCGCCGGTGGCGATGATCAGCGCGTCGCACGTGTAGTCGCCCAGGTCGCCGGACAGGCGCAGCGGCCGCTCGTGCAGGTGCGCGGTGTGGATGTGGTCGAGGACGATCTGCGTCTCGAAACGCCGGGCGTGCAGCTCGAAGCGGCGCATCAGGTCCGGTCCCTGCACGCCGTCCGGGTCGGCGGGCCAGTTCTCGACGTCGGTGGTGGTCATCAGTTGTCCGCCCTGCGCGACGCCGGTGACGAGCAGTGGATGCAGGTTGGCGCGCGCCGCGTACACGGCGGCGGAATAGCCTGCCGGGCCGGAACCCAGGATCAGGACGTTGGCATGTCGGTTCATGGGCAGGTATCAGGAAGCGAAGTGGCGGGACAGGTGGGCGGCGAACTGCTCGGGCGCCATGAAGCCGATCACGCGGCTCTGCGGCACCTCGCGGCCCTGGCGGAACAGGATGATGCCGGGTGGTCCGAACAGGCCGAATTTCTTCATCAGCGCGCGGTCGTCCTCGTTGTTGGCGGTGACGTCGACCTGCAGCAGGCGCACCTGCTTCATCTGCGCTTCCACCTGCGGCTTGGAGAACGTGAAGCGCTCCATCTCCTTGCACGACACGCACCAGTCGGCATAGAAATCCAGCATGACGGGCGTGGCAGACGACGCGAGCACGCGATCCAGTTCGGCCAGCGTGCGGATGCGTTCGAACCGCGTTTCCTTGCCCTGCTTGCCGTCCGGCGCCGCGGCGGCGAGCGCCGTGCCGCGCAGGTGGGCGAGCGGCTGCAGCACGTCCTGGCCCGCGCTGGCCGCCCCCACCAGTTCGAACAGGCCGCCCGTCAACAGCACGAGGCCCAGCGTCTTGCCGGCGTAGCGGCTCAGCCCCGCGCCGGCGGCGACGGGTTCGAACACGCGCAGGAACACGGCGCACAGCACGGCGAACGCGCCCCACAGCAGCATCGCGACGGCGACCGGGAACACGGGCGTCACCATCCAGATGGCCACCGCCAGCAGCAGCAGGCCGAACACGCGCTTGACGTGGTTCATCCAGGCGCCGGCGCGCGGCAGCAGGCTGCCCGCGGAGACGCCCGTCAGCAGCAACGGCACGCTCATGCCGGCCGCCATCGAGAACAACGCCCAGCCGCCCGTCCACACATTGCGCGTCTGGCTGATGTACAACAGCGCGCCCGCCAGCGGACCGGCCACGCACGGACCGACGATCAGCGCCGACAGCGCGCCCATGACGAACACGCCGGCGAAACGGCCGCCGCTCATGCTCCCGCTGGTCGTGCTCAGGCGGCTCTGCAGGCTGCTGGGCAGCTGCAGCTGGTAGACGTCGAACATCGACAGCGCCAGCACCACGAGCAAGCCGCCGAACGTGAGCAAGACCCACGGCTTCTGCAGCGCGCCGGCGAGGCCTTCGCCGGCCAGGCCCGCCGCGACGCCGAGCGCCGTGTAGACCAGCGCCATGCCCAGGCTGTAGGCGAGCGCCAGGATAAAACCCTTGCTGCGCGTGGCATTGCCCTCGCCGACGATGATGGACGACAGGATCGGCACCATCGGCAGCACGCACGGCGTGAACGACAACAACAGGCCGAAGGCGAGGAACGCGAGGCCGATGCGCCAGGCGCTGCCCGATTGCAGGGTGCGGCGGGCCAGCGAGCTGTCGTCTTCCTGCGCGGGCGCGGCCTGCGGTGCCGGTGCGGCTGCGGTTGCCGGCGTGGCTGCCGGTGCGGGCGCCGGCGCCGCGGCGGCATCGGGCGCCGCAGGCTTCAGCGCGCCCGGCGCCGCCGGGTCGACCGTGAACGCGACTTCGGCGGGCGGATAGCACAGGCCCGCGTCCGCGCAGCCCTGGTAGCCCACGCGCAGCACGAACGGCTGTTGCGCGTCCGCGCGGATCGGCAGGTCGGCCGCCAGCCTGCCGGCATAGGTTTCCATCTCCTTATTAAAATTGCTGTCGAACTTGCGCAGGCCGTCCGGCAGCGCGGGCTGGCCGACCTGCGGCGCCGAGAACACGAGGCGGTCGCGGTACAGGTGGTAGCCGGGCGCGATGGCCCAGGCCAGGTGCACGGTACCGCCGGCGCGCAGTTCGGCGCTCAGTTTGAACGCCTGTTCGGGCGGCAGGAAATCGTCGGCGGCCATGGCCGACTGCCCGGCCGCGCAGATCAGCAGAGTGAGCGCGGCCATCCATCGAAAGAGGTGCTTCATGATGCGTAATCTCCTGAAATACTGTGGTGATGCGTTTGTCCCGCGCCGTCGATGGCGAAGTACGCGAGGCCGCTGGCGGCCAGGAAGGCCAACCCGTCCGCTTCCTTGAGCATGGCGATGGTCGACACGCTGCCGCCCAGCACGGCCAGCGGCGCCAGCACGCTCACGGAGCGCCAGTGCGACACCGGCATGCCCGTGCGCGGATTCAATACATGGCAATAACGAGTCCCGTCGATGTCGAAAAAGCGTTCGTAATCGCCGCTCGTCGCCAGCGCGCCCTGGCTCACGGCGATGCTGGCGACGATGCCGTCCGGCTGGCGCGGGTCCTGGATGCCGATGGACCAGGGCCTGCCATCCGGTTGCGGCCCGGCGAAGCGCATGTCGCCGCCGAGGTTCACGTAGCCGTGCCGCGCGCCGCCTTGCAGGAGCAATGCGCACGCGCGGTCGGCCGCGTATTCCTTGCCGAAGCCGCCGAAGTCGATCTCCATGCCGGCACGCGGCAGGAAGATGGCACCGTCCTCGCGGCGTACGGCCGGCCAGTCCACCAATGCCAGCAGCGGCGTCAGTTCGTCCGGCGCCGGCACGCGCGGACGGCGGAAGTCCCAGGCGCGGCGCAGCACGCCCGAGGTGATGTCGAACAGGCCATCGCTGGCGCGATATAAATGGTCGGCGTAGGCGAGCAGCTGGAACGTCTCGGCGTCGCATGCCACGCGATGGCGCCCCGCCGCAGCGTTGATGCGGCCGACGATGCTGTCGGTGCGGTAGCGCGAATACGTCCGCTCGATGCGCCGCACCTCGGCGATCGCCGCCTGCGCCAGTTCTTCCGCCGCACGTCCATCCACCGCGGCGAGCCGGATTTCACACCGGCTGGCCATCGCGTCGAACGGAAAGCGGTAGACCTGTTCTACCATCGGCGCGTCAATCCGACCTGGAAGATGCGGGCGCGCAGCGGCGCCAGTCCCGGACTGCCGTCGTGGAACAGGCGCCAGCTGCCGCGCTGTTCGTAACCCTCGACCTTGACGTCGACCGTCCACAGCTTGCCGATCTCGCGCACGACCTTCAGCCCCACCGTGACGGCGCCGAAGCCGGACAGGCGCTGGTCCGGCGACGACAAGCGATCGACGTTCGCGCCGCTCGAAAAGCCCGGCGGGAACGGCGGGCCGAGCGTGCCGTCGTACACGGGATCGTAGTAGAACGAGGCCGCGCTCTGCGTGTAGAGGCGTACGTCCGGCACGACGCTCCAGCCGCCGCCGAGCGGCTGCACGTACTCGCCGGACAGCGTGTGCGCGCGGATGCGGTACGAATCGCTGTAGTAGCGGTAGCCCAGGCGCGTCGTGCCGCCCGTGCTGTCCAGGTAGTGGTTCCAGCGCAGCAGCACCGTGTTCTGGCGGCGCGAACGGGGCCGGTTGTCAAACGATTTATACGGATCGTTGAAATAGCCGTCGCCGTTCGTGCGCGTGAGTGTCAGCTGGCCGATGTCGTTCGGCGTCAGCACCCGCGTCACGCCGGCCAGCACGCTGATCGTTTTCTTGTGCTCATCGACGACGACGTGGTTGACCGGATCGATGCTGTCGCGGCTGCCCGCGAGCCCGAACGCCCACGTCGTGTCGTTGTCCTCGCTGGACAGGGTGCCGTTCAGCGACAGCGCGCGCGACACGTAATCGTGCTCGGTCGAATACGCCGCGCCGGCCGTCAGCGTGCCGCGCCGGAAGTAGCGCGTGACGGCGACGTCGCCCGCCTTGCGTTCGTCCTGCATGTGCGAGGCGCCGGAGACGGCCGTGTGGTAGCGCGGCGAGGCGCCAGACACGTCGTCGGCCGTCAGCGTGCCTTCGATGGACCAGTCGCTGGCGACGGGCGCCGTCACCGCGATCGACGGCGAGTGCGCGCGGATGCGGTCCAGGCCGGACTGGCGGTCGGCGTAATCGAGATAGCGCAGGCTGATGCTGCCGTTTTGCGGCGGCTCGTCGGCCAGCGCCTGCACGCCGGGCAGCAGCAGCGCGGCGGCGAGGAGCGAGGCCGCGAGTTCCTGCGGAGGTTGCATGGGTTTCGTCATGTGTTCGCCTCAGTTGCAGCCGCAGCCGCCGCCGCCGACACCCGCGCCGCCGGACGCGGCTTCGCGGCTCGTGTAGATATGGTCGGCGTAACGGGTTTCGAGCCTGTCGCCGCCGAAGGTCATCTCCGGCTTGGCCAGTTTTCCCTTTTCCCAGGGCTGCACGGTGGCGCAGCCCGCCAGCGCCAGCAGCGCCGGCGCGATCAGGAGGAAGAAGCGCGCCCTCATTTCGCACCTCCCAGCGCCTTCTGGATCACCTGTTCGAGCGCCGCGCGGTCGGCCTCCTTGAAGCCGGCGTGCTCGTACAGGACCTTGCCGTCCGGGCCGACCAGGACGCTGCTCGGCATGCCCTTGATGCCGTAGGCGCGCGGCGTGGCGCCGGCCGGATCGAAGGCGATCGTGAAGCGCGCGGGCGTCTCGGCCAGGAAGCGGCGCGCATCGTCGCTTTTCGCGTCGAGGTTCACGCCGACGACCTGCAACCCGCGCGCGCCGTAGCGCGCCTGCATCTCGTTCATCCACGGGAAGGACTGGCGGCACGGGCCGCACCACGAGGCCCAGAAATCCACGTACACGAGCCGGCCCTGGAACTTCGCCAGCTGCACCGTGCCATCCTTGCCCGGCAGGTCGAACTGCGGCGCCGCGGCGCCTTTATCCAGCGCGGAGGCGGTCGATGCCTCCAGCGCCGCGGCCAGCACCAGCGCCATGCGCAATACGCGCGTCGTACGGGCGCCCATTACTTCACCTCCTTGCGGACGAAGCGGCGCCATCCCAGCACGCCGAACGACAGCACCACCAGCAGGGCCAGCACTGGATCGTTGCCGTTCCTGATGGAAGAGCAGCCGCCGCCGCCGGCGTTCTGCGGCGCTTGCACGGTCTGCACATTGCCCTTGCCGCTCAAGGCGACGGTCCAGGTGCCGCCGCCGTCGGCCGCGAGCGCCAGGCTGCCGGCCGCGTCGCCAGCACCGACCGGCGTGAAGCGCACCACCAGGTCGCAGCTCGCCCCCGGCTGCAAGGTGAACGGAACGGCTGCGCAGCCCGATGCATCGGCCTGCAGCGCGAACGGACCGGAGAACGTGGCGGCCGTCACCGTGGCCACATTGCCGCCCGTGTTGGCCAGCGTGATGTGGTGCGTGGGCGCGGTGCCGTTGACGTCCGCGGCGCCGAAGTCGAACGATTGCGGATTCACCGTCAGCATCGGCACGGGCACGGCGACGCCGGTTCCGCCCAGGGCCACGGTGAACTGGGTGCCCGCGTCGGTCATCAGCACGAGGGTCCCGGCGCGCTGGCCGGCGGCGGTCGGTTTGAAGCCGATATCGATGGTGCAGCTGGCCGCTGCGGCGATCGATGCGTTGGTCGCGCAGGTGCCGCCCAACGTGAAGTCGGACGCCTGCGCGCCGTCCAGCACGAGCGAGGCGATTGTCAATGCGGCCGTGCCGCCGTTCGACAGCGTGACGGTGTGCGTCGCGGCGCTTTTACCGACTTGCGTGTCCGCGAAGGCGACCGGTCCCGCTTCGGACAGCGCGGGCTTGGCCACGGGCGCCGTGGTGCCGGTGCCGCTGATCGTCACCTGCAGCGGCGCCGCGTTCGACGTGACCGCCAGCGTGGCCGCCGCGGCGCCTGCCGCAGTCGGTGCGAAGGACAGGGTCACGGTGCAGCTGGCGCCGACCGCCAGCGACGTGCCGCAGGTTTTATTCGCGATGGCGACGGTGGCCGCGCCCGAGACGGCGATGCCGTTCAGCGCCAGCGCCACGTTGCCCTTGTTTGCCAGCGTGACCGTCTGCGTGGCGGCCGGGGCGCCGATCGTCTGCGAGCCGAACGACACGGCCGAGGGGCTGGCCGTGACGGCCGGCGTGGCCGCGGCCACGGTGCCGGACAGCGGCACGGATACGGCGCCGTTGGATGCATTCGACGCCAGTGCGAGATTGCCGCTGAACGCGCCGTTGCCGGAGGAATTCGCGGTCACGGTCACGGTGCAGCTGGCGCCCGCCGCGACCGATGCGGCGGTGCTGCAGCTGCCACCCAGCGTGAAGACGCCGGCGTTGGCGCCGCCGACGGCGATGCTGCTGAAGGTCAGCGCGGCCTGTCCCGTGTTGCTGACGGTGACATTCCGTGCGGGCGATGCGGCGCCGGCGACGAGGGCGCCGAAGTCGATGGCATTGGCCGACAGCGCGATGGTCGGCTGCGCCACGGCGTTGCCGGTGCCGGACAGCGCCACGGTGCTGGAACCGCCGGTGGCATTGTGCGCGATGACGAGCGACGCGCTGCGCGCACCGGCGGCGGCAGGCTTGAAGCCGATCTGCACGGTGCAGCTGGCGCCGGCCGCGAGCGATGCGCCGTTGGCGCAGGTGCCGCCGCTGATGGCGTAGTCGCCCGCGGCCGCGCCGGAGAGACTCAACGTGCCCACGGTCAGCGCCGCGTTACCGGTGTTGGAGAGCGTCGTGGCGAGCGGCGACGCCGACTGGCCGATGGTGGTGGCCGCGAAGCTCAGCGAAGCCGGATTGACGGCGGCCGCCGGCGCGGCGGTCACGGCCGGGTTGCCGATGAAGGCGGCCAGATCCGCGATTTCCGCCGTCGTGAAATGCCCGTTGAACAGCGTGCCCATGCCGCCCTTGTTGGCGGCGAAGGCGTTACTGATCACGCTCGGATCATTCGCCGCGGCGAGAATGCCGTTGACGTTCGCGGCGGGCGACGGGCCGTGGCACGACGCGCAGCTGGTGCCGCCGCCAACCGGCCCGTTCAGGTACAGGCTCTTGCCGTTCAATGCATCGGCAGCGTGCACCGCCGGGACGATGGCGAGCAGGACGAGGACGGAGGAGAGACTTCGATGCAGCCCGATCATAGGGACTCCCAAATTCGTTCAAAGGACACAGCCGCCGAGGGCCAGTGCATTCATTCCGCAGTGCGCCAGCGCGCACAGGCGCCAGTCGCGGCTGTACTGGTAGAGCAGCGCCAGCGCCAATCCCGGCGCCAGCACCAGCCCTACCGCGCGCCAGCCGGAACCGACATGCAGCAACGCGAACGCGGCCGCCGACAGGACCGCCGGCACAGGCACCGCGCGCCGGATCAGCCACTCCTGCAGCCCGGCCCGCACCACCCACTCCTCCAGCACGGGCGCCAGCAACAGCAGACGCACCAGCGCAGCGGCGTCGGGCGCAACGACCTGGCCGGTGCAAACCAGCTGCTTGGACATCAGGACAATGGATGGCATGAACGACACAGCGGACCCGATCGGCTACCGGTAGCGGTTGCTACTACGGAAATCGTCCGGTTAATACCGATGGGGGCGGAAAGGTTCAGGCAGATTGAAAAAAAATTATGGACAGCGCGCGAACGGCGTCCGGACGGTGTCAAAACGGCAGGTTTGTCATATCCACCATGTCGCGTAACGCGCGGAAATGGATCGTCGTCAAACAAACATCGTAGGTAAAATCGATGTGGTTGAGGTTCTTCAACTCGTGCGCGTTTGCGCCAGATCGACACGGCATGGCTGCGCCGCTTGGCAGACTACGTTCATGACAAATTACCGCGACAACCGCGTCCCGGGCGGGACTTTTTTCTTTACGGTGCGTCTGCTGGATCGGGACAGCACCCTGCTGACGGACCATTTCTCCGCGTTCGGCGAAGCGATGCGCCAGGCGCGCGTCCGCAAGCCGTTCCACGTCGACGCCTGGGTCGTGCTACCGGACCACGCGCACGCGATCTGGACGCTGCCGCCGGGCGACCACGACTGCGCGTCGCGCTGGCGCGCGGTCAAGATCGCGTTTTCGAAAGCCCTCCATAAAGCCTGCCTGCCGGGCGGCGCGAAGGCGAAGGGCGATGCGGGCACGGGCGACGGCACCATCTGGGAGCGTCACTACCGCGACTACCGCGTGGGCGACGACGAGGAATATTCGAGCCTGATCGACTACGTGCACAGCAATCCGATGCGCCACGGCTTTTGCCAGCATCCGGCGGAATGGCCGTGGTCGTCGCTGCACCGCTTCGTCGCCGCCGGCTTCACGCCGCCCGCGCGGCCACCCGCGGCGCCGCCGTGGATGCGGCCGGCAAATCAGCCGACGCGGAAAATCCGCAGGCAGACCACGTATTAGTGCACGTCCTTTGCAACAAGCGCGTTCAGCCGGATGACCGGCAGGGCTCGTTGTACGCCAAGAAATTGCCCAGAACCGGGCTCTGACCCTAATGCCGTTAAGTTAAGGCCAAAAAGACCGCTCCGACTAACATCTGAGTGGCCTTTTCAAGGGCTTCGCGCGGACCTTACCGGTCCTAAACTGGCTGAAATCACGCTTAACTTAACGGCATTAGG
>NZ_JAXOFN010000048.1:0-39207 GCF_034420155.1 Massilia luteola
CATGGCGGTGCGGTCCAGTTGTTCGGCGCGGTCCAGGTCTTTGATGGTCAGGGTGTTCATGGCGATTCTCCTCAGCGATTGAATGAATTGGATTGGATGGAATGCACTCGGGCGATCAGCGGCGCACGATGGTGTTGGCGCCGTTCTGCGACACGTCGTTGTGGACGTGCACGCCGTCGACGAAGGCGGAGCCGTTGGCCGTGGCCGTCATCACGTTCTGGACCTGGCCCAGGCTCTGGGCGGCATTGATCGACGAGTCGGACGTCGGGGCATAGGTGATGTCGCCGAACATGTACGAGGGCGATGCGAACTTGAAACCGCCGCGCACGGTGGTCATGGTGGCGCGGTCGAGGTTGTCGGTACGGGCCAGGTCGGTGATGATCAGGGTTTTCATGGTCAAAGCTCCTTGAGGTGTCGGTTGGTTGGTGAGGCATTCATCTGCGCTCGATGGACTATCAGCGAAATGCGTGCCAGGTGCCTGGACCAGACCGGAATCAAGCGATAAGCCTTTGAAATATAAACGGTTTATTTAATTTATCTCGACAGTGGGACGGCATCGGGATGCATGGCTGGAAAACCCGGATGACGGGGCGGAACCAACACGTTTCGGGGCGTGTTGGGCGCGATCCAACAGGGTTTGGCCAGACTGCGCCGCGGACAAGGAAAGGCTGTGTTCGCGATATTCAGGTAATCGAGCGCCCGCCTTAGCCGGACCGGGCGTAGCGCACAGCAAATGCGCGGGCGAACACAGCCCAAAAAAAGCCGCCCGGCTTGCACCGGACGGCGTTGACCATGCAGCAGCAGACGCTCAGCGCGACGCCGGTTTCCCGCCGCCGGCCCTGGCGGCCGCGATACGCGCCGGATCGAACAGCCGGATCCTTTGCAGGGCGGGCCGCGCGAAGCCCCCGCTAGCGCGCAAACGCGATCCGCCGGCGATCGCCAGCATTGCCTGGCGATCCAATTCCGTGTTCTCCGATAAATCCTTGATGACGATGGTAGCCATGATGCCTCCTCGGAATGGCAAGTTAACGGGCAGAACTCCCATTGCCGGGTCGGACCCGGCAATGGGAGGATGTACACCACAAAAGTGGGCGGTTTAGAAGGTCAATTTATTTTCGCCTTTCAGCGCGGCGTCCAGGTCGATGTGCGGACCGGTGAACCCGGCGCCGATGACGCCGTTGTTGTTCAGAACATTGACGCCGATCTGCTGGAACTGCGCCAGTTGCTGGTTGACGTTCACGGTGACGTTGACGTCCTTGCCGAAGCCGGCGCCGCCCTGGATGGCCGACATCGCCTGGATGTCCAGTTCGCTGCGATGCGCCAGGTCGTGGATTGCGATGGATGACATGGGTCTCTCCCGCTCAGCCGATGATCTTGTTCTGGCCGTTCTGGTGCGCCGTGTTGTGCACGCCGACGCCGTCCAGGAAGGCCGAATCGTTGGCCGTCGCGGTCAGCACGTTCTGCTGCTGGCCCAGGTTCTGCACGGCATTGATCGACGCGTCGTAGCTCGGCGTGTACTTCACGTCACCGACTTTGTACGACGGCGAATACATGCTCCAGCCGCCGCGCACGGCCGTCATGGCGGTGCGGTCCAGTTGTTCGGCGCGGTCCAGGTCTTTGATGGTCAGGGTGTTCATGGCAATGCTCCTCGAAAGTATAGTCAATGATGGCGATGGTGGGTTCAGCCGACGATCTTGTTCTGGCCGTTCTGGTGCGTCGTGTTGTGCACGCCGACGCCGTCCAGGAAGGCCGAGCCGTTGGCCGTCGTGGTCAGCACGTTTTGTTGCTGGCCCAGGTTCTGCATGGCGTTGATCGACGAGTCGTAGCTCGGCGCGTAGGTCACGTCACCGACCTTGAGCGACGGCGAATACATGCTCCAGCCGCCACGCACGGCCGTCATGGCGGTGCGGTCCAGTTGTTCGGCGCGGTCCAGGTCTTTGATGGTCAGGGTGTTCATGGCGATTCTCCTCAGCGATTGAATGAATTGGATTGGATGGAATGCACTCGGGCGATCAGCGGCGCACGATGGTGTTGGCGCCGTTCTGCGACACGTCGTTGTGGACGTGCACGCCGTCGACGAAGGCGGAGCCGTTGGCCGTGGCCGTCATCACGTTCTGGACCTGGCCCAGGTTCTGGGCGGCATTGATCGACGAGTCGGACGTCGGGGCATAGGTGATGTCGCCGAACATGTACGAGGGCGATGCGAACTTGAAACCGCCGCGCACGGTGGTCATGGTGGCGCGGTCGAGGTTGTCGGTACGGGCCAGGTCGGTGATGATCAGGGTTTTCATGGTCAAAGCTCCTTGAGGTGTCGGTTGGTTGGTGAGGCATTCATCTGCGCTCGATGGACTATCAGCGAAATGCGTGCCAGATGCCTGGGCCAGACCGGAATCAAGCGATAAGCCGTTGAAATATAAACGGTTTATCTAATTTATCTCGACAGTGGGACGGCATCGGGATGCATGGCTGGAAAACGCCGGTGACGGAATGCGGCCAACACTTGTTCCGTGACTGTTGGCCACGGCCCCACACCCCGGGTGGGGGAAGACGGCGCGTTGTCGCTTGATCATCCGGCGTTTCATGCTAGTCTCAAGGAACGCCCGGGATTTATATAATCAACATCATGGACAGTCTCGCCCACGCGATCCGGCAATTGCAGACCGGCGGCATGCCGCGTACGGAATTCTTTGCCCAGGTCGATCGCGTGCTCGAGAACGCACCCGAGAGCGTGGGCCGCCTGCTCGAGGTCCTGAGCGAGGAACACGCGCGCAAGCCGCTGCCGGGCGAGGTCTATACGGAAGTCCAGCACCGCATCGAACGCCTGATCGTGGCGCGCCAGAGAAAGGGCGGGGACGATACGTTCGTCCAGACCCGTCCCGGCGCGAACACGATGCGCGATCCGCCGTCCCGGCCGCCGCACGCGGACGATCCCGAACCCGAGCGGATGAAGGGTGTCGGCGACACGCTGAACAATCGCTTCGTGCTGGAGGAATGCATCGGCTTCGGCGGCATGGGCACCGTGTACAAGGCGCTCGACCTGCGCAAGCTCGAGGCGTCCGACCGCAAGCCCTACATCGCCATCAAGGTCTTGAATGTCCAGTTCCGCGGCCATCCGAAATCGCTGATCGCCCTGCAGCGCGAAGCGCGCAAGGCGCAGGCGCTGGCGCATCCGAACATCGTGTCCGTCTACGATTTCGACCGCGACGGCCCGATGGTCTACCTGACGATGGAATACCTGAAGGGCAAGGCGCTGAGCCAGGTGCTGCGCGCGCCGGGTTTCACGGGCCTGCCGTATCAGGACGTGCTGCGCATCGTGACCGGCATGGGCAACGCGCTGGCGTACGCGCATGCGCACGGCTTCGTCCATTGCGACTTCAAGCCCGGCAACGTGGTGCTGACCGACTCGGGCAACGTCAAGGTCATCGATTTCGGGATCGCGCGCGTGTTCCAGAAGACCGAGGAGGATGTCGACGTCACCGTGTTCGATCCCGGCAGCCTGGGCGCGCTCACGCCGGCGTATGCGAGCCCGGAAATGCTGGAACACCTCGACCCCGACCCGCGCGACGACATCTATGCGCTGGCCTGCATCGCCTATGAACTCTTGACGGGACGGCACCCGTTCACCGGCGTGTCCGCGCTGCAGGCGCGCGGCGCCGGCATGAAGCCGCAGCGCCCGGCCGGCCTGGGACGCGGTCCGTGGCACGCGCTCAAGTGCGGCCTCGCCCTCGAGCGCCAGGCGCGCACGCCCACGGTCGAGCGCTTCCTGCACGACTTCGGCACGGGCGGATCGGCGCAGCGCTACGGCATGGTGGCCGGCGCGGCTGCGGGCATCGTCGCGGTCGGCGCGCTGGGCATGGCCGGCTGGCATTATTTGCACAAACGGACGCCGGCGCAGGTGCCGGCAACTGCGCCGGCGAGCGGGCAGGCACTGCCGCCTTCCGTGCGCACGCCCATCCCCGCGCCCTCACCGGCCGTGCAGACGCCCGCCGCACCGGTCGCCACGTCTGCGCCTGCGCCCGCATCCGCACCGACACCGGCCGCCATCGCCGCCGTGCTGGCCCGCATCCCGTGCGCGGCGCTGGTGGGGGCCGTCGACGGCCATGCGGTGACGGTACGCGGTCTGCTGTCGACGCCGCCGGGCCCGGCCGGCCTCAAGGACCAGCTCGCGGCCATGCCCGGCGTGGCGACCGTCGAGCTCGACGTCGGGCAGGTGGCGCGCGACAAGTGCCCCGTGCTCTCGACGCTCGGCCCGTACTGGTCGGCCTACCGCCAGGCCGGCGGCGGCGCCGCGCTCCGGCTCGCCGGCGGGCACACGGACGCACGCTTGACCGAGGGCGATTCGCTGATGGTCGACATGACGACGGGCGCGGCCGATTCCTATGTCGCCGTCGACTATTATTCGCTCGACGGCAGCGTCACGCACCTGCTGCCGAACGCGCGCGCGCGCGACAACCGGGCGCCGGCGAACTACACCGCGACCGTCGGCAGCCTGGGCGAATGGGGCATCGGCAAGCCGTTCGGCGCGGAAATGGTCGTGTTGATGACGACACCGGCGCCGTTGTTCGACGGACTGCGGCCGGTGTCGGAGCCGGCCGCCGGCTACCTGGCGGACGTCGGCAGGCGCCTCGACCGGATCCGCGCGGCCGCCGGCCCGGGCAAGATCGCCGTCGAGTTCCTGCAGATCCATACGAGCCCGCGCCGGCGCTGACCGGACATCACTTGAGGCTGCGCGCGACGCGGAACCCGTTCTGCGAATGGCGCACGCTCGCGTCGTATTTGAACCGGGTGGACGCGACCATGTATGCCGCGCCTTCGCGCCAAGAGCCGCCGCGGATGACGCGCACGCGGCAATCCGGTTCGTCCCAGGCGCGGCCGTCGGCCGGAGCACCCTTGTAGTTGTTGTGCCAGCAGTCGGCCACCCACTCCCACACGCCGCCGCTGGTGTCGTACAGGCCGAACGGATTGGCGGCGAAACTGCCCACGTTGGCCGGCGCATCTTCCGTCCAGGGCTTGCCGCATTCCTTGCAGTTGGCCTTGCCCTGCGCCATCTGCTCGCCCCACCAGTAGCGCGTGGCGGTGCCGCCACGCGCCGCGAGTTCCCACTCGGCCTCGGTGGGCAGGCGATAGGGTTTGCCGCTGACGCCGGCGAGCCATTTGGCGTACTGCTGGGCGTCATCCCAACTGACGTCGCGCATCGGCGCGCCCGGCCCCGCGCCCTGCCGCTGGGCGATCTTCTGGCACGCGCCGGCGGCGGCGCACGCTTCCCACTCCTGCACCGAGACTTCGTAACGGCCGATCGCGAACGGCGCCGCGACGGTCACCTGGTGTGCCGGCTTCTCGCTGGGGTCGCTCGTATTGTTCCCCATCGTGAACGTCCCGCCAGAAATGGACACCAGCGTGGGGCAAGCCGGACAATCCTTGATGTCGATGCCGGCCGCGACCGCCTTTGCGGAGGCGGTTTCCGGTGCGGCCGGCGGTGGCATCTTCGGTGCCGCCGGGCGCGCCGTGGCGGGCGCCTCTTTCGGTTTCGGCGGCGTCGGCGCTTCCTTCGGCTTGATTGGGGCGGCCGCGGCCGCCGTGCCCTGCGGATGCGCGGCGCGCAGGCGGGCGATGCGCGCCTGCGCCAGCGCCGCGAACCGGCCTTTCGGATACTGCTTCAGGTAGGCCTCGTAATCGCCGGCCTGGTTGCTGTCCTTGATCGTTTCCCAGAATGCCAGCTCGAACTGCTCGGCACTGTTCTTGGGGACGACCCCGACGCGCTCGATACGGGGAACGAGGTCCTGGGCCGCCGCACTACCCGCGCAGGCGGAACCCACAAGTACGGACACCATCAAAAGCTTTTGCCACATGAGCGCTCTCCGTTCGGGCCGCGGTCGACAGAAGTGCCTTGCGATCTGACTCGGAGTGTGCCAGATTTAGAAGTATTGACGCGCACCTCAGCCCGGCCCTGACAAGGAGCTATCGATCATGCGCTTTCCTTTGTTGTTTTCTGTTTTGCTGGCGACGTCCCTGCACGCCGGCCCGGTCGCGGCGCAACAGACGCCGTCTCCCGAGAACGCCCAGGTGTACTTCATCTGGCCGCACGACGGCACGGTCATCAACGGCGGCAAGTTCTGGGTGCGGATGGGCCTGCGCAACATGGGGATCGCGCCCAAAGGCACCGCGGTGCCGAACACGGGCCACCACCATCTGCTGATCGATACCGATCCGCCGCCGCTGACCGAACCGATCCCGAACGACCGCAACCACCTGCATTTCGGCGCCGGCGAAACCGAGGCCCGCGTCGAGCTGCCGCCGGGCAAGCACACGCTGCAACTGCTGCTGGGCGACAAGGACCACATGCCGCACAATCCGCCGGTCATGTCGAAGAAGATCACCGTCACGGTGAAATAGGACCGGCACACCGAGGGAGAGCATCATGCGCAACCTGTTTCCCGCCGCCGTCGCCGTGGCGGCCATCCTGGCCAGCGCGCCGGCCGGCTCGACCGACGCCCCGGCGAATGCGTACTGCTACATCGGCTGGCCGTCCGACGGCGCCGTGCTCCCGGCGGGCAAGCCGTTCCGCGTCTGGTTCGGGCTGCGCAACATGGGCGTCGCGCCGAAAGGCGTCGCGGTCAAGAACACCGGCCACCACCATTTGCTGATCGATGCGGACGTGCCGCCGGCCGGGCAGGAAATCCCGTCGGACCGCAACCACCTGCATTTCGGCGCGGGCGAGACCGAGACGATGCTCGAGCTGCCGCCCGGCAAGCACACGCTGCAGCTCGTGATGGGCGACGACAAGCACATCGTCCACTCGCCGCCCGTGATATCCAAAAAGATCACGATCACCGTCAAGTGAGCGCCGCCCGGTGGGCAAGCGAAGCCGACATGGAACCGAACGCATCCTTTTCCGCACAGAGCGGTCCGGTTCGCGCCTACCTGGAATGGATGGGAACGGCGTCGAGCAAGCCGGCCGTGTTCCCGCTGCATGAAGAGGCCGTGCTCGGCCGCAACCCGCAGGATGCGCTCGCCTCCGACAAATACGTCTGCATTCCAGAACAGACGGTCAGCCGCCGCCACGCCCGCATCCGGCGCCGCGGCGCCAGTTATTTCGTCGAGGACCTGCACTCGAGCAACGGCACCTACGTGTCCGGCGAACGGCTCGCCCCCGGCGCCTGGCACGTGCTGGCCGAAGGCGACGAACTCGGCCTCGCTTCCGCGCGCCTCGTATTCCACTCGCTGCTGGTGCCCGAGCGCGGCGCGACGCCGGCCGTGATCACGCGCTCGGTCGACGCCACCCAGTTCGCGCCCATTGTCGACACGCGCAACGCCGGGCGCGACGAACTCGAGAGCACGGTGCACCGGCTGCACGCAATGGCCCAGGTCGGCATCGCGCTGGGCGCCGTCACCGACCAGGAGACGCTGATCGAAAAGCTGATGAATTTTATTTTCGACCTGTTCCCGGCCGCCGAGCGCGCCTTCATCATGCTGCGCGCGAGCGAGCGCGATCCGCTGCAGCCCGTGGCCGCGCGGCGCCGCGACGGGATCGCGGAAGACCCGGCGCAGATGCGCATCTCGCGCACCATCGTCGACGAAGTGCTGGGCCGCAAGCGCGCGATCCTGTCCGTCGACACGCTCGCCGACCGCCACTTCGGCGCGCAGGAGTCGATCGTCGCCCAGGCGATCCTGAGCGTCATGTGCGTACCCCTGATCCTCGGCGACGACGTGCTCGGCCTGATCCAGGTCGACACCTCGTCCGACCGCCATGCGTTCCAGGAAGACGACCTGGAAATCCTCAGCGGCGTGTGCGCCGAGACCGCGGTCGCGCTGAAGAACTTCCAGCTGTATTCCGACATCAAGGGCCTGCTCGACGGCTTCGTGTGCGCATCGGTGCAGGCCATCGAAGAACGCGATCCGGTCACGGCCGGACACTCGTTCCGCGTGGCCGGCTATGCCGAGCACCTGGCCGTGGCGCTCGAGCATGCCGGCGATCCCGCGCTGCGCGCCGCCGCGTTCACGCCGGCCCAGTTGCGCGAGATCCGCTATGCCGCGCTGCTGCACGATTTCGGCAAGGTCGGCGTGCGCGAACACGTGCTGCGCAAGGAAAAGAAATTACATCATGCCGACATGCGCCTGCTGGAACAGCGCTTCCGCTACGCCCGCGCCTGCCTTGAACGGCATGCGTGGCGCGACCTGACCGAACGACAATTACGCGGCGAACTCGGCGCGGACGACCTGCGCCGCGAGCGCGACCGCATCGACACGCTGCTGGCGGACGAGGGCGCGCGCCTCGACGATTTCCTCGACACCATCGTGCGCGCCAACGAACCATCCGTCTCGCACGCGCCGCCGCCGGTCGGGCTCGGCGACATCCGCGACCACGTCTGTGCGGGCATGGACGACCCGGGATTCCGGCTGCTCGGCGACGACGAATACGCCGCGCTCAGCATCGCCAAGGGCTGCCTGACCCCGGACGAACGGCGCCAGATCGAAGCCCACGTGGCCGATTCGTATTCCTTCCTGATTTTGATTCCCTGGACGCGCGAACTGGCCGGCGTGCCGGCGATCGCGCACGGCCATCACGAAAAGCTGGACGGCTCCGGCTACCCGATGGGCCTGCGCGGCGCCGAGATCAGCCTGCAGACGCGCATCCTGACGATCAGCGATATCTACGACGCCCTCACGGCGCGCGACCGCCCCTACAAGCAGGCGATCCCGGCCGAGCGTGCGCTCGACCTGATCGCCGAGGAATGCCGGGCCGGCCACGTGGATGCGCGCCTGTTCGACGTGTTCGTCGAATCGAAGGCATGGCAGGCGCGCCCCAACGCCTGACCACAATGGCACGAGGTGACCCATGAGCACTCGACTTCGCTGGAACAGGACGCCTCCGGCATTGGCCGCCACCGTCGTGCTGCTGTGCGCATGCGCCGATGTCAGCATGAAGCCGTACCAGCGTCCGGACAGTCCGGCCAAGACCGGCTGGGCCGGCACACGGTCTCCGCCGGCCGCACCGTCCGCCCTGATCGAACAGGACTGGTGGAAGGGATTCCGCGACCCGGAACTGGACGGCCTGGTCGCGCGCGCCGTGCGCGACAACGTCGACTTGCGGATCCTGGCGGCGCGCACGAAGGTCGCCGGTGCGCAGATCGAGGAGGCACGGGCCGGCGCGCTGCCGACGCTCGATGCCGGCGCCGGCGCCAGCTTCGAAAAAAGCACCGGCCAGAAGTTCAGCAAGCAGTTCAGCCTCGGCACGCAGGTCAACTGGGACATCGATATCTGGGGCCAGGTGGCGAAGGGCGCCGAGGCACAGACCGCGGAGTTCCGCGCCACCGAGGCCGACTGGCGCGCCGGCTATCTGACGCTCGCGTCGGACGTCGCGACGACCTATTTCCAGATCCTGCAGTTCGACGAACAGATCGACCGCCAGCAGAAGACCCTCGCCAAGAACAAGCAGATCGTCGCGACGTACGAGGCGATGCAGAAGCAGGGCCTGTTGCCGGAGACGCGCGTGATCCAGCAGCGCGCGGAGATCAACCGGCTGAGCAACGATTTGATCGAGCTCGGCCGCCTGCGCGCCCTGTCCGGCAATGCGTTGGCAACCTTGCTCGGCGTACCGGCCGGGAATTTCAACCTGCCCAAGGGCGCGCTGCAGGACCGCGTGCAGCTGCCCGCCGTGCCCGAAGGCCTGCCGTCCGGGCTGCTCAAGCGCCGGCCAGATATCGTCGCGGCCGAATACCGCGTGCTCGAATCGTATGACCTGGTCGGCCAGGCCAAGCTGGCGCAGCTGCCGTCGATCAGCCTGACCGGGCGCGGCGGCACGTCCAGCTTCGCGCTCGGCTCGCTGCTGAAATCGTTCACGTTCGGCCTGCTCCCGAGCATCAACTTTCCCATCTTCGATCCGGCCGTCAAGGCGCGTATCAAAACGAGCCAGGCCAACAACGAAGTGGCCGAGCAACAGTACCGCAAGGTCGTGATGGACGCGTTCGAGGAAGTCGAAAACGCGCTCGTCAACCTCGACGCGCACCGGCGCCAGCGGGTCGAACTGCAGGAGCAGGAGCAGCGCCTCGGCGTGGTCGCGGCGGCAGTGGAGGCCCAGTTGAAGGAAGGCGTGGTGTCGCAGCTGGAAGTGTTCGAGGCCGAGCGCTCGCTGCTCGGGGCGCAACTGGCGCTGCTGGCCAACCACCAGCAGATCCTGGCCGACACCGTCACGCTGTACAAGGCACTGGGCGGCGGCTGGCCCCCGACGGACGTGCGCAACGTCGCACGCAACTGAAGACCAACCGCCATGGTGCCCGACGTGACGCTAGCCGCTGCCCGCCCCGCGACGGGGACCGGCGTGAGGGTCGTGCTGGAGCCCGTGTCGCACCCGGAGTTGGCGCCGATCCAGATCCATGACGACCTGTTCGCGATCGGCCGTGCGGAAGCGCCATTCGATGCCTATCCTCCCGGGATCGCCGCCGAACTGTCGCGCCGCCATGCCCGCATCTTTTGCGAACACGACGCCGTCTATCTTGCCGATCTCGGCAGCACGAACGGCACCAGCGTCAACGGTGCCGCGCTCAAGACGGCAATCACGGCGCTGCGCGACGGCGACGTGATCGGCCTCGGCAAGGCGCTCCGATACCGGGTGCGCCTGGAGCACGGCCCGGCACCGCCGCCGCGTGCGCGATTGGCCAGCCTGACGTTGACACCGAAACAGGACGGCACGGGGCTGCAGACCATCGTCCTCACGGAATTCCCTTTCCTGGTCGGCAAGGGCGAAGACACGTTCGCACGCTACCGCGACGCCGAGCCGGCGCAGGTGAACTACCTGTCGCGCCGCCACGCGCACCTGTTCCTCAAGGGCGGCGAGCCGTACGTCGAGGACCTGGGCAGCACCAACGGCACGTTCATCAACGGCATCCGCCTTAACGAGCAGGCTGTGCCGCTGCACGAGGGCGATACGCTCGCGTTCGGCGGGCGCCATTTCGTCTACCTCGCCGGTATGCAGTGGCAAGAACCGGTGTCCGACACGGCACCGACCCGCATCGGCGTGACCCAGCTCCCAGGCGCGGACGCCGACCGGACGACCTTCGTCGCGGCCGCGGATTCGTTCCTGGACATCTTCTGCGTCGAGCCTGCGCCCGCGCCGGACAATGAACCGGCGGCCGGGACGGGCGCGGTCGAACCCGAGGCGGCGCCCGCCGGCCGACTGGAAATGCTCGCGGCCCGCGCGGCGCGCGCACTCGGGCTCAAGACCGTGCCGGCGCCGCTGTACCTGCGCCGGGGGGGCGCGGCCGTGCTGGCGGCCGTCGTGCTGCTGGGGTGGGTGCTGCTGCGCGGCGGCGGGCCCGAAGACCGCACCGAGGACTTGCTGGCCAGCGGCGACTACGCACGCGCGGCCGCCGTCGCCGCCGCCGGGCTCGACGCCGATCCGGACAACGTCCACCTGCGCGCCCTCGACACCGAGGCGCAACTCAAGGCGGGACTGCCGCCGTGGATGGCGGCCATCGACAAGGGCCAGTACCCGCGCGCGGCGGCGCAGGTGGCCGCCATGCGCCGCCAGGGCCGCAGCAATCCCGATCTCGCGCCGTTGTTGGCCGAGCTCGACTGGATCGTGCAGTTGCGCGCGTACGCGGCCGCGCGCGGCGGCGCGCAGGTACCGGTGCGCGACGCGGCCGACGCGGCTCGCATCCGCCAATTCCTCAAGGCGTGGGAAGACCAGGGCGACGCGTACCAGCGCGCGTTCGTGATCATGTCCGCCCAGGTGCCGGCGTACCGCGACGCCTACGCCGCCGCGTTGAGCGATATCCGCAAGCTCGCATTGCAGGAGGCCAGCCATG
The DNA here is from genome assembly GCF_034420155.1 of Massilia luteola. Lineage (NCBI taxonomy): Bacteria > Pseudomonadati > Pseudomonadota > Betaproteobacteria > Burkholderiales > Oxalobacteraceae > Massilia > Massilia luteola. Next base: position 11,805 of record NZ_JAXOFN010000048.1, read on the forward strand.
AAGCTGCCAGCACTGAAGCTGCCGCCCCTGAGACCGCAGCCCATGACGCCCCTCAGTGAGGCGCTCGAGGACCATAGCGCCGAAGGCATCGGCATCCTCACCGCCGTGCCGTGGCGCTTCACGCAGGCCCTCGTGTACGCGATGGTGGCGCTGGTCTGCACCGCGCTCGTGTGGTCGTTCTTCGGCCATGCCGACGTGCTGGTGACGTCCGGCGGCGCGCTCGTGCCCGCGTCCGACGTACGGCGCCTGTACGCGCCCATCGACGGCGAGCTGAGCAATATCTACATCGCCGAGGGCCAGCCGGTGAACAAGGGCGACGTCGTCGCCCGGCTGTATGCCCGCGGCGCCATCGAGGCGGCGAAAAACGCGCTGGAGGCGCGCCTGAAACTCGAGGATGCGGAGCGCGACTGGAAAGAGTTCCCGGAAAAAAAAGCGCTGATGGAACACCGCGTGGCGGCGCTGAAGGACGCGGTCGAGGTCGAGGAACGCCAGCACCGGCAGCGCCTCGCCGAGGGCACCAGCCGGCTGGCGCAGGGCCAGTCGGCCCAGCAGCAGGAGGCGCGCGCCAACCTGGACGAGGCCCGGCGCGCCCGCGACGCCGCCAAGGACGAGGCCGACAAGTATGCACGCCTGTTCGCGATGCCCGGCGGCGGCGGCGTGTCGCAACTGCAGGTCGAGGGCAAGAAAAACGCGCTGCTGGCGGCGGACAACGCCGTGCGCGTGGCGCAGTCGCGGATCGCCGAGCTGGGCGCGCGCCAGGGCGCGGAATCGACGCAGGCGCGCTCGGAACTGGAAACGAGTGGCCAGGAATTGGCGAAGCTGCGGCTGCAGCTGGAAGCGGCGGAGCGCGAGATGGACAATGCCGAGGACAAGATGCGATTGCAGGTGCAGACGGCCCGCCTCGTCGCCGACGCCGCGGCCCGCATCAAGTTCGAGAACATCGACAAGGAGAACTTTCTCCTGATCGTCGCGCCCGTCGATGGCGTGATCACCGACGTCACCTCGACGCAGCCGGGAGACAAGATCCAGGCCAACACGCCGCTGGGCGGCATCGCCCCGAAGAATGCGAAGCCGATCATGAAGATCGAAATCGCCGAACACGACCGCGGCTTCCTGCGCGAAGGATTACCGGTGCAACTGAAATTCAACGCCTTTCCCTACCAGCGCTACGGCCTCATCCGCGGCACGCTGCAATTCATCTCGCCCGCGACAAAGCCGTCGCCGCAGAGCAGGCAACCCGTGTACGAAGGGCGCGTGACCCTGGACCAGGACCACTACAAGGTGGGCGAGACGGTGTATCCGCTGCGCTATGGCATGACGGCCGTGGCCGAGATCGTCGTGCGCGAGCGCCGGATAATCGACCTGGCGCTCGATCCGTTCAGGAACATCGGCGGATAGACAGTATTTTTCCGACGAGTCAGTCAGACAAACCTTGGTCGCCGCGCGGCGACGCACCAAAACTCACCCGGAACTCACCTGACATCATGAACGCTGCGCCGCCCGACCAGCACGTGCGCGACGAACAGCACGGCCACCACGAAGCCGACGCTCCAGTGCAGCAGCGACCAGACCGGACGGTCGCTTTCGCCGGCCACGTAATACAGGCCGTAGCCGGTCAGGGTGAGGAACGACAGCGTCGCGATCATCGCCCAGCCGGTGAGCGCATTCCGTCCGGCCCGCAGCGCCCGGCGCACGTGATGGTGCAGCAGGCTGCCGACGAAGAACAGCGCCGCCATCGCCGCCGCACCATGCAGTTTCATGGCCCACGGTTCGAGCGGATTGACCGATTCGCCGAACTCGGTCACGGGGCGCAGGAAGTAACGCAGCACCAGCCAGGCCGCGCCCGACAAGAGCAGCACGATGCCGGTCGCGTAGACGCTGCGCCGATGCCAGCGTTCGAGCTTGAAGGACAGAAGACGGCCGGTGGTCGTGCCGGGCATACGGGTCATAAATAACTCAGATCAGGAAAGCGGTGGCGCCGAGCGCGGCCAGGGCCGGATGGGCGCAATCGCCGGTTGCCAGCACCACCTTGGTCAGCGCGTCCGCCACGGCGCAGCGGCCGGCGCGCACGGATGCGCTGGCGCTGGACACCAGCGGGTGGCCGTCGCGCGCGTCGAGCAGGGCGCTGACCACGCCGCCGCGATACTCGCGCGCCGAGAAATAACTGCCCGACGTCGCCAGGGCCGCGCCGCACAGCATTATATGCCGCGCCGCCTGGCCGGGGGCGCCGGGCGCGCGCACCGCGACCGGCACCTGCATCGTACCGAAGGCACGCAGGTCGCCGCCGGCATTCACGCAGCCGCCCGGCACACCCGCCGCCTCCAGGACGGCGACCGCGGCATCGACGATATACCCCTTGGCGATGCCGCCGACGTCGATCCAGCCCGCGGCGCGCTTGCATACGTCGCCTTCGTCGCCGAGCGCGAACACGGCGGCCGACGTCCGCGCGGACGGCCGCGCCTGCGCCGGCGCGGGCGACGGCAACATCCGGCGGTCGACCAGCCAGGGCGCGCAGGCGATGTCGAAGGCGCCGCCGGACAGGTCGGCGATCTCCCCGGCCAGCCGCAGGACGTGCCAGGTGGCGGCATCCACGCGCACCACGTCGCCCGGCAGCGCACGGTTGATGCGCGCGATGTCGCTGGCGCCGTCATGAAAACTCATCAGACCGTGCAGGCGCGCGATCTCGGCGAAGGCCGCCGTGACCGCGTCCTGGCTCGACGTTCCCTCGACGCTGATGTCGACGCTGATGTCGACGAGGGTGCCGAGCCAGGGCTGCGCGCGGCGGATCATCTGGCCAGCGCGACCTGGACCACGGCGGCGATGCGGCGCACGCCGTCGGTGACGTGCGTGCAGGACAGGGTGGCACCGCTGATGTTGTTGATGCCGCCGCCGATGCGCAGATCGCCGCTCCTGGCGCTCTTGCCGACGAATTGCCGGCGCCATGCGGGCAGCCGGATCTCGCTGCCGTGGCTTTCGCGGTACGCCAGGATTTCGACCTGGCGCACGCTGGCGTCCGGGTTGACGCCGACCGCGTAGGAGATCAACTCGAATTTGCCGATCACGTCGTCGAGCACCATATAGCCGAGCAGTGTTTCGCCCTTGTAGGCGCCGACGACACGCCATTGCACCGAACGCGCCGGCAGTCCTGCTACCTGCTCGACCTGGCGCATCTGCGCCGCATCCAGCGACAGCGGCCGGGCACGGAACGCGTCGGCTTCCGGGAACATCAGCTTTTGCGCCTGCTCCGGGCTGAGGTATTGCGTCGCGAAGGCCGGCGCGGCGACGGCGCCGGCGCCGAGGACGATCAAGGGAACATAGCGCATGACGATGCCTCCGGAAGGCCGATCAATAGGAGAAGCCGACGCCCAGGTTCACCCGGTCGAGCGACTTATCTTGGCGGAATTTCTGATAATCGGCCTTGAGCACGACGCCTTGCGCGACCATCAGGTTGGCGCCGACGGTCGCGACGCGTTCGTACGGCGTGGTCGGCACGCCGAGGCCGGCGGGCTGCGACGCATACGTGCGGGCCGTGTTAAAACTTTCGAAACGGGCGAACGGGCTGAGCGCATAGTCGGCGTTCTGCCAGAGGTGATAGGCGGCCTGCAGATACCAGCCGGCGAAGCTGCTCGGGACCGGCACCGGATTGCCGACGAAGGTGGCGTTGAGCGCCTCCGTGTTCGAGATGTGGCCGTAGGCCCACAGCGCCGACAGGTCCCACGCGCCCGGCGTGTAGCGGGTGTGCAGTTCGACCAGGGACGCGCGCGCGTCGTCGCCGGCGAATCCTGGCGTGGCATGGCCCACCTTGCCCGTGAACACGGAACCGCCGACGAGCAGCCCCGGGACGCCGCGCCAGTTGAGCGCGCCGTGCACCTGCAGGTCGCGCGACTTCGCCAACTGCCCTTCCTGGTGGATGGCGCCCAGCGGCGATTCGCGGCCCTCGTCGGACGCCGGGTCCCACTTGGTCAAATCAAACCCGGTGGTGAGGCCGGTGTCCCACGTAAAACCGTCGCCGAACTCGCCCGACAGGCCAAGGCCCGCTTCGCGCCAGGTCGTCGGGATGATCGCCGTCTCGACGAAATTGCGCTCGACGCCGTAGTAGGAGGTCGGCTCATGGTTCTGGTTCAGGAGGCCGACGGGCATCAGGTACAGGCCCGCCTTGCCGCGCAGGCCGGCGCCGAACTCGCGCTCGACATATAACTGCTCGATGGCCGATTCGCCGCTGTCCGTGGCCGACGCGATCGCGTGTTCCCACTCGAACTCCGCGACCACCTTCGTCTTGTCGTCGAAGCGGTGCTGGATGCCGATCACGGCGCGGCGCAGGTCGGTCTGCGCGCCGCTGGCATTGCGCACCGGGTGGTTGTAGTTCACCTCGCCGTAGCCGGAGAAGACCGTGTCGGACACCGGCGCCGCGCTCGCCATCGACACCGGCGCCGGTGCCGCGACTGCCGGCTGGGCGGCTGCGACGGGCGCGGTCGACGCCGCGGGCGCCTCGGCGCGCGGGGCCGCGGCAGCCGCCGCCTGCGCGCGCTGCGCCGCCAGTTCGGCCTTCACCTGTTCGAGTTCGGCCGCGAGCTGCTCGACACGTTTCGCCAGGTCGGTCTGCTGGGCCATGGCCGCAGCCGGGGCGGCAAGGAATGCGGCGGCCAGTGCCGCGCTGATGACACGTTGTTTCATGGATGTCCTTGGATGAAGTTAGTGTGGGTAGCCGTCGGTGAGGGTGCCGAGGAACTGGACCAGATCCGCGATCTCGGCCTCGTTCAGTGCCGGCGCCATGCCTGGCCGGCGGTTGTACGGCACCTCGGTCGTGTTGACGTTCGCGCGCAGCGCCGGCGGCAGGTCATCGAATTTGTCCACGGTCCCATCGGCATTGACGGGATACCAGCGCTCCGGATTCGTATCGCGCGTGACGTAGAAGCGGACGACGTCGGTCAGGTTGGTGAACGCACCGTTATGGAAGAACACCTTGCGCGTCGCCACGTTGCGCAGGGTCGGCACCTTGAAGGCGCCGCACAGGTCGACGCGCGCGACGAGATCGGTGCGGTCGGGGCCGCACAGGCCCAGGTCGAAGTAGGCGGGATCGTGCGTGGCCGGGATGCGCGCATTGCGCGGCACACCCAGGTTGTCGTAGCTGAAATCGGTGAACAGGGGCGCGCTGCCGTCCGCACCGCGCGCGCTCGTATGACACGCCGCGCAATTGCCTTTAGTTGGATTGTTGAACAGCGCCAGGCCGCGCAACTCCGCATCGGACAACGTCGCTTTGCCGGCCAGGAACAGGTCGTATTTCGAGTCGAACGGGTGGAAGCGCGGGTCCTCGTTCTCGAATTGCTGCAAGGCGAACTGGGCGCGGTTGAACGCCTGGTCGACGTTATCAAAAATGTTGTCGCCGAACGTGGCCCGGAATTGCGCCGCATACGACGCGCGCCGCAGCCGTGCGACCACGTCCTGCTTGCTGGCATTGGCCATCTCGTGCGCCGCCAGGAACGGACGCTCGGCCTGCTCCTCCAGCGTGCGCGCGCGGCCATCGCGATCGAAACCGCCGACCGGCGTGCCGTCCGCCTCGAAATGGAATGCCGGCGTCTGCTGCATGTAGCGCAGCGACGGCGATGCGCGGAAGCCCGGGACGTCGCCATTCGGGCCGCCGAGCTGCACGGCGAAATCGTTGGTCGGGCCGTGCGCGTTGTCGGGATTGTGGCAGGTTGCGCACGACTGCCGGCCGGACGCCGACAGTGAGACGTCGTTATAGATACGCTCGCCCAGGACGGCGCTCGGGCTGAACGACGACGACACGGCCCCGGCCGTCGATGTGGGAGACGTGGGCGTGCCGTCCGCACCGCCGCCGCAAGCCGTGACGCCAGCCGCAAGAAGGATTGCCAGGAACAGGGGGGCACGGCGGGACGAAGGGCGACGCATACGCAAACGATAATAAGAATCTAAATGAGAATTATTCTAATTTGTAGAAATGTACTTGACAACGTACGTACTGAAATCGACGGGCAATTCGCGGCCCGATGTGTCCGATTAGCAACGATCACCACATCAGGGGCTCGTCTGCGCCGAGCGACGCCTTGTCGGCTAGTAAATTTCATGTCCCACATTAAAAGTTATTGTAATTGCGGCATCGCGCCAAGCAATGGCATCATAAACCCTGCAAATGTCCGTTATATATAAAAAACAATAACGCCCGAAGTTCGCTGGGATCCCGATCGAGGTTTCCCGTGCTGCCTCGGCGCCAGGATGCACGCCGGGTACCTGCCGTCCCGCTACCAGTCGCGTACATCCCCTTCAGCCGCATCCACCTTGGCGTGCGCATCCCTTGCGGCGCGGCTGCCCTGACGCTCGCTTCGGCACGGTGTCACCGGATCCATGAACGACGAGTTAACACAACAGAAAGGAACACCACCATGAGGAGACAAGCGATGACATTCCAGGTTTCAGCGATCGCACTAGGCTGCGTCGCGCTGCTGAGCGGTTGCGGCGGCGGCGGCGGCGGTGCCGGCGACGGCGGGACGGCGCAGTCGATTTCCTTCAACTTCCCGGGCGGACCGTCGGTGGCCCTCCCGCCCGACGTCGCGACGACCAAGCTGGCGGCGACGGCGACTTCCGGCGGACCCATCACCTTCACATCGGATACGCCGGACACCTGCACCGTCAACGGCGACACGCTGTCGCTGGTCAAAGCGGGGGAGTGCTCGGTGACCGCCACGCAGGCCGGCGGCAATGGCTACGCCTCGACGTCGGAAAAACAGCTTTTCGTCATTCCGAAACAGCCGCAGAAGATCGTCTTCCGCAATCCGGGCGCGCAGCCGCTGGATGCGACGCCGGTCTTGCTGGCCGCAACCTCGAGCGTCGCGGACAAGACCGTGACCTTCGCATCCAGCACGCCGTCGGTCTGCACGGTCACCGGCAACGCGCTGGCCAAGGTCGCCGACGGGATCTGCACCGTCACCGCCACGCAGGCGGGCGACGACACCTATGCGATGGTGACGTCGACCAAGAACATTCCGATCGGCACCGCAACCTCGCCCGCGCTGACGTTCTTGAGCGGCTACAAGGACACGTCGCATACCAATGAGAACGGCGGCGCCGGCGGGAGCGCGTACACCAGCGAGAACGGCTGGTGGTGCAACGGCGCGTGCACGACGACCGTTGCCGCTGACGGCAGCAGCATGACGTTCGGCTTCAATGTCAAGCTGCCGCAACCCAACGACGGCAATCGATGGATCGGCAGCGGCTGGAACATGTACGCGCTGGCTGCCGGCCTGGATGATCTCGTCAAGGGCGCCGACACGACGGTCGGTTTGCATATCGATGCCCAGGCGGTGATCAAGTTCAATCTCGCGCAGAACGCCGATTGGTTCAACTCGGGCAACAACAAGGTCAACGTCCAGCTGATTCTCGGCCACCACGCGATGGTCCCGGACGGCACCAACCCGGACAAGGACTGCAACGTGACCTTGCAGGCAGTGATGACCCCGACGTCCATGGCCGCCACGGACTACAGCATCAATCTCAAGGACAAGTTCACGATCAGCGAGTCGTGCGGTATGACGGGACTTGATCCTTGGAACGAGTTGCAGGACTACCCGATCGCCAAGGTCAATTTCGCAGCGAACAGCGTGAACCTCACCGTGCCGAACCCGGGAACGACGTCGACCTACGCGACCCAGGCCACGCTCACCGGCCCCATCACTTTCCAATGACGGCGTATGGCCACCGCGCGGCGCGTGGCGGCCAAGGAATTTATAAGAGGACTTAGATAATGACAAGAATTGAGACAAAGATCGTGAGGAAACCGATCCGGATGACCGCGCTGTCGGTCGCTGTGGCGCAGGCGGCGCTGGTCTGGGGCGGCGCGGCGCATGCGCAAACCGATGTGGCGGCCGCCGACCCGGCCACGCAGACGGTCGTCGTGTCCGGCCAGCGCGCGGCCATGCAGTCGGCCCAGAAGCTCAAGCAGTACGCCGACGAGGTCATCGACGCGGTCGTCGCGGAAGAAGCCGGCAAGCTGCCGGACAAGTCGATTACCGAGGTGCTGCAGCGCGTGGCAGGCGTCACCATCGACCGCAATCGTTCGCGCGGCGATCCGGAGCACTTCTCCGTCGAAGGGTCCGGCATTTCGGTGCGGGGCCTGTCGTGGGGCTCGTCCACGCTGAACGGACGCGAATCGTTCTCGGCCGGTTATCCGGGACGCGAATTGAGCTGGGGCGACGTACCGCCGGAGCTGATGTCCGCGGTGGTCGTGCACAAGAATCCACCCGCCGAACTGATCGAAGGCGGCGTCAGCGGCCAGGTCGACCTGCGCACCGCGCTGCCGTTCGACTACAAGGACGGCAAGGTGGCCCTGTCGGTGAACGGCAACTACAACGCGCTGGGCAGCAAGAAGTCGCCGGGGGTGTCGGGCCTGGTCTCGAAGCGCTGGAAAACCGGCACCGGACAGTGGGGCGCGCTGATCGACCTGTCGGCCAACCGGACCAATTCGCACAACGATACGGTCCAGCTGGACGCGTATTTCCCGCGCACCGACATCGTGGCCGGCCAGACCGTCTGGGCGCCGAAGTCCGCGTCGTTCCGCACCAACACGAGCAAGAACGACCGCGCCGGCATCTATGGCGCCTTGCAGTGGAAGAACAACGGCATGGAATCGGCGCTGACGTACTTCCACTCGGGCTACCGGACGGCGGGCGTCGAAAACGCCACATTTACGGGCGTCGAGGTCCCCTACAATTCCGTGCTGCTCAATCCCGCGTTCGACAAGAACGGCGTGCTGCAGAAGGCGACTTATACGTACCCGGCCGGCGGCCTGGGTGCGAACAACTTCGTGGCCGGCGGCCTGGGCTTCCAGTCCGACACCGGTTACGATGCGAGCCGCTCGCAGACGCGCGAGATCGCCTGGAACTTCAAATGGAAGATCAACGACCGCTGGACGGTCCAGAACGACGTGCAGTGGGTCCATGCGACGAACAGTAGCGAGGGCGGCGTCATGACCCTGGGCACGTTCGTGCCGAGCATGGGCATCGACCTGTCGGGCAACCTGCCGCAGGTCACGTTCGACGACCAGGCGCGCACCTTCCTGGCGGATCGCAACAATTACTACATGAACTTCATGATGCCGGCGCTGAGCAAGGCGAAAGGCGACCTGTACACGTGGAAGACGGATGCGCGCTTCCGCTTCGACGACACGGTGCTGCGCGACCTGCGTTTCGGCGTGCGCCTGACCAAGCGTTCGGCGACCCACGTCGACGCCAGCGGCACGGGCTGGAAGAGCATTGCCGAGCCGTGGAACGTCAACCAGACGACCGTGCCGGGCACCCCGCCCGATCCGGCGGCGAAAGGCTGGCAGTCGCGCTCCACCTTCGGTTACTTCAGCGATCCGCGCTACGGCAACCTGGTCCCGACGACGGCGTATAACTTCCCGAACTTCTTCAACGGCAAAGTCCCCGCGATGCCGACGATGGTGACGCCGACCATGGCGTTCACCCAAATGTATCCGGCCAGCTATGCGCTGGTGACGAAAGCGCTGGGGCTGCAGTGCCAGGACGGCAACAAGTACTACGGCACCACCAACGATTGCTCGACGGCGGACGGCGGCTGGAAACCGCTGACCTACGACGGCGATCCGGCCCAGACCAGCCGCCAGCAGGAACGCACCGAGGCCGCCTACGCGCAGTTGCGCTTCGGCTACGACGAATGGCGCTTCCCGGTCGAAGGCAACGCCGGCGTACGCGTGGTCCGCACGCGTTCCGTGTCGCACGGCTACACGATCTTCAAGCCCACCTATGGCGCCACGACGCCGCCGGTGGTCCCGCAATTCGGCACGATCAACGAGCCGCTGGATGCGTCGAACCGGTACATCGACGTGCTGCCCAGCCTGAACCTAAAGGCCGACCTGACGGACAAGCTGCAGACCCGCTTCGCGTTCGCCAAGTCGATGTACCGTCCGGCCTTCAACGACCTGAACGAGTACATCACGCTGAGCCAGGGGATCACGATGGGCACCGGCGCCCAGAGCGGCAACGTCCAGAGCATCAACTATTCCGGCACCGACAAGGGCAACGCCAACCTCAAGCCGATCCGCGCCAACAGCTTCGACTGGACGCTCGAATGGTATCCGGGCAGCGGTTCGTCGCTGACGCTTGCCCTGTTCCGCAAGAACGTGCGCGACATCATCCTGAACACGGGCTTCACGCGCAGCTACAAGGACCTGGCGGGTAATTCCCAGAGCTTCCTGATCACGGGACCCGACAACGTGGCGAAAGGTTCGGTGACGGGCGCGGAACTGGCGGGCCAGACCTACTTCGACCATGTACCGGGCCTGGACCGCCTCCTGCCGACCTGGGCCAAGGGCTTCGGCATCGCGGCGAACTACACGTACATCGACAGCAAACAGGATTTATATCATCCGTTCAACCTGAAGTATTGCCCGGCGAACGGATCGTTCAACAACAGCTCGCTGAACCTGTACGGCTGCGACACCAACGGCCTGCCGTTCAAGACGATGCCGATCCAGTACCTGTCGAAGAACGCGTACAACCTGATGTTCCTGTACGACCGCGGCCCGCTGTCGGCCCGCCTGGCCTACAGCTGGCGCAGCCGCTTCCTGCAAGGCGTGTCCACGAACGGCACGAACGGTGCGGACGGCACCAGCGCCGACCCCGCCCGCGCGGCCGCGAACAACGGCGTGGCGCCGAAGGACGTGGGTTGGGGCCTGCCAACCTGGCAGGAAGCGACGGGCCAGTTGGACTTCGGCCTGGACTACCGGTTCACCGACCGCATCTCGGGTAACTTCTCGGCGACCAACCTGACGGACATCGTCGTCCGCCAGACGCAGCAGCAGGGCATCGGCAATATGGGACGCGCGTGGTTCGAGCCGGGCCGCAGCTTCCGCCTGAGTCTGCGTTACACGTACTGATGCGTAGCCAGGCGGCGCGCGCGTGCGGGCCGCCTGGCGTGACGAATCCAACAGTTTTGTCGATCTTGTTGGACCCGAACCGATATATCAAATGTTGGCTACACGGCCTGCCCTTGCGCCATAGTGCTGGCATGAAAGCGGGCTGGCGCGGGCTGCTGCGCGTACTGGCATCGATATCGGCTCTGCGCACGGCGTCCTCGGCAAGGCCGATCCTGCGATGACAGGATCGGTTCATCCGTTCGCGCTGTCCGACGTGGTCTTTTGCCCGGCTACTTCAAGACAGTACAGCAATTGAATGGCCGCTATCCCATCCGATGAAAGGCTTCCTGATGTCCTTCAGCCGACGTTCCATGCTCAAAGCCACCCTCGCGGCGCTGCCGGCGCATTGTGCCGCTCGCGACCTTGGCCAACTCTTGCGTCCTGCGCCGGGTGCCGCAAGTACTGTTCCAGTGGATGCGGCGCGTGCCGTTCTGGCGAATCAGGTGCGTTTGCTGCCCGGCAGTCCGTTTTACGTGCGGCAGGAACTGCATCGCAAAGGCGTGCTCGCGTCTTATGATCCCGATAAGTTGCTTTACCCCTACCGCGCTTTGGCCAAACTTCCCCAGCAAGAAGGCATAGGACGCGGCTACGACGGCTGGGACAGTGGCTTTCTCCGGGGGCACATGACAGGGCACTATTTGTCCGCCGCCTCGCGCATGGTAGCCGCTACGGGAAGCATCCTTTTTCGCGACCGGGTCAACTACCTCGTGGGAGAGCTCGCCAAATGTCAAAAGGCCCTGAACCTGGACGGTTACCTAGCCGCCTTTTCGACGGCCGCCTTAGACCTGCTTGAGGGCAAGTCCGGCGCCGATACCGAGGGCATCGTGGTGCCTTATTACACGATCCAGAAGATCATGTCTGGCCTCCTCGACGCCTACGTTTATGTCGGCAACAAGGAGGCACTCGACGTCGCTATCAGGATGGCGGACTACTCTGGGAAACGACTTGCGGGGCTCAATGCGGCGCAGATTGACAGGATGTTCCGCACGGACGGCAGCCGCAATCCACAAAACGAATTTGGCGCAATGAGTGACGTTCTGACGGAACTTTTCAAAATCGACAAAGACCCCCGGCACCTCGAAGGTGCCCGCATGTTCAACCGCGCATGGTTTGTCGGCCCGCTTGCCGAGGGCGAGGATCGGCTGGGCGGCTTGCACGCCAATACGCACATCGCGCAAGCAGTGGGCTTGGCCAACTGCGCGAACGTCAATGGCAATCCGGAGGAACTGAAGGCATCCGAGAACTTCTGGCGACTGGTCGTGCACAGGCATTCGTTTGCCAATGGCGGCAACTCGTTCAACGAATGGTTCGGCAAACCCGGCGCAGAGGTCGGCCCATCGATCGACGAGCAGAAGGTATTGCCCGCCACGACCGCCGAAACGTGCAACACCCACAACATGCTCAAGCTTACCGCCAGGCTTTTCGAGCGCAACCGACGTGCGGATCTTGCCGACTACTACGAGCGTGCGTTGTACAACCACGTGCTGGCGTCCGTGGCGCCCGATTCGGGCGGCATGACCTACTTCACGCCGCTCCATGGGCACTTTCGCACCTATCTCAACGGCAGCTTTTGCTGCACGGGCACCGGGATTGAAAACACCGCGCGCTACAACGAAGGCATTTACTTTCACAAGGACGATTCGCTCTGGGTGAACCTGTATATCCCATCCGAGCTCAGCTGGAAGGAAGCCCAGATGTTTTTGCGGCAACAAGGAGATATCACGCGAGGTGATCCGGTGCGCTTGACGGTGGTCAAACCGGGAGCCAACGCCGTGACTCTCAATTTGCGTATCCCCGCGTGGGTCGCCAAACCGGTCGCAGTAAAGATCAACGAGAAGCCGCAAAGTGTGGACGCAAAGCCCTCAAGCTATATCTCGTTAAAGCGGCAATGGAAAGCCGGTGACGTGATCGAGCTTATACTTCCTGCGGGACTGCGACTGGAGCGAGCCAGGGACGACTCCTCGATGGTCTCTGTATTCCATGGTCCCGTATTGCTTGCCGGTGAACTCGGCAAGGACAACATGCCTGGTAGCGACGTGGGCGACAAGGATGCCTACCTGAAGAGCGCGGCGGCGCCGGTTCCCGATATCGTCAGCACCTCCAGCAATCCCGCCGACTGGCTCGATCCGCTCCCCGGCGATCCGTCCTCGTTCAAGATTAAAGACGCCGGTCCGGCAAATGGAGTTGTCGTTCGGCCGTTATTCGACCTGCATCATCAGCGCTATTCCGTTTATTGGCACCTTCGCAAAGACACAGTTCGTGTCCGCCCGGCATAGGCAACACACGGGAGAAACACAAAGATCGACTCCGACGGATCGTGTTCCTCACTGATCTGCGACGCGGTGCCGATCACAGTGCGCGCAATTGATGAGCACTGCAGGGAAGTGCCGTTTGCGAATGACGAAGTGACGTTCGACGTCACCGGCGCCGGCGAGTCGATCGGTCATGGCAACGGTGATCCGAATTCTCACAACGACGAAATTCGGATGCGGTGGTCGCGATCAATGGCAGCAAATTCAAGGCCGTCAACAGCAGCGACCGCAATTTCACCGATGTCAAGCTCAAGCGCAGGATGCAGGAGATCGAGGCCAACATCACTCGCTACCTGGCAGAGCTCGACACGGCCGACCGCCAGGAACCCGCCGCCAAGCAAGCGAAAACCGTCTGTCTCAACGACAAGATTTCGGCGTTGAAGGAACAGATGGTCAAGCTCAAGGAAATTGAAACGACGCTTGAACAGACAGGAGGAACGCCGATTTCACCGACCGATCCGGACGCTCGGTCGATGATGACGCGAGGCAGCGGCATCGTCGGGTACAACGTCCAGACGGCGGTCGATACCAAGCATCATTTGATCGTTGAGCACGAGGTGACGAACAACGGCAGCGACCGGGACCAATTGTCCGGCATGGCCACGAAAGCCCGCACTGCGATCGGCACCACGACGATGACCGCGATCGCCGACCGCGGCTATTTCAACGGCAAAGAAGTCCTGGCTTGTCATGAGGCCGGCATTAGCGCCCTGGTACCAAAAATAGGGACGTTCAACGCTATGTTCGGCGGCAGGTTCGACAAGGCCGATTTCATTTACGACGCGGAAAAGAACGAATACGCTGTGCGGCAGGCCAAGTGCTGATCTGGCGCTTTTCAAGCGTCGAGAATGGCATGACGAACCATCGATACTGGAGTTCCAACTGCAAAGGCTGAAGGGACTGAAATGCGTAAAAACGGAGATGAGCCTGCACGTACTCGCCTATAACTTTCGGCGCCTAATGAAGCTGCTGGGCATGATGGCAGTGCTCAATGCCATCAGGGCGTATGTCGGGCTTTTGAACGTACAAAAGCTGCTGATCGCGGCCTTGCAAAAATATCGAGCAGAGGAAACAACCCGTCACGGGCCATCTCGCGCTCCACAATTATGTCTGCCCGGGCGCGCAGGCTGAGGGATGCAAACTTCGTGTTTTTACACAGCCTGGACCCAAAGCAGACGTAGCGCGGCAACCTTTCGGCGTTAACCTATACCATTACTTAGCGATCCAAAGCTTTCTCGGAATAGCTCGACAGTAAAGAAAAAATACGCCGAGAAGGGAAAAAAAGGCCGTTCGATATGCCCCCTTTTGCGGATCGACGAAGTTCAACATTGTACACAGTAAGATCAAACTTACGATCAACAGTGCGCCCGCGTAGGCAAGTTGCCGCGCTTTACGTTCGATCATCAAGCTCTCCTAGTGGCATTTCGCTCCGGTCAGGATACACCACGATAGTCCGCTCTTGGCCCGATAGCGGACGTTCGGAATGGCTCAGTATGCGGCTTGTTGCTCTCGGAACAAGCCGAAGGGTTGTTACGTGTCCGAAGCGCTCGCTGTCGTTGTGGCAAACTTTTTATTTTGGGGCTAACTTTCTTAATTTGTGGCGCACTTTTTATCGCGCCACAGTGGATAGATCCCGGACCGTAACCCTTATTCGACCGTCACCGACTTCGCCAAATTACGCGGCTTGTCCACATCCGTCCCCCGCGCCAGCGCCGTGTGATACGCCAGCAGCTGCAGCGCCGCCACGTGCAGGATCGGCGACAGCAGGCCGTAGTGCTCCGGCAAACGGATCACGTGCAGGCCTTCGCCCGACGTGATGTGGGTGTCGACGTCGGCGAACACGTACAGCTGGCCGCCGCGGGCGCGCACTTCCTGCATGTTCGACTTCAGTTTTTCCAACAGGGCGTCGTTCGGGGCGATCGTCACCACCGGCATTTCTTCCGTCACCAGCGCCAGCGGGCCGTGCTTCAGCTCGCCGGCCGGATAGGCTTCGGCGTGGATGTACGAGATTTCCTTCAGCTTCAGCGCGCCTTCCAGGGCGATCGGGTAGTGGAGGCCGCGGCCCAGGAACAGGGCGTTTTCCTTGCGCGCGAATTCCTCGGCCCAGGCGATCACCTGCGGCTCCAGCGCCAGCACGGACGACAGCGCGACCGGCAGGTGGCGCATCTGCTTCAGGTAGTTCGCTTCCTGCTCGTCGCTCAGGCGGCCGTTGACCTGGGCCAGCGTCAGGGTCAGCAGGAACAGCGCGGCCAGCTGCGTGGTGAAGGCCTTGGTCGAGGCGACGCCCACTTCGACGCCGGCGCGGGTGATGTAAGCCAGCTTGCACTCGCGCACCATGGCGCTGGTGGAGACGTTGCAGATCGTCAGCGTGTTCGTCATGCCGAGGCTGCGCGCGTGTTTCAACGCGGCCAGCGTGTCGGCCGTCTCTCCCGACTGGGAGATCGTCACGACGAGGGTGCTCGGGTGCGGGACGCTGTCGCGGTAGCGGTATTCGCTGGCGATCTCGACGTTCACCGGCAGCTTGGCCACCGACTCGATCCAGTATTTCGCCGTCAGGCCCGCATAGTAGCTGGTGCCGCAGGCCAGGATCAGCACGCGGTCGATTTCCTTGAACACGCGGAAGGCCTGGTCGCCGAACAGTTCCGGCATGATGCCCGTCACGCCTTCCAGCGTGTCGCCGACGACGCGCGGCTGTTCGAAGATTTCTTTCTGCATGTAATGGCGGTACGGACCAAGCTCGGCCGCGCCCGTGTGGGCGTGCACGGTCTTGACTTCGCGCTCGGCCGGACGGCCGTCGACGTCGACGATCCAGTAGCGGGCCAGTTGCAGGTCGACCACGTCGCCTTCTTCCAGATAGATGATCTGGTCGGTGGTGCCGGCCAGCGCCATCGCGTCGGAGGCGACGAAGTTTTCTCCCTTGCCCAGGCCGACGATCAGTGGCGACCCCTGGCGCGCGGCCACGACGCGGTGTGGCTCTTCGCGGCAGAACACGGCGATCGCATACGCGCCGTGCAGGCGTTTGACCGCCTGTTGCACGGTATCGAACAGGTCGCCGTTGTACATGTGGTCGACGAGGTGGGCGATGACCTCGGTGTCGGTCTGGCTCTGGAATACATAGCCCAGGCCGGTCAGTTCGGCGCGCAGTTCATCGTGGTTTTCGATGATGCCGTTGTGAACGAGGGCGATGCGCGCGTCGTCGCTGTTCGGCGAGAAGTGCGGGTGGGCGTTCTTGGTGGCCGGCGCGCCGTGCGTCGCCCAGCGGGTGTGGGCGATGCCCGTAAAACCTTGCAGATGGGTTTCCTGGATCTGGGATTCCAGATCGGCCACGCGCGACGTGCTGCGCGAACGCGCCAGGCGGCCATCCACGTGCAGCGCGACGCCGCAGGAATCGTAGCCGCGGTATTCAAGGCGCTTCAGGCCTTCGATGAGCACAGGGGTGATGTTGCGCTGGGCGACTGCTCCGACGATGCCACACATGAATAAAACCTCCGAAATTGGTTGATGCATGCACTGTAGAGCAGAGGCCGCGAAATAAGCTTTCTAAGTAAGCTATATTTTGATAGATTATTTCACGACGCTTTCAACATGAAATATTCTTTCACTTTTTAGCAGAAATTTTACGCATATGTCGCCGGACGGCCCAATACTTGACGATCTGGATCGTCGCATCCTGAATATCCTGCAGGTTGACGCTGCGCAGACCAATGCGGAGTTGGCGGAATTGGTACACGTCTCGCCGCCGACTTGCCTGCGCCGCGTCAAACAGCTCAGGGAAAATGGTGTTATCGAGCGGCAAGTCGCGATCGTCGCGCCGGACAAGGTCGGCGCGCGGCTGTCCGCCATCGTCGAGATCACGCTGGATGTGCAGGCCGCCGACCGCATGGAGGAATTCGAGCGCGTGGTGGCGGATGAGGCGGCCGTGCTGCAGTGCTACCGCGTGTCGCCCGGGCCGGATTTCGTGCTCATCGTACAGGTGGCCGATATGCCCGCCTACCACGCCCTGGCGCATCGCCTGTTCACCACGCACAGCAATGTGCGCAACGTAAAAGCATATTTTTCTACGTTCCGCAGCAAGTTCGAAACACGCATCGCGATCTGACAAGCTGTGGATAACTCTGTGCATCTGTCCCCGACATATCGACGCGCGGGTGCCGCCATCGTCCGCCACATGCGCATTTCACCGCGTTTCTGAAACGATCAGGCCCGCCGGGAGAACGCGGCGGGCCTGTGGATGACTCTGTGGACTATCTTGTGGAAGGCCAGTTGACATCCCTGTGCACAGGCGGTGGACCAGGCTGTGAATTTGACGTGGATTGCCTGTGCGTATCCAGTGGACAGCTTACTTCTTGATCTTGACCGGGCGTGTCCAGTTCTCGATCGTCAGCTGTTTCGGACGCGAAATCGTCAGCTTGCCCGCCGGTGCATTCTTGGTCAGCGTCGTGCCGGCGCCGATCGTCGCACCCTTGCCGACCGTGACGGGGGCCACCAGCTGGCTGTCGCTGCCGATGAAGGCCTCGTCTTCGATGATCGTGCGGAATTTATTGGCTCCATCGTAATTGCAGGTGATCGTGCCGGCGCCGATGTTGACGCGCGAACCGACGTCGGCATCGCCCACATAGGCCAGGTGGTTCGCCTTGCTGTGGGCGGCGACCTTGCTGTTCTTGATCTCGACGAAATTGCCGACGTGGACGTCCTCGCCCAGTTCGGTCCCCGGGCGCAGGCGCGCATACGGGCCGATGACGGATTTCGCGCCCACGGCAGCGCCTTCCAGGTGGCAGAACGGCTTGATCTGCGCGCCTGCCGCGACGGTCGCGTTCACCAGCACGCAGTTGGCGCCGATGGCGACGCCGTCGCCGAGTTCCACGCGGCCTTCGAACACGCAGCCGACGTCGATGGTGACGTCGCGTCCGCACACGAGCTCGCCGCGCACGTCGATGCGCGCCGGGTCCATCAAGGTCACGCCCTTCTCGAGCAGGGCGATGGCGATGTTCAGCTGGTGACGACGCTCGAGCTCGGCCAGCTGCACCTTGCTGTTCACGCCCGCCACTTCCCATTCGGCCGATGGTTGCGCGGACACGACCGGCACCCCGGCCGCCACGGCCTGGGCGACGATGTCGGTCAGGTAGTACTCGCCTTGGGCATTATTGTTTTTCAGCGCGCCGAGCCAGCCCGTCATAAAGCGGGTCGGGATAACCATGATGCCGCTGTTGATTTCCTTGATGGCGCGCTCGGCTTCATTGGCATCCTTTTCTTCGACGATGCGCACGATGCTGCCGTTCTCGCGGACAATACGGCCCAGGCCGAACGGATTGTCCTGTTCGACGGTGAGGATCGCCAGCTTGTCGTCGCCGGCGGCCTCGACCAGGCGGCGCAGCGAGGCCGAGGTCGTCAGCGGCACGTCGCCGTACAGGACGAGCGTCGATGCGTTCTCGTCGATTTGCGGCAGGGCTTGCATCACGGCGTGGCCGGTCCCGAGCTGCGGTTCCTGCAGGGCGGTGTCAATGGCGACGCCGCCTTCCGCCGACCAGGCTTGAACCGCACTCGGCACCGCTGCGCCGCCGTGCCCATAAATCACGCATAATTTACTCGGGTTCAGGCTGCGTGCCGTATTGATAACATGCTGCAACAGCGGCTTACCGGCCAATGGATGCAAGACTTTCGGCAGTGCGGATTGCATACGCTTTCCCATGCCGGCGGCGAGGATGACTACGTTCATAGGCCGTTCTCAAACAAGTTAAAAAAGATGAAAAAGTTTAACACGCCCCCTACCGCATTCTCGCGGGCACGTATGTTGTTCCTGATCGCCTTCGTGGCGTTGCTGAGCGCATGCAGCGCGGTCCGCTTCACCTACAACCACGGCGACACATTGCTGTACTGGTGGTTGAACGCTTATCTCGATCTCGACAGCGACCAGTCCGACTGGGTCAAGAAAGACATCGACAACCTGTTCCAGTGGCACCGCACGACCCAATTGCACGATTACGCCGGCCTGCTGAGCAAAATGCAGCGCCAGCTCGGCGACGGCAACGTGACGCAGGATGAATTGCTCTCCGACTACCGCGACATCAAGGCGCGGACGGAATTGCTGGCCTTTAAGGCGCTGCCGCAGCTGGCCGATCTGGCGATGTCGATCAAGCCGGACCAGATCGTCCAAATGGAAAAGAAATTCGCGAAGAATAACGAGGACTTCCGCAAGAAATTCATGAGCGGCAGCATCGACGACCAACATAAGGCCCGCTATAAAAAAGCGATGGAACAGCTCGAACTGTGGTTCGGCAGCTTCAACCGCGACCAGGAGGCGGCACTGCGTAAAGCGTCCGACGCGCGCCCGCTCGACAACGAGATCTGGCTGCAGGAGCGCATGACGCGGCAGAAAAAAATCATCGCGCTGCTGCAGCGCATCCACCAGGATAAGCTGAGCAAGGAACAGACGATGTCGGCGGTCCACGACCTGCTGCGCGACCTTTTCGACCGCATGGACGCGCCGGACCGCAAGGCATTCTTCGATGCCTATGTCGACAGCACGTCGAAATTCATCCTGACGGCGATCCGCATCACGACGCCGGAACAGAAAGCCCATGCGCAGAAGCGCATGCAGGGGTGGATCAACGATTTCAACGCGCTGGCTTCTGGAAAGTGATGGGTAGGTAGGCACGGCGTACCCACCGGACGCCGTGCTATATTCCCGCCCATGCAAAAAAAGAAGTCCGCCCCCACCTATGCGCGCCGTCCCGGCCCGCCGCAACAGGTCCGCATCATCGGCGGCGCCTGGAAACGCACCCCGCTCCCCGTTCTCGACGCGTTCGGCCTGCGCCCCACGCCCGACCGCGTCCGCGAAACCGTCTTCAACTGGATCAACCACCAGACGACGGGCGACTGGGACCGCGCCGACTGCCTCGACCTGTTCGCCGGCAGCGGCGCCCTCGGCTTCGAGGCCGCCAGCCGCGGCGCCCGGTCCGTCACGATGATCGATACCGTCGGCGCCGTCGTGCGCCAGCTCGAACTGATCAAGGACAAACTCAAGGCGGACAATGTGCGTGTCCTGCGCGCCGACGCCCTGGCCGTGGCGCGCGACTTCATCCAGCGCGGCCAACGCTTCGACCTGATCTTCCTCGACCCGCCGTACCAGCAGGACTTCCTCGTCCAGGCCCTGCCGTTGTGTGCGCAACTGCTCAACGAAGGCGGCCTCGTGTATGCCGAATCGGGCGAGCGCCTGCCTTTTCCGGAGACGAGCGATGCGGCCGGCGACGTGCCGGAATGGCTGCAGCCGTGGCAGTTGGTCCGTGCCGACAAGGCCGGCATGGTGCATTACCACCTGCTAAAGTTGCATTAAAACACCGATTTTGACCCTAAAACTGCTTAAGGAATAAGCAAATGGCGCCCCACACCGGGGCGGCTGCCGAAATTTCAGGCATAATGCGCGTCTATTCAGGTGCATTCTCCAGGGAGCCGCAATGGTTGTAGCCGTTTATCCAGGAACTTTCGATCCGCTTACCCGCGGTCACGAAGATTTGGTGCGTCGCGCATCGGGTCTGTTCGACACCCTGGTGGTCGGGGTCGCCGACAGCAAGAACAAGCGTCCCTTTTTCTCGCTGGCCGAGCGCCTGGAAATCGCCAACGAAGTGCTGGGCCATTATCCGAACGTGAAGGTCGAAAGCTTTTCCGGCCTGTTGAAGGATTTCGTCCGCCAGCACGACGCGCGCGTGATCGTGCGCGGCCTGCGCGCCGTATCCGACTTCGAATACGAGTTCCAGATGGCGGGCATGAACCGCTATCTGCTGCCCGACGTCGAAACCCTGTTCCTGACCCCGTCCGACCAGTACCAGTTCATCTCCGGCACCATCGTGCGCGAAATCGCGATGCTGGGCGGCGACGTATCGAAATTCGTGTTCCCCTCGGTCGACCGCTGGCTGCAAAAGAAAATCGCCGAGCTGGCGGCCGCCCCGAAACCCTGAGGCTAGTTTGTCATGGCATTACTGATTACCGACGACTGCATCAATTGCGACGTGTGCGAGCCCGAGTGCCCGAACGACGCGATCTCGATGGGTCCGGAGTTCTACCAGATCGATCCGAACAAATGCACGGAATGCGTCGGCCATTTCGATGAGCCCCAGTGCCAGCAAGTATGCCCGGTCGCGTGCATTCCGTTCAATCCCGAATGGCGCGAAACGCGCGAACAACTCCAGGCGAAATACGATCGCCTGACCGCGGAAAAGGCCAAGGCGGCCTGACCCTCCGAAGCCGGCCTCGCGCCGGCTTTTCTTTTGGCGCGCGCCGTCCCGATCGGTCGTCGATCGGCCAAGCTTGTTCCAAAACACAACACTCCGATGCCCCACTTTGGTGCGCAGCAAATCCCCCGTCGTCATTCACGCGCCGTGATACCCGGGCCGGGGATTGTGCTATTGCAGCATTGAAATAGTTTTGAGTCTCTAATTTTGCCAACACATCGGTGCTATATTTATCTTGCAAAATTAGCACGCCCATTCTTTTTTTGGACGGAGAGACTCAGAATAATGATTAAAAATATGAGTATCGGCCAGCGTCTGGCCATCGGGTTCGGTGTCGTGATTGCCCTGCTGGTCCTGCTGGCAGGGCTTTCTTATGTCAGGATTGCCAGCCTGAACAAGGAAATGGACACGCTGCTCAAGGTGCGCTACGCCAACACGGTAGCGGCCAACCACATCAAGGAAGACGTGAGCGAGGCGACGCGCAGCATGCTCAACGTCCTCATCATGACCGATCCGGACCAGATCAAAAAGGAGCTCGCCAACACGGAAGCGCGCAGCGCCAACGCCACCACGCTGGTCGCCGAACTGGCAAAGAGCACGGGCGACGCCGAGGCCGCCGGCATCCTGAAAGCGCTGGCGGCCATCCAGAACAAATTCCTGCCGGCGCAGACGACCTTCATCCAACTCGTCAACGACGACAAGAAGGATGAGGCGATGATGAAATTCATGTTCTCGCTACGGCCCCAGCAGACACGCTACTTCGAGCAGCTGGACAAGTTCGTCGCCTGGCAGAACGCGGCGATGCACCAGGCCGGCGCCAACACGGCCGCCGTCACGCAGCGTACGCAGATGCTGATCCTGGCGCTGACGACCATCGCGGCCGGGCTGTCGCTGGGCGTCGCGTGGCTGGCCACGCGCAGCATCACCCGCCCGCTGGGACAGGTGGTGGAGATCGCGCGCCGCGTCGCCGACGGCGATCTCACGAGCGACATCGCGGTCGACAGCCGCGACGAAGCGGGCCAGATGATGGAGGCGCTGCGCCATATGAACGCCAGCCTGATCCGCATCGTCGGGGAAGTGCGCACGAGTACCGACTCGATGTCCTGCGCGTCAGGAGAAATTGCCAGCGGCAACCAGGACCTGTCGACGCGCACGGAATCGCAGGCAATGTCGCTGGCCCAGACGTCGAGTTCGATGCGCGCGCTCACCGGCACCGTGCAGCAGAACGCGGACAATGCGCGCCAGGCGAATCAACTGGCGGCCCAGGCGTCGGAGGTGGCGGCGCGCGGCGGCTCCGTCGTGTCGCGCGTCGTCGAGACGATGGGATCGATCACGACGTCGTCCAAGAAAATCGTCGACATCATCGGCGTGATCGACGGCATCGCCTTCCAGACGAATATCCTCGCGCTGAATGCCGCGGTCGAGGCCGCGCGCGCGGGCGAGCAGGGGCGCGGCTTCGCCGTCGTGGCGTCCGAAGTGCGCAGCCTGGCGCAGCGCTCGGCCGCCGCCGCCCGGGAAATCAAGCTGCTGATCGGCGATTCCGTGAACAAGGTCAAGGAGGGCAGCACCCTTGTCGAGCAGGCTGGCGTGACGATGGAAGAAGTCGTCGAAAGCGTGCGCCGCGTCACCGACATCATGGGAGAAATTACGGCTGCCAGCCTCGAGCAGAGTGCCGGCATCGCCCAGGTCAGCCAGACCATCGTCGCGATGGACGAGACGACGCAACAGAACGCGGCCCTCGTCGAGCAGGCCGCCGCCGCGGCCGCATCGATGCAGGAGCAGGCACAGCGCCTGGCGCGCGCCGTCAGCGTGTTCAAGCTGCACAATGCCGGTACGGATGCGCAAGCGGCGCCGCGCCTGGCACGATCCCCCCAGGCACTGGCCGCGGCCTGAACCGCGGCCGCCGATTTTCACAACGACAGCCTATTTCAAGGAGACACCTATGACTATCCACCAATCCGCCATCAAGGGCCTGCTCGCCGGCGCCGTCCTGACCCTCGCCGCCAGCCTGCCGGCCTTTGCCGCGGTCGACGTCAGCGGCTACAAGTTCGAGGACACGACCAAGGTCGCCGGCAAGGATTTGAAGCTGAACGGCGCCGGCATGCGCACCAAGTTCATCATCAAGGTCTACGCGGCCGGCCTGTACCTGCCGGAAAAGAAGAACAACACGGCCGAGGTCCTGAAGGAAGAGGGCCCACGCCGCGTGACGCTGCAGATGGCGCGCGACATCTCGTCGGAGGATTTCGGTAAAGCCTTCATGGATGGCCTGAACGAGAACATCGACAAGGCCGAAAAGCAGCGCATCGTGGCCCAGATCAGCAAGATGGGAGAACTGTTCGCCTCCGTCGACGGTCTCAAGAAGGGCGACGTGCTGCACCTGGACTGGATCCCGGGCACCGGTACGCAAGCCGAACTGAACGGGCAGAAGCTGGGCGGCCCTATCCCCGACATCAATTTCTACAACGCGATCCTGCGCATCTGGCTGGGCGACAAGCCGGTCGACCGCTCGCTCAAGCCGGCGCTGCTGGGCGAAGCCAAGTAACCCCTGTTTTTCCCCGCGACGCGGCCCCGGGCAACCGGCGGCCGCGTTTTTTTTCGCCCTCGATTTTTTGACTGCGTACCTCCCGTTTTTTTGGGTGTGGGGGGAGGCCAGCCGGCGCGCCGACGCCTCTGGCGCTTCACCCATTCGATGGAATCGATTTTTACTATCATTCATCCATGATGCGTAACCAATCATGAACTTCGGATATCGCCTGCATATATTCAATCAAACCATAGATACTCTCGGCGATTCTATCCATTTTTTCGTTTTATACCGCTCTTTTCAGACATGGTTGTGAATTACACAACATATCCACAATATGTCATCAACACTACAGAATATGCCATTAATGTGCCGTTAACTCATCAATTCATTGATCATCGATTTTTTGATACCTGCATTCGATATCGACTGATTGTTAAATAAAACCGGCGAAAAAACGCCTGATAACCCGAGCGACCTCAAGTTACCCGCGACGGGTGAAAATGGCTTACGTTTCAGGGATGGGGACGGGTCCGGAACACGGACGAAAAAAAACGGCGCCCGGATGACCGGGCGCCGCTTTCGAAGAGGAAGCTGTGTAGACTAAACGGTAAAAATCAGTGCGATCCCAGCACGCCGACGTCGGCCGGAGCGGCCTGGACGGTAGCAGCGAGCGTGCGCTGCTTGCGGCGTGCGGCCAGCTCATCCTTTGTCGGACGGGGGCGCACCACCAGCACCAGCGCGCGGGCGATGCCGATCAGGAGGGGGCGGAAGAACATCACGACGCCGCCCAGCAGGGTCAGCTGGACCATCACGAGCAGCAGGTGGGTGAAGGGAAAGGCCATCACCGGTGTCTGGAAAAGGGTCGCTGAGAAGGACATGGCAAGTCTCGGAGTGGCAATCTGATCTATTGTTCAATGTCACTATAGTGCAACGCAACATATAAATCTAATTACGCTTACTGATAGCTCTTATATTGATTGTGAATGGAAATCGGGTACACTTGCCGTACCGATGAACCATTTACTGCCAGTCCTGAACGGAGTCCCATGAGCTTCCTCACGCTTGATCTGAACCTGCTCCGCGTCTTCGACGCCGTCATGACCGAGCAAAACCTCACACGCGCCGCCGGTCACCTTGCGATGACCCAGCCGGCCGTCTCGAACGCCATCAAACGCTTGCGCGAAAGCCTGGGCGACGAGTTATTGATCCGCACGGCCTACGGCGTCAAGCCGACGCCGCGCGCGGAAGCGCTGTGGCCGGCCGTGCGCCAGGCCCTGGCCGCGCTGGAAGCGGCCGTGATGCCGGAAACGTTCGACGTCTCCAAAGCGCAGGCGACCTTCCGCATGGCGATGGCCGACGCCACGGCCGCCCTGTGGCTGCCGTCGCTGGTGCGGTCGATCGAAAAAGAGGCGCAGGGCGTCAACATCCGCATGGTGCCGCTGACCACGCGCGAACCGCGCCCGATGCTGCTGCGCGGCGACATCGACCTGGCCGTCGGCTTTTTCCCGGGCGTCGCGGCCCAGCTGTCGTACGAGACCGGCTCGCCGATCCGCCACGAGCGCCTGTATTCGGGCGAATACGTAGTCGTGATGCGCAAGAACCACCCGCTGGCCCAGGAAAAGCTCGACCTGGACGACTATTGCAAGTCGAACCACTTGCTGGTGAGCTTTTCCGGCCGCGCCCACGGCCTCGTCGACGAAGCGCTGGCGCAGATCGGCCGCGAGCGGCGCATCCTGCTGACCGTGAACCAGTTCTTCACGGCAGGCCGCGTGGTCGCCAATTCCGACCTCGTGACGGTCTTGCCCAAGCACCTGATCGCCTCGACGGGCGCGGCGGAACAGCTCACCTGGCGCGAGCTGCCGTTCCAGCTGCCGGCCGTGCACCTGGACATGCTGTGGCACGAACGCGACGGCCGCAGCCCGGCGCACCGGTGGCTGCGCAAGAACCTGGAAAGCCTCTCTGCGTCGGCGCAAAAAATGCTGCCGCAACGGTCGGAAACGTCGGAAAAAATGGAAAAGATTGCCTGACGATAGTTGTAGTGCGCATCACTACCGTCGCCCCTGCGAAGGCAGGGGCCCAATTTTGCGAGCGTGTGGATAACGCGAACAGAACTTGGGCCCCCGCCTGCGCGCACTGCTGTCCGGAATAAAATTCTTGACAGTTTCATCAGATGAGGCTCAGCTGGAGCTCTGCCATTTCTTGCTGAAGTCGCCGTCGTTGTCGATAGCGGGAAGCTTCGATCTCGGGGCGCTGAAACAAGGTGGCGCGTATCAGCACGAGACAGTCCCAGAGACTGATCTTGAGCGAGTGCCGCTGCTTGTAGAGCGCCACGAGCAAATAGCTGATCAACGCTGTAAGCACTTGGATGCGCACTGCGTTTTCGCTCCGCCCGAGGAATTTTTTGATTTTCAGGTGCTGCTTGATCCACTTGAAAAACAGTTCGATTCCCCAGCGCTCCTTGTAACGCTGGGCGATCTCGAACGCGGCGCTGTCCAGATCGTTGGTGGCCAGGACAAGCGGCGTGTCCTTTTCCGGGCGAGCGATCGTGATACGCCGTAGCGATGCCAGATATGGGTTGTCTCGTCCTCCGGGGCGCTTATGTTTGAGCTGGACGATTTCATCATTGAGCACGATCCCGGCGGCTTCGGCGGGAATGCTTCTTTCTTCGATTATCCGTAGGCCGGCATTGCGTTTGAACCGGGTAACGAACTGCGCCCCAGCCTGACTGATGGCGTTCCACCAGGCGTAGTCGCAGTAGCCTTTGTCGAAGACGTAAAGGGCGCCCCGAACCAGCGGTACGCTCCAGGCTTTCTCTACGTCGTTGACGTTGGCCGCGCTGAACGAAATCCAGTCTGGCGTCCGGGTCTGGGCATCAAGCAGGACATGGACCTTGATACCCTGGGTATTACGGGTACGGCTCTCTTGTGTCCAGCGCTCGAATTCCCGTCCCTTGAGCGTCAACGACGTCGAGTCGAGCAGATACATCAATTCAGCACTATCGCTGCGCAACTGACGCGACACCTGTCCCATCAGCCAATTGGCGACGTCACTGAACACGGTATCGGAGCGCCTGGCGTTCGCATCGGCCAGCGTCGTACGTTTGATCATCCCGGCGCCCAAATGGTAATGGTGAGAGCGGTGATGATTAAAGCCCGTCTCCAGCGCCCGCAAGCCCGGGGCTTCACTGAGCTGGCCGTACATCATCGCGATCAGGTGTTGCCAGTGCCCGAACTTCTTCGAGTACTTGTCGGCCTTGTGTCTTTTTACCAGCTGATCAAACTTCGAGCGGGGCAGGCCCTTTAATAATTCTTGAAAGGTAGCTATGCTGAACATGTTGCGGGGTTTTGGTTTTTTGAGTTTGGCGACTCGGGTATACGCCCGTAAACCA